>JABDCB010000034.1 GCA_013288325.1 Bacteroidota bacterium
GCTTCAGCGAGTTGCATGAAGAAGCTTTTGAAAAGATTGACTGTCTGGAATGTGCCAACTGCTGCAAAACAACCAGTCCCATATTTTATGAAAAAGATATAGAACGTGCAGCAAAACGGGTGAATCTGAAACCGGGGCAGTTCATTGATAAATACCTGCATGTGGATGAAGACCGAGATTATGTACTGAACACAGCCCCTTGTCCTTTTCTGGATGCTGAGAACTACTGCACTATTTATACCGACAGGCCTGCTGCCTGCAGAGAATATCCTCATACCAACCGCAAACGCATGTATCAGGTGCTTGATCTGGCCATGAAAAACACATTCGTTTGTCCTGCAGTTCTTCATATTACGAAAGCATTGAAAAAGTATTATCCCTGAAACAGGATTTCCTTAGCATTCTCCTGTCTGGCCGCCTGATTTTCGGTTTTTTTAGTAGATTTGAATGCACGTATTCTTAATTGCCCCATGACAAACACTACTACCAAAGCCGTTGTTGCGGCTATTTCCATATTAATGATATCGGGAGCATTCGCTCTGCGTAAAACAAACATGGCAAGCCCTGCTAAAGTCCATTCCGGAGCCGGCATGGAAGATGATGCCGAACAGCGTCTGCAATGGGAACTAAAACGTCTGGCTGCACCGGATGGAAAAATACCGGATAATATACGGGCCAAAGAACTTGCTTTTGCTGCTACTCTTCCGGTGAATGAAACAACTCCTTTGACACGGTCTGCTTTTGCCGGATGGTCAAACAGGGGCCCCTGGAATGTAGGAGGAAGGACGCGGGCTTTTGGTGTGGATCAAAACAATGAAAACAATCTGCTGGCCGGTACCACTTCCGGTGGTATGTGGCGCTCTTCCGATGGAGGGAATAGCTGGACGATGGTGATTCCTTCTGTCAACTATCACGGGGTAACGTGTCTTGTACAGGATCAACGCAGCGGTCACGACAGCGTTTGGTATTCAGGCTCCGGTGAAGGATATGGAGCATCTGCCAGCGGTGGTGGTGCTTATTATCTGGGGCATGGAATGATGAAATCGGTTGATGACGGACAAACCTGGAACCCCATAACTGCCACTACAGCGGGTGTTGCTTCTACCTTTACCAGCAACTGGCAAATTATCTGGAACATAGCACTCGATAAACACAATACGACTTCGGATGTGGTATATGCCGCTCTATATGGGTCTATCATGAAATCAACTAACGGAGGTACCAGTTGGACGACATTAAAAGGAGGAGCGTCTTATTTTACCGATGTAGCCGTAAATGATTCCGGTGTGGTGTATATAACGATGGATACTGTGGGAGCTGTGGGGGTAAGAGGTATCTGGCGCTCACCTGACGGTGTAACGCTGACGAATATTCTTCCTGTTAATTTTCCAAAAGGCTATACCCGTATTGTAATGGGCTTTAATAAACAAAATCAGAACGAAGTTTATTTCCTGGCCAACACACCTCATTATGGCAAAATGACCGTGAATTTCGAGGGTACTCCCGAATGGAACAGTCTTTGGAAATATACCTATGTGAGCGGTGATGGAAGCGGAACAGGTGGTGTATGGCAGGATCTGAGCGCTAACCTTCCGGGAACAGGAACATATTTCGATACCTGGAACGTACAGGGTTCTTATGATATGATTGTAAGGGTTAAACCGGATGACTCCACTTCTGTATACATCGGAGGTACTAACCTATACCGCTCTTCGTCTGCATTCGCCGATTCGATTCATACACAGAAAATTGGAGGGTATACAATCGGAGCTGTTCTTCCTGTGGTGAATTCATATCAAAATCACCATCCCGATCAGCATGTGGTGGCATTCTCTCCGACAAATCCTCAGATTATGTTTTCCTGTAATGACGGAGGTGTTTTTAAAACCAGCAATGATACGGCTGCTTCCATGGTATGGACACCACTCAATAATGGATATATTAGTTCTATGTTTTATACCGTGGCCATGGATCATGCCAGCCCGGGAAATAACATACTCGTAGGAGGAGCCCAGGACAATGGATCCTGGTATACAAACAATACTACACTTAGCAGTGCCTGGACCCATCCCGACGGAGGAGATGGTTCTTATTGTGCCATTGCCGATAACCAGACTGCTTATTACCTGTCAATACAAAACGGGAAAACCATCAAGGCGCTTTTAAACAGCAGCGGCGTGGTTACCTCTTTCCGCCGTATCGATCCGATTGGAGCTAAAGGGTATCAGTTTGTAAATCCTTTTGTGATTGATCCGAATAATAATAACCTCATGTATATGGCAGGAGGGAAGTATATGTGGAGAAACAATGACCTGAGCACTATACCTCTGAATAATATGTGGGATTCTATTTCTACTAATTGGGTTCAGTTTCCCGATTCGGTACCTACTACCAATGCAACAATAACAGCTGTGGCTATTTCGAAAACCCCTGCTAACCGATTGTATTATGGAACCAGCGCTCAGAAGGTATATCGTTTGGATAACGCTAATACCGGTATTCCTACTCCTCCTGTCAATGTTACCTATTCAGGTTTTCCAGCCAGTGGATATGTAAGCTGTATTGCTTTGGATCCTAATAACGCGGATCATGTAATGGTTGTCTTTTCGAATTATGGAGTTTATAGTATATTTTATAGTTCCAATGGAGGTACCAGCTGGATCAAAGCCGCCGGAAACCTGGAGGCGAATATCAGCGGTACCGGAAACGGACCATCCATACGATGGGGTAGTATCATGCCTGTTTCCAACGGTTACGTTTATCTGGTGGGTACCAGCGTAGGTGTTTATGCCACAGACACACTCATCGGCACCACGACCAGTTCGGGGACTGTTTGGGTACAGCAAGCGGCCAGCACCATCGGTAACACGGTATGTGATATGATCGATTATCGTACAAGTGATGGAATGGTGGCTGTAGCCACACATGCCGGAGGAATATATACAGCCAATATTACCAGCACAAGCAATGTTGCTTCGGTACACGATCTGACCTTGTCATCATTTGGTTTGACCTGCTATCCCAACCCTTTCCGTGATCAATGCACCGTGGTTTTTAATATGACGGAAGCCGCTAATGTAAGGTTGCAGTTGTATGACCAGCAGGGGAAACTATGTCGCTCTGTGGAACAGGGTAAATTAATGGCGGGAGAACACAGTATTAACCTAAGTAGAAACCAACTCCCTAATGGAATTTATTACCTCGGTTTGCAGATTGGGAATGCTACCGAAACCAGGAAGCTGATAATTGTACAATGAGAGATTAAGATCTAAGATTTAGGTTTTAGGATTTTGCCTCCTGCTCCTTTTTTGTCTTCTAAAAAGGATATCCTATACCGAAGTTGAGATTGGTTTTAAGCAAGGGCTGCTTGTCGAACATCCAGCGATTGTTTTCTGCATAACTCGGGTCTCTTAACGGAACACCGGCATCAACACGAAGAATAAAAAAGTCAAAATCCAGACGAAGACCGGCACCGGTACCGATTGCAAATTCTTTATAAAACCTGTTGGGGTCAAAATTTCCTCCGGGACGGGAAGGATCATTTTTCAACAACCAGATATTTCCGGCATCAACAAAGAATGCAGCATTCAGCATTTTGAATATTTTGTACCGGTATTCCAGATTGCCTTCCATTTGCATATCGCCCAGCTGATAGATGGTTCCATCGGCATGATTGTATGATCCTGGACCTAATGAGCGGGCCTGAAAAGCTCTTACATCGTTAGGACCTCCGGCATAATAACTTTTCTCAAACGGAAGGGTTTCCAGATTGTGAAACGGCACACCCAAGCCGGCAAAGGTGCGGAATATAAGCCGGTTGTTAGTCGTGAAGAGTTTATAGAGACGTAAATCAAAACCTCCCTTGACATATTGTGAGAATTTAATTTGCTCTATGCGGTAGCTTCCATCTGCATCTTTGGGTATCTGTACAATATCCAGGCTATTGCTCAGTTCAGCCAATGATCTCAATACGGTACCGGATGATTCCAGATCCAAACGGAAAAACATATAATCCTTTTTTCTCTTGGGTTCCTGATTGGTATAGATATAGGTCCAGCGCGTATCGGTGGTTACGTGATCCTGATAACGGCTGGTCAGATAAGGGTCATTATACGAATTCAGGTACGCCTGAAAAGCCGGATCTATTTTCAATAGTTTAACTAAGCTCACTTCAAACGGGAAGATGGTATGTTTTTTATATTTCCCTTCCCTCCAGTCGTAGCTATAACCCATATTGAAAAGAGAACGGGTATAGTCCGGTCGTTGTTGAAAATTGTAATAGCTGGTAAAAGTTGTTCTGGGGCTGGCGGACTTGCCAATATGGAACAGGTTAAAAGGGAAGAGGGCCCGGGGTACATAAAGGTTAAACTCGGGACCGAGTTCGAATGTGTTAAAAGGAAGGAAGCCTTGCTGTCCCTGTTCGGAACCGATATTCACAACCAGTTTTTGAAGTTCCAGAGCGCCTTTAAACTTCAGTTCAAATACTTCCGCTCCCCTCAGCACATTTTTGTTTTGATATACCACACTTCCGTTCACCCCCAGGTTACCACCTGTATTGGTACCTTCCGCACCAAGGGCAATCGATTGTTTGGCTACGGGAGAGAGTTTGATAAAACAGTCCAGCTCTCCTTTTTGCCCGTTTTTGGAGGGAAAGTATTCGATCTGTACCTGTTTAAATGCTTTTAGCTGTACCAGTCTTTTATACGTGTCTTCATTTTTTGTGTCCTGATACAATTCTCCGTTGTGAAAATAGATGGCATCAGTAATGATTTTTGTTTTGTAATGAAGTTTTTGGGAATACAGGAAAATATAATTATCCTTAGTACGTAAGGTATCCCTCCGCAGCGTGTCTTCAGTCCGGCTTACATAGTCGGTAATGATATAAACGTTGTTGACTGTATAGCGCAGGTGATCGGTTTCAACGGTTGAGTCGGTACCTGCAACAGGGGTGGAGAGGCGTTTCAAGCCAATGGTGATATCTACATGCCGGTCGTGATTGGCGGTATCGGCATTGTAATAAACATATTCCTTTGAGAAATAGTAATACCCTTCATTTTTCAATAATTTGGTAATCCGGTCCCGCTCTTTTTGAAGTACATCGGCATCAAAATTCTGTCCGGGACGGACCAGGCAATTCAATGAATCTGCAAGGACGTAGTATCCTGCCTGATGATCATCCAGATCGTAAGTGACACGACGGATGATATAGGGTCTTGGGGTTTTAAGGATATAATAAACCTTTACTTTGTTTTCACCAAAAACAGCTGAATCCTTAACGGTATTATTGAAATATCCTTTGTTATTCAAGTAAAGACTAACCTGTTTGGCTGATTTATTGGCCAGCACGGAATCATAGATGGTGGGTTCTTCTCCAATATTGACGAGCCATTCTCTGAAAGTAAGCCGGTCTTTGCTTCTAAGGTGAAATGTTTTCTCGGGTTTGCCCTGACTCTTTCGTTTTTCATTGACCTCCTGGTTCTTCAGACGGCGTTTTTCATTAATCCGGTCTATCCGTTCATCTCTTCTCTGTTTTTGGCTTCTTAGTTTGTCCTGATTAACTAGGTTATAGATTTCCAGATAAAAAGGGTAGACAAAAAAGATCTTTCTGTTGGCTTTTTGCCGGATATAGGTATTGATTTCGTCCCTGTTCAGATTGGGGTTGGAGGTGTGAATAACGTTACGCTTGAGCAGGTATTCGTTATCCTTCAGCTTGCGTGCACTGCCACACCCGAAGTATAGGAAAGCAACGGCTAAAGAAAAGGGGATGAGACTGTATTTCCCGGCTTTGCGCAAAATTTGTTTGCGTTAATGGATGTTTTGATACTTTTGTAAAAGTACGAAAATTCAGGCGCCAACTCTGCCATGCTTTCAAAAAACCAGGTCAAATTCATAAACTCGCTGAAGCTGAAAAAAAACAGGGAAGCGGAAGGCCTGTTTGTAGCAGAAGGGATTAAGATCGTGAATGAGTTGCTCCATTCCGGAATTATTGTTAAACAGATTTATTCCAGCCGAAACTATCAACTTTCTATTTTCAACTATCATATTGACGTTGTCCGGATCAAAGAAAGCGAACTCAAACGGATATCCTCTCTCAATAGCCCCAACGAAGTACTGGCTATCTGCGAAATACCCAGTCATACATTAAGCCCGGCCGCACTTATTAATAAACTGTGTCTGGTACTTGATACGATTCAGGATCCTGGAAATCTTGGAACTATAATCCGTATTGCCGATTGGTTCGGGATAGAGCATATCATCTGTTCGCCGGAAACGGTGGAAGTATATAATCCCAAGGTGGTTCAGGCTACCATGGGCAGTATCTCCCGGGTGCAGGTTCACTACACTCCGTTAGCCGGCTTTCTGGAGGATATGAATAAACAGGGATCCTGTCGTATTTATGGAGCTTTGCTGGATGGGGAAGAGCTGTATAAAACAACCTTATCCGATAGCGGACTGATTGTTATTGGGAATGAATCCAAAGGAATTTCGCCCGAATTACTTCCTTTTATAACCGATAAAATACGTATCCCTCATTTCACCCCTTCGGGGAAAGAAGCCTTATCCAGCATCACCACCGCCGAATCACTCAATGCGGCTATTGCCACATCGGTGATTTGCTCTGAGTTTCGCCGCAGGGCAGCCTCCGCTTCCTAGTCTTTTTGTAAAAACGGATATTTATAATCCGTTGCAGGCACAAATGTTTCCTTTATAGTACGGGGTGATACCCAACGCAACAGATTGATTTTAGCTCCTGCTTTGTCATTTGTTCCGGAACCTCTGGCACCTCCGAAAGGCTGCTGACCTACAACAGCACCTGTTGGTTTATCGTTGATATAGAAATTACCTGCGCTGTTAACAAGCTTCTCGGCAGCATGTTCAATGGCATAACGGTCCTGAGCCAGGATAGCTCCTGTAAGCGCGTAGTTGGATGTAGTATCTACCGTTTTAAGGATATCATCAAACTTATCAGCTTCATAAACATGCAGGGTAAGTACCGGACCAAAGAGTTCTTCGCACATGGTAACGTACTTGGGATCTTTTACCTGGATAATGGTAGGTTCAATAAAATATCCTTTGGATTTGTTGTAGTTGCCACCGGCAATGATGCTCACTCCTTTATCCTTCTTTGCCCGTTCAATAAACCCGGTGAGTTTGTCAAACGATTTCTCGTCAATCACTGCATTGATAAAATTGGTGAAATCTTCTACCGGCCCCATTTTCATACTATTCAGATCGGCCAGTACATGTTCTTTTACCTCTTTCCAGATATTGGAAGGAATGTAGGCGCGGGATGCTGCAGAACATTTTTGTCCCTGATATTCAAAAGCACCTCTTGAAATAGCGGTGGATACAGCTTTGGGATCGGCGCTGGAATGTGCAAGGATAAAGTCTTTACCTCCTGTTTCGCCCACAATACGAGGGTAAGAGCGGTAGGTATGTATATTATTTCCGATTGTTTTCCAGATAGACTGAAACACTTCGGTAGAACCGGTAAAATGGATACCTGCAAAATCACGGTGAGAGAAAACAACATCCGCCGCATCAGGTCCCGAAGGGTAGATCAGATTGATAACCCCATCCGGAACACCGGCTTTTTGGAATATCTCCATCAGCACATTGGCTGCATATACCTGCGTATTGCTCGGTTTCCATACCACCACATTGCCCATCATGGCACAGGAAGAAGGCAGGTTGCCCGCAATAGCTGTGAAATTAAAAGGGGTAAGGGCATAAATGAAACCTTCCAGAGGTCTCCACTCCAAACGATTCCAGATTCCGGGAACGGAAGCAGGCTGCTCGGAATAAATTTCTGTCATGTAATGCACATTGAAACGAAGAAAGTCGATAATCTCACAGGCGGAGTCAATTTCTGCCTGAAACGCATTCTTACTCTGTCCCAGCATGGTAGCAGCATTCAACTTGGCGCGGTAAGGACCGGCTATCAGCTCGGCTGCTTTCAGGAAAATACTGGCGCGGTGCTCCCATGATAAGGCAGACCATTTCTTTTTCGCTGCCAATGCAGCATCAATAGCCTGTTTTACATGTTTCTTATCACTCTTGTGGAAATAACCCAGTGTATGTTTATGGTCATGAGGTGGTGACAAGCGTATCTTGTTGCCGCTGCGTACTTCTTTACCTCCGATATACATCGGTATATCCAGCTGTGATGCACGAAGTTCTTTCAGCATACGCTGAAGTTCTTTTCTTTCGTTGCTGCCCGGTGCGTAGCTTTTTACCGGTTCATTATGAGGCTGGGGTACTTTATAGATTCCTTTAGGCATCGGGAAAAGATTTAAGAATTATGATTTAAGATTTATGATTTTACTTCGGAAGCGTGGGCTTTGGGACGAAAGCTTACTTCCAGATTGTGAAGTTCAATAAGTGGTTTCAGGAATTCTTCCAGATCGTATACACAAAGCTGGGATGCGGCGTCGCACAATGCTTTTGCCGGTTCGGGATGGGTTTCGATAAACACTCCGTCCACACCTGCTGCTACTCCCGCACGGGAAAGCACAGGCAGGAATTCACGGGCGCCTCCTTTAGCATCGGCACTGGGTATACCATATTTACGGATGCTATGAGTGATGTCAAATACAACAGGGTAGCCGATCCGGTTCAGGTGATAAAAGGCGCGGGGGTCTACGATAAGATCGTTGTACCCAAATGTATAACCTCTTTCCGTAAGGATGATCTGATCATTTCCGGAATCCACACATTTGGAAACCGGGTTTTTCATGTTTTCAGGAGAAAGGAATTGTCCATGTTTAATATTCACCACTTTTCCCGTTTTCGCCGCTGCTTTCAGCAACTCACTCTGCATACAGAGATAAGCCGGAATCTGAAGCACATCGCATACCGCACCGGCAGCATCAGCCTGGTCACGATAGTGAATATCGGTAAGTATAGGAAACCCGAATGTCTCTTTTACTTTGGCCAGAATCTTTAAGCCTTTGTCCAGTCCGGGTCCATCATAGAACTGCAGGTTACTGCGGTTGTCTTTCTGGAAGGATGATTTATAGATTATTTTGATTTTCAGCTTTTCCGAAACTTCTTTCAGTTTCTCGGCTGTCTTCATCATAATGCTTTCTTCTTCTATTACACAGGGCCCGGAGATAAGAAAAAGCTCATCCGATCCACAGTGAATATTACCTACGTTGACTATTTTCTTTTTCATATGGGTATAAGCTAGATAAATCTAAATCTTAAGTCTTACATTCTTCTATACAATCCCTTAATAAGGTCAATTGTGATTTTATTTTTCCAATCGGCACCAATGGCATGTACCCACATATGAGTGAGGTTGTAAGCTACTTCTGCCATGGCGGTGATCTGATCGTCTGTCCATTCCTTTGACAGATTTTTTGGTAAATCAATCTGATGTTTCTGCACCATGGTGCGAAACTCTTTCACCCCCTGGGGATAATAATCTTCCAGATGATCAAATGCAACGCAATTGGCATAACAATGGCGGGTGCCCAGAATTTTGGACAGCCCGTAAGACAGGGCATGACAAACACCCACTTCCGAATAGGTAAGACTCAGGCCTCCCATGAGCGATGCTACCATCAGCTTTTCATCATTGGCAGAAGTTTGACCGCTGCCTTCATTCACGAATACTTCCCTGCATAGTTTCAACGCCTGTTCGGCATAAGCATGGCTGTAAGTATTATTGAGAGTGCCGTTTTCAGATTCAATACAATGAATGAAGGTATCCATTCCGGTATAAAACCACCAGTTACGTGGTACCGTAGCAATAAGATCGGGATCGAGGATAAGCTGATTGAATACGGTCCAGTCACACTTGAGCCCCAGCTTTTTTACAGGTCCCGTAAGAACAGCCGTCATCGAACACTCAGCACCGGTTCCGGAAATAGTTGGAACACCGAGGTGATATACTCCCGGTTTTTTAATCAGGTTCAGACCCTGGTAAAGGGTAGATGATCCTTCATTGGTAAACATGAGGGAGGATGCTTTTGCAATATCCATAATACTGCCTCCGCCTATCCCTACAATTCCTGCTGGAATGCCATGAGAAGCTTTTACACTGTCGCGTATGTGGTCTATTTGCTCTGTAGTAGGTTCGTGAATATCCACATCAATAAAGAGGATCACATCTCCCTTTTTCAACGGAATTCTTTTTTCAAGAGGCTTGCCTTTGAAATACTGGTCTACGATAAATAAAATGAATTGATCATTCTCCTGTCTTTTTTCAGCCAGGATCGCATCCATCTGATCAAAGCTGCCGCGCCCGAAGACCGTTTTATCTATGTTTTTAAAATTCTTATGCATGAACGGAAGAAAGGGCTTTGGTAACACAGGCAGCAATTCTGGAAGCTAGGGTTGTCATCTCCGCTTCTGTCCAGGTACAACGGATACCGAAAGAAATGAGACGGCCTACCACTTCCTGTGATTTGGGTAATGAAAGTTTTTTATAGTCCTGAGGAGCTCCGGTTATCTCGATAGGTAGACGGGAGGCGGTGCGCATCTCTTTGAGATGATCCCACTGATTAACGAAGTGATACATATTCAGGAACCAATAGTTGAATCCGCCTACACCTGCTTTATTCATTTCATCCACGCAACGTTTGGCGGCCTCGGTATCAGGCAGCAGAATATTGAGAAAGGTGGCGGAATCACCAGCAGGGTCGCACACTTTGGCAAACTGAATGCCGGGAGTGCTGCTTAATGCTTTGGTAAGAAAGGCTTTATGTTCCTGATTTTTTTTACGGATAAAAGGAACTTTACGGGTTTGGGCTAATCCCACAGCAGCGTGTAATTCGCTGATACGGTAATTGAATCCCAGCAAAGGGTGGTTTTCCATGCCTCTGTTGGTGCCTATATGATCATGTCCGTGGTCGGAATACACATCGGCAATTTTATAGGTAGCCTCATCATTGGTGATGAGTACGCCACCTTCTCCGGCAGTTGCAATCTTAAAGAAATCGAACGAGAAGCTTCCGGCTTTGCCAAAGAGGCCAACCGAAGTTCCTTTGTACGAGGAGCCATACGCCTGACCGGCATCTTCAACCAGAGTCAGCTTATGTTCTTTTATCACGGCCATAATAGGATCCATATCGGCCATACCACCGCACATATGAACAAGGCATACCCCTTTGGTTTTGGAGGTAATAGCCTTTTTGATTCCTTCAGCACTCAGACAAAGGGTCTCATCAAGTTCCGCAAAAACGGGGAGAGCCCCTACAAACAGTACCGCTTCAATAGTGGCTATAAAAGTAAAAGGAGGCACAATCACTTCATCTCCTGCACCTATACCGGCTGCTGCCAGTGCAGTAGCAATGGCGGTAGAGCCGCTGGAAACAGCATGGGCATATTTGGCACCCGTCTGTTTGCATACTTCGGCTTCAAAGTCCCTGGCTTTAAAATGATTATTTCTGAGATGATCGTTGGTGTAACGGATCATGATGCCTGTTTCTAGTACATCATTTACTTCCTTGCGTTCTTCCGCGCCAAAGAGTTCTGTTCCGGGCATAGTGTTGGTTTTTGGTGGTGCAAATATACTCAGAATTGATGGAAATGAGGAGGATAAATGCCGGTATGTGGCAAGCTCCTTTACAAGCCTCCCAGCTCTAATACCCTGTCAAACTGCTCCTTGGTAACCGTTGATACCGATAACCGGCTCAATCTTACCAATTCCATGCCTTTCAGGATCTTATCGGTCTTGATCTGGCTTAGAGGGATACTTTTCTTCAGCTTTTTATAAGGCTGAATATCCACGGCCAGCCAGGCTGTTTCGGTGGTAGTAGGATCCTGATACGCTTCCTTTAATACTTTGGCAATTCCTACAATATCCAGGCCCTCATTGCTGTGATAATAAAGCAGCAGATCTCCTTTTTTCATAGCCCGGAGGTTGTTACGCGCTGCATAATTTCGAACCCCATCCCAGCAGGCTTTGCCATCTTTTTCGAATTTTTCCCAGCTGTATTTAACAGGTTCGGATTTGACTAACCAGTGGTTCATGGGTGGATGTTTATAAATATAAAGGAAATGACATTTGATGCGATCAGTTAATGTAGAATTTTAAACGTGAGCTCCTTCATCAGCTCACCATGTCCTGCGCTTCCGTTATCAACCCCTTTGCTTTTCAGATCGTATTCATGAAGAAAGGAGAAAATCATTTTCAGCTTGCCCAAAGGATAGTTTTTTGCTGCATTAATGTAATCGCCGGCTATGAAAGGGTGTACCCCAATGGCTTTGGCCGCTGCATCTTTTGTTTTTTCAGGAAGAAAATGAATAAGCAGGAGTTTTTGAAAATAGTTATATAAAGCCGAGAGGGTTACCACCATCGGATGCTCCTTTTCATTTGCACCGAAATAATTAATGATCCGGTTGGCTTTCAGAATGTCTCTCTTTCCCAGCGCCTCATTCAGCTCAAAACTGTTATACTCTTTGCTGATACCTATATTATTCTGAATAATTTCCGGAGTGATTTCCGATCCTGCCTTCAGACTTATCATGAGCTTATCCACCTCATTCACAATCTTACTCAGGTCTGTCCCCAGATACTCGGCCAGCATCATCAATGCTTTAGGACCTATATTGAAGTTTTTAGCCTTCATATAGTGGGTTATCCATTCCTGGATTTTGTAGTCTCTTACCTTCTCTGAATGAAAAAGAACAGCGTGTTTGGCTAGCGCTTTGGCAAAACTGGTGCGTTTGTCAACTGTTTTGTATTTACAGCAGAATACCAGTATAGTGCTGGGTTGAGGATGCTCGAGATAAGCAACCAGGGGATGCTTTTTTTCCTTTTCTTTCTTTGTGCTTTCTCCGTCTTCGTCTATTTCCTCTTTCTCTATTAATCCTTTGATATTCTGTGCCTCTTTTATCAACACCACTTTTCGTTCACCCATCATCGGAAACCCTTTCGCTTCGCTGATAATGGCTTGCAGGTTCAGGTCCTGGCCATAGAGAACCGCCAGGTTGAATTCCCGCTCTGTTTCATCCAGGATATCATGCTCCAGATGATGACTGATCTGATCAATAAAATAAGGTTCTTCACCCATCAGAAAATAGACGGATTTATAATTCTTTTTCTTGATGTCGGAAAGGATGGTCTGGAAGTCTGACAAAGCAATAAGATTATAATATGGGCATCGTACCCCTCTCTGCGAAATTAGGAAGGAATAGGGAACCATGGGTAGAAAAATATCAACAATATTCACCGGATCTCAGCCTGCTGCGCCTGCCGCTACCTCCTGCCGCTTATTTATTTACCTTTAACCCCATGTCAAGGATCACCCTTTTCGCCGATGTAATTTTACCGCTTCCAGTACCCAGGCTTTATACCTACCGGGTTCCGGTAGACTGGAATGAACGGGTTATGCCAGGGTTGAGAGTAATTGTACAATTCGGAAAAAACAAACTTTATACAGGATTGATCCGGCGTTTGCATGAAACGGCTCCTGCTGCCTATACCGCTAAATACCTGGATACTTTGCTGGATGAAGAACCTGTAGTGGTGGAGCAGCAATTCCTTCTTTGGGAACAGATGAGCCGGTATTATATGTGTTATCCGGGAGATGTTTTAAATGCAGCCCTTCCTGCAGGACTCAAGCTTTCCAGTGAAACAAAGATTATCCTTAATCCCGACTATACCGGCAACCGGGAGGAACTGAACGAACGGGAATATATCCTGGCCGAAGCTCTTGATGTAAGACAAGTGCTTAGCATGGAAGATGTATCGGAAATACTGTCCCTCAAAATTGTGCAACCGGTATTGAAAACATTGCTGGAAAAAGGGCTGATCCTGATCAGGGAAGAAGTGAGGGAACGGTATACCCCAAAACGGGAAACCTTTATACGCCTTGCGAAAGAACTGGAAACAGAAGAGAAACTGAAAGAGCTTTTTGAGAAACTAGAAAAAAAGGCCCAGAAACAACTCCAGGCCCTTATCGCTTTTATCAAATACTCCGACCGCTATGGAAAAGAACAACACCCGGTAAAGAAACAGGATCTGGTAAAAGAGTCAGATGCCGGAGCTGTAAATGCGCTTATCAAAAAAGGTTTTTTTATCGCTTTTGAAGAAGAAGTTGGGCGGATAAGACATATGGAAGGTGGCACTGCTACCGAAAAAGAGTTTAATGAGGAACAGGCTACGGCATATACCCAACTAAAAAAAGATTTTGAAACAAAAGATATAGCCCTGTTACATGGCGTTACTTCCAGCGGAAAAACAGAGTTATACCTCAAGCTGATGAAGGAGGCAATTCTGGAAGGCAGGCAAGTATTATATCTGTTGCCCGAAATAGCGCTTACCACCCAAATTATTACCAGGCTTCAGAATTATTTCGGAGAAAGTATCAGTGTTTACCACAGCAGGTTCAATGAACAGGAGAGGGTGGAAGTGTGGAAAACGATTTTGGGGCAAGGGCCCAATGCCAATAAAAAAGCATTGTCAGGCTCTTTGGTGCTAGGAGCGCGTTCTTCTGTTTTTCTGCCCTTCCGAAATCTGGGTCTTATTATTGTGGATGAAGAACATGACTCATCCTATAAACAGTATGATCCGGCCCCCCGTTATCATGCACGTGAAACAGCTATCTTTCTTGCTTCCTTGCACAAAGCAAAAGTGCTTTTAGGTTCTGCTACTCCTTCACTGGAAAGCACCTTCAATGCTCAAAACGGAAAATATGGCTTTGCCGAAATGACAGGACGGTTTGGAGGCATGCAGATGCCGCATATAGAAGTGGTGGATATAAAAGATCTTTCGAAGCGAAAGATGATGAAATCGCATTTCTCTCCTTTGTTGCTTGAAAAGACGGAAGAAGTGCTGGCCAATAAAGAACAGGTTATCTTTTTTCAAAACAGAAGAGGCTTTGCCCCCATGATAGAATGTGCCAGTTGTGCATGGACTCCCCGTTGCACGCAATGCGATGTGAGTCTAACCTATCACAAACAGGTGAATCAGCTTCGTTGTCATTATTGCGGATATTCCATCAAACCTCCGACTACGTGCCCGGCATGTGGGGATACTAATCTGAAGACAAAAGGCTTTGGTACCGAAAAGATAGAGGATGAGCTGGCTTTGTTTTTTCCTCAGGCAAAAATTGCCCGTATGGATCTCGATACCACACGTGCCAAGTTTGCCCACCGTCAAATCATCAGCGATTTTGAAGAACGGAGAATCGATATCCTGGTAGGTACACAGATGGTTACAAAAGGGCTTGATTTCGATCATGTATCGCTGGTCGGTATCCTGAACGCCGATAGTATGCTCAATTTCCCCGATTTCAGGGCTTTTGAAAGAAGCTTTCAGCTCATGGCTCAGGTGTCGGGTAGGGCAGGAAGAAAAAATAAAAGAGGCAAGGTGATTATTCAATCCTATAATCCCGAACACCCCATCCTGAATTTTGTGGTTAAAAACAATTACCAGGGAATGTATATCAGCGAGCTGAATGAACGGAAGCAGTTTCATTACCCTCCTTACTACCGTTTAATCCAGTTTACATTGAGACATAAAGATCAGGATATCATCAATGCAGGATCCCTCATTTTTGCAGATAAGCTTAGAACTCATTTCGGCAGCAGGGTGCTGGGACCCGAGTTTCCGGTGGTGTCGAGAATACGAAATGAATATCACAAAAATATCCTGCTCAAATTCGAAAGAGAAGCCTCTATGAACAAGGTGAGAGAGATTTTACTGGCCGAGATTGATGCCTTTAAGCTGCAACCCGAATTCAAAAGTGTCAGGGTGATAACGGATGTAGATCCTGTTTAGCTTATTCCTCCGTATCGTCGATATGAAAGCGATGCATGGCCCGGTGTATCACGGGGCTCAGTAATACGGCAATTGAAGTTAGGAATGTGACCCCACTGAAAATAGCATAGGCTGATGCAAATATTTTAGCCGCATCATTGGTCATAGGATCTACAGGACCCATGCCTGTCAGGATCATGGAAGCATTCAGAAGCGAATCAACCCATCCGAGATGGCAAATAAAATGATAACCCAGCATACCTCCATAAAGCGAAAGGGCTACAGTAACGCTTGCAATCAGCGCCCCTTTTAAAACCCTGTTGTGATATATTTCTTTGGGTGCAAGTTGTTTTCTTCTTAGCCTGACCGGGAAATGCAGGTGCTTATTTGCTTGAGGTTCGGTGTGTAAGGCCATGCTGGTGGTTTTAAAGGGTGCTTACGATTGCTATTTTCTTTCCATCGGGACTGATGGCAATACGGCTGATGTTATGAATAGACTCCGAAGGCATACCGGCAGCCTTCCAGGATGTGACAGGGGTGACACCAAATCCATCCACCGTAAAAGGGCTGAAATAGAGAGACGAGTTATTCCCCATAAAAAGGACCCTGTTTTTCCAGATACAGAAATCTTCTTTGCCTGGAAGAGTCTGAATAAGATTCCTCCCGGTTATGATACCACATTTAGCCAAAGGCTCCGTGTTTTTAAATTCAACGGCAATAAACCACTGTGCAGAATCATTTTTGTTCACATAATAACCGTTATGAAGGGAGTCTGATAAGAGAATTCTTCCCGGTTTTTTAGTTACCATATAGCTCCAATCCCGGCGGTCTTTATCTGTATTGGCTTCATACAGTTTTTCAGGATTGCCCAGACGGAATAACAAAAGATTTTTAAGATCCGTCCAGCAGTAATAGCCTATAGAATCTGTGTTTTTCATAACGAGGATGGGAGGCCCACCCTGAATAGGAAACTTCCACAACCTTTGTGTGGAATCCTTTTCCACCATCACCACAGAAACGAACTTGCCATCCGGTGTAACGCATGGAGAGTATTCGCTTTCCAGTGTCTTGCAAAATTGTTTGGTGGTTTGGGTGGAGATATCGTAACGATAAATATCCGATTGCCCATCCCGGTAGCTGGTATAGTAAATGGATTTGCTATCCGGAGAAAAAGAAGGTTGATTGTCGTATCCGGGCCGATTGGTAAAGTTAACCCCATTACTGAAGCTAAACGACTCTCCGTTTTGCTGTATATCAAATAGCCAGATATCCGTTTCCGGCATCTGGGCAAAGACACTTTTGCCGCATATAAATAAGAAAAGGAGCAGGGCTGCTTTCTGTTTCAAAGGATAATGGATTTAAGAATTATGATTTAAGATTTAGTGCTCGTTGATGATATAAAGATAGGTTTAATCCTGTTTATCGGATGCCATAATAAATCCCAATACCTATTGGCTATATCATAAATCATAATTCATAAATCTTAGATTTTTCAAAGAAAGCATCATTTCCTCCAAAACAAAAAGGACCGCCCGATGAGAGCGATCCTTCTTTCCATATTCAAACCTAAAAGGGTTAGAAACAGTATTTGTTTTCGGTAATCAGCTTGGCTGCCACTCTTCTGCGGCCTTCCTTGCTGTTATAGGGTTCTGTTTTGGTAAACCGTTTCAGACCCATCAGCATCATACGTTGCTCATCACCTTCGGAGAAAGAGTTGATGGCTTCCTTACCGTTTTTATTAATCCGGTCGGCTGCATCATTGAGGTATACACGCAGCATATCCAGTTGTTCTTTGCAGGCCGCTTCCCCACGAATACCGCATAGTTTTTCGACTCTCAGCATGAGGCTTTCGGTAACATACAAGTCGATAACCATATCGGCTATGTTCATTAACACTTCCTGCTCTTTAGCCAGCTCCATCATCAGTTTCTGTGCGGCTGCACCGGCAACCATCAGAACTGCTTTCTTGAAATTGGCAATGTATTTTTTCTCAGGTGCAAACAGGGCTGAATCATCTCCGCCCATATCGGGTACACTCATCAGCTCGGAGCTAATTTTCATAGCAGGCCCCATCAGGTCCAGCTCACCTTTCATAGCTCTTTTAAGAAGCATATCAACGGTCAGAAGACGGTTGATCTCATTGGTTCCTTCAAAAATACGGTTGATACGGGAGTCGCGGTAAGCACGTTCCATCGGAGCATCGGCAGAATAGCCCATGCCTCCATATATCTGAACACCTTCATCTACGGTATAATCCAGGGCCTCAGATCCGGCTACTTTTAACATAGCAGCTTCGGCGGCAAATTGTTCCACCCCTTTCAGGATAGCTTTGCCATGTTCCATGCCTCCTGCAGCCAGGGAATTGATAGAGTCTTCCACATTCTGTGTGCAACGGTATAGCGCCGATTCAACAGCATAAATACGGATGGCCTGCTCAGCAATTTTGTAACGGATGGCACCGTATTTGGCAAGCGGGCGACCAAACTGCTGGCGCTCATTTGCATATTGTATGGCTTTGCTGCTTACTTCTTTGGAAGCTCCCAGTGCGGCAGCAGCCAGTTTAATACGTCCCAGATTAAGGATATTAACCGCAATCTTGAAACCATTCTGACGATCCGACAACAGATTCTCTACCGGTACTTTACAATCGTTAAAGAATACCTGACGGGTAGAACTGCCTTTGATACCCATTTTATGTTCTTCCGGGTTCAGGGTAATACCTCCGAAACTTTTCTCAACAATAAAGGCACTCAGATTTTCGTCATTATCAATTTTAGCAAAAACGGTAAAAATATCAGCAAATCCGCCGTTGGTGATCCACATCTTTTGACCGTTCAGGATATAATGTTTCCCATCGGCTGTGAGAACGGCTTTGGTTTTGCCGGAATTGGCATCAGAACCAGCTGACGGTTCGGTAAGACAGTAACAAGCTTTCCATTCTCCGCTGGCCAACTTTGGAATGTATTTTTTCTTCTGAGCCTCGTTTCCATAATAGAGGATAGGAAGGGTACCGATACCCGTATGGGCTGAAATAGAAACCGCAAAAGAATGGGCGGCGCCTAACACTTCCGTAGCCAGCATACCGGTTACGAAATCCTTTTCAAAGCCTCCCAGTGATTCAGGTACGCTTAGTCCAAGAAGCCCCAGCTCCGCCGCTTTATTCAAAAGCTTAACGGTAAGTCCTTCTTCCTGTGCATCTATCTTGTCCAGATTAGGAAATATTTCCTGAGCCAGAAAGTCTTTGCACGACTGCGCGATCATCAGTTGTTCCTCATTCCATTCTTCCGGAATAAAGATATCGCTGGCTTCTGTTTCGCGGATCAGGAACTCTCCGCCTTTGATTGCTTTTTTTGATGTGGTTTCCATATGAATAGGTTTTTAGCGTAGACTAGATTGTGCTGCTAAGGTATGAAAAAAACAACCACATCTTATGCATGCATAACATTATTTTTTCGAAATTCAAGGAACTAAGATAGTAAAATACCTATGCTTTCTTTTGCATACTTAGGATGAAATGGTCGCCCATAGAACTAAAAGGAGGGGTATGACAGACCTTTTCTTCCATACGGATAAGTCCCCGAAACAACCTGGGATATCGGGATGGAAACGTTTCCAGATAGGGAGGGGGAACCGTAATTCCTAAACCCCGGCAGGAAAGATGTTGGTATTTGGGACCAAACGCTTTTCTGATATAGGAAGGGGAATAGTAATAAGTTCGGAAATGAACTCCTTCTATATGAGATAGGGCTCCATGCTTCTGAAACCTCCGGAAAGCTGTTTTGAAATTACCTTTCAGAGCCAACAAAAGCTCCCAGGGACAAAAAGGGGGCATCATAACCAGGGTTACTTTTCCTCCTTTATTCAGGAGCCTGCTAAACTGACTGATTACAGAACTGATATCCTCTGCACAGTTTAATCCCCCGAAATTGGAGAAGATATGATCAAATGAACCGGAAATATTTTCCAGGTTGTTAAAAGAACAGGCTTGGACCTTCACCATCCAGGGGGAGGCCATTTGTGCTTTTTTTCTTTCCATCGCTTCTATCATTCCCGGAGCCAGATCTGTTGCCAGCACCTGAAACCCTTTTTCGGCAAAGAAGAAAGAGTCCAGACCTGTTCCTGCATTTAGCTCAAGGATAGAATCACCGGGGTGAAGCAATTCAAGCATCTGGTTTCTGACGCAAGTACGCATCCATACCAAAATTGGGTTTTGAGCATCGAGGTCGTCAAAAAAAGGGCTTTGTTTTGAAAACGCCTCTGCTGTTTGTGCTTCCTGTATATGATCAGCAGGTTTCATACAGTAGCAGGTACAAGATGACCCAGTTTTTTTCTTTCTCTCTTTACTGCCGGTATATAGTACACAAGAGCTGCTACCCTTCGTAGTGATTTAAAATTGGTACGAAGAGGGTGCAAGAAAAGATTCTTCATTGTTTCGTATCCCTGATGTTTCCTGTAATTCTTATGGACATACCGGTGAAGTTGTTTGTAAAACCCGGGAGAGTATGTGTTGGAAAACATGAGTTCCAGATCGTCGGAGTCGGTCCAGTTTGCCTTTTGCTTTAACTCTTCCTTAACCCGTTGATGAAACACGGTGCCGGGTAAAGGATAAGAAATGGATACGCCGATATCTTCGGGCAGCAGTTTGTTTACAAGGTGTATGGTAGCTTCAATATCATCCATCGTTTCGCCGGGGTAGCCAAACTGAAGGAAGAAGGACGGACGGATATGATGTGATTTCAGCAAAGCCGTGGCCTGGGTTATCTGATCTACCGTGGTGCCTTTATCCATGGCATCCAGAATTTTTTGAGAACCGCTTTCGGCCCCCATCCATACTGTTTCGCAGCCCGATAAGGCCAGGGCTTTCACATAGTTTTCGGCAGTAAGCAGATCGGCTCTGGATTGTATTTTGTATTTAATAACAATACCCTGTTTTTTTATTTCTTCTGCAAAGGCAGTTACCCAACCGGGTTTTAATCCGAAAATATCATCACAGAACCAGATATGATCAAAAGAAAATAGGTTCTTCAGAAAAACAATTTCTGCCACTACCTGTTGGGGAGAACGGGAATTGTAACGATTGCCATAAATAGGTTTGGCGCACCAATTGCATTGATAAGGACAACCTCGTGTCGTTACCATATTGACGGAAAAATAGCTATAACGATCCATCCACCGCCGGCGGTATTCATCCACATTAATTAAATCCCAGGCAGGGAAGGGGAGGCTATCCAGATTACGCATGACAGCTCTCGATACTGTTTTTACAATCTCTTCTTTTTCCTGAAAGGCCAATCCGGGAATATTTTTCGGGCTTTCTTCCTTTTCCAGACACAAGATGAGCTCCTTTAAAGTTTGTTCAGCTTCGCCCAGGATAATAAAATCGGCCCCTTTCTTTATGTATTGGCTGATATGATCCGTAGCGTCGGAGCTGGAAACGATAATTCTGCAACCTTCCGCTCTTGCCAGGGACATCATTTCAAACGCAGCATGTCTCATATTAGTAAGACACATTTTGCTTAAGTAATTAAACCCGTCGTCGTACAAAACAAAATAGTGAGGTTTTGTTGTTGCAAGTGTAGCTCTGACTTCGTCAGCCGATTCGGCAAACATGGGATCAAAGAGAAATACCTCTTGTTTTTCTTCTCTCATTACAGCCGCAGCAGTAATTGTTGCCAACGGGGCATAAGGCTGACTCAACTCCCATTGTTTGGAGTCAAGCTTCAGGAAATAAGAATGAGAAAAAAGAATACGGCTCATGGCTACAGGCTTACCTGATGTCTTTGCATAAATTCACGGAGTTTCATTTCATACTGATCCAGCACTTTGTTTTGAAAGCCACTGGGATGATGTTTGGAGGTACTGCGATTGGAGCGGAAATTAAGTTCAAACGGTACCGGTGCTATATGGGAGAATTTTCTTTTCCATCTGTTCAGAGAAATGCGAAGAAAACGGATGTCCCAACGTTCACCTACCTGACCTTTAAGTATCCATTCAAAAAGCGCGCGAAAAAAAGAGCGATTGACCTGGATAATCTCGGCAGTGTCAGGATCGGGCATGGATGGATAATAAACACGTACCCATTTATTCTGCTCTAGAAAACGTTTGCACACGGCAGGATTATATACCGGTTTTAGAAAGGCGACTTCGGTAGCGGTAAAAAGATTCTGATCCGGTATGGTAAGGTGGTCTGAATCGATGAAATAATTAATGCAGAAATATTTTCTTGAGTTAAGGAGGAATATTTTTTTGAAAAACATCAATAATGTCCTGCAAACCCATAGTCTTCCCGGACGGGCAATGACAAAATAATCAACATCTCCTTTTTTATCTACACATCCTTTGGCCAACGATCCTGAAATGAATACGGCTTCCACAAAAGGAAAATGGGAAATCAGTTTGCTGTAAAAGAATGTTTTTTTCATCATTCGCTCCGCCCTTTTATTCCCTTCCAGCCTTTGCGATAGGATGCTTTCGTCATCAGTAGCCATATAAAATCCATCTTTCTGTCGGATATATTTCTTTTCAACCAGGCAATTCAGGGCAGTTGTCAATTCCGATTTTTCTGGTTTTTCCGATAAACAACATTTTTCAAGCTCTTCTGCCGTGAGTGGATAATGGAAAACGTCAAAATAAAACAAGGTTTTAAGGATGGCGCTTTGAAGGGGCGTCAGCTGAAAGATATCATTTTGTGAGGCAGTGAGTAGGACAGCATCCATTAACCAAATTTAATCAAATCATCTCAAAGAGGAAAGGATGTCGTTTTTTGATAAAGAGCCATAAATGAGCTCACCATTGTTGCTGTACTTTGCAAAACCACCGGTGTATGAGAGAGCTCTTTACCGCCTAATAATTCTTTCAAGACCAGAATCATTTTTTCCTTGTCAAGACAGACATGTATCATGGAGGGTTCATCAAACCTGCCTACATCAAAACAAACCACATGGGTGCCGGAGGCGAGTGCTTCCATCATAACGGTACTCTGCCCCTCAAACCGGGAAGTATGAAGCAAAAGTTTGGCTCTGCCAAGCTTTGAATGGATATCTGAATGTGGTATTTTTCCGAGCAGGGCTATGTTTTTTTCGACCCCAAGACGCCTGATTTTCTCGGCAAGCATGTTTTCCTGAGGGCCCTCTCCGATAATTTCAGCCTGGATGTTTGGAAATTGTTTCTGGATCTCAGCCACCAGGTCAATAAACAACCCATAGTTTTTAAGCTCGGTAAGGGCTCCTATGCCGATAAGATCAATGTCTCGTTTTTTTTCTGTGACAGGAAATTTGAGAGGCTCTATTCCCAATGGTATCACACCTCCTGTTGTTATACCCAGGTCATCGAGATTTTTCCGGAGCCGTTCCGACATTGTTATTATTTCTGCAGGTTGCAGCCTTAGAAGCTTTAGATATTTGTTTGATGCAATGGTATCCTGCCCGATGGAATACGCCACCAGTTTGATTCCTTTGAGGTGGCAGAATAGTTTTCCGATAAGACTGGCTTCCGTAAGCCAGAACGTATGGATCACATCAATCAGTTTCTCTTTATGCAGTTTATTCAGCTGTTTCCACACCCTGTACCAGGTAAGAAAACGGGAAGGAAAGCGGCTGTTTTTTCCGTGAGCAGAATAAACAGAAATACCATTCCACCGATAATCACTTCGGTCAAAAGGATATTGAAGAGAAACAATACTTAAACGCAACTCGGGATGAAAACGGTGCAAGGCAAGGACATAATCCTGAAGAAAAGGAATACAGGTAGTGTCCTGTTCATCTCTGGCAAAACCAGGAGTAAGAAGTACAATATGCTCAACGGATTTCATAGAGGGTCCAGCCATCCGGCCATTGTTTCAATGTCGTGAGCTTATAGTTTTTTGTAATAAAATCATAGTTGATCATGGGATTCTTACCGGCATACTCTTTTTCAAAAGCATCTTTATTAAATAAAAGATAAGAATTGGGCGGCACACTGTCAAGTTTATGTTCCCAGAGATCAGTTATGGTATACTCCGGATTATAAAAGGCAAGAGCTCCGCTTATACTGAAGGTGAAGAGGCGATGAATGGGATATGCCTGGCAGTCCATAGCTATAAGTCTTTCCTGCTTATTGCTGTTATAAAAAGGAATAAAAGCTTTGGTGAACAGACCGAGCTGGATCAGCACGATTCCTGTTGTCAGCCAAATGGGATTGAATTTGATCATACTGCTCACCTGCATATAAACCGGAAAAACAAGAAGCAGGAAAAAGGGGAAGGCCAGGATAGGGAAACGAAGATTTTGAAATGGAATACCGGCTAAAAGAAAGGCATACAATACGAGCGAAATGATTAATATCCGGTTGAGGGTATTTGTAAGATTGATAGACCGGTAATAGAATACAAGTAGCACTCCGCAAAACAGAAATCCCGGATGAAAAAAGGAGAGAAAAGCATATATAATATTCTGAACCGTGTAATGATAGTTTCCATTGGAGTTGGTAAAGGAAGAACGTAAGAAATTAAGCGGAGACCATTCCGTAGCCCAGGGGTGTTCCAATCCCAAGCGAAAAGGGTTGTTGTGCAGCAGCAGATAAGGCAAGGAAAACAGGAAAAGAGGGGCAACCGTTAAGAGGATATCCCGTAAGGAAATACGACGGATGTATTTTTGAATAATCCGAAAGCCTGGAGGCAGCAGCAACAGGAAAGCACCATAACGGGTCATGACAGCGGAACAGGAAGCTGCTGTAAACAAGGAAAGAAAAAAGACAGAATAGTTTTCTTCCAATCTTACAAAAGCGTACCATGCGGCTAACAGGAGACATAAAGCGGGCATATCCGACATGTCGGTAAAGGCAATACGCAAAAGGAAAGGGGAGAGGAGCAGGAAAAGGAAAGAATAGACACGTGCCTGTCGCATTCCGGTCTTAAACTGGACCTGGATGATTTTTTCAAAAAGATAAGCCGATACCACCAGGGAGGCCAGCGTAATGAATTGCAAAGCTTCCTGCACCGGCGCAATCAAGGCTAATAAACCTCCTATAGCCGGAAAAAGCAGAGATAAACGGAGAGGCCCGGGTTGTATTCCGTGAAGCATAAAATTGCGACACTCGCTTGCATAGCGGACATATTCATAACTATCCTGTCCGTATAAACCGTTGAATTGAAAAAGATGGATAACGAGGAAAAGAACGAGAAAGGTTAAAAAGTAAAAAGCCGGAAATTTCTTCCAGCCTTTTGATGGAACCGGTTCTTTCCAGATGCCTGAATAGGAACGGTTCGTTTTCATATGTACGAAATGGTTAGTTCATCATCTCAAACACCCCTGCTGCTCCTTGTCCCGTACCAACACACATGGAAACGATACCATATTTTTTCTTTCTTCTGCCCAGTTCGTTGAGGAGTTGTACACTTAGTTTGGCTCCTGAACATCCGAGGGGATGACCCAGGGCAATGGCACCTCCGTTTACATTTACAATGGCAGGATCGAGTTTTAGTTCACGTACCACCGCCAGGGATTGAGAGGCAAAAGCTTCGTTCAGCTCCACCAGATCTATCTGTTCCTGTTTGAGGCCAGCTAATTTCAATGCTTTAGGTATAGCTGCTACCGGGCCAATTCCCATAATACGGGGAGGCACACCGGCTGCTGCGTAAGAAACCATTCTGGCAATCGGTTTCAGGTTGTTTGCCTTCATGAAACGCTCGCTGACGATCATTACAAAGGCAGCTCCATCCGATGTCTGGGACGAGTTGCCTGCCGTAACAACACCTTTTGCATCAAATACCGGTTTCAGTTTAGTAAGCGCTTCGAGGGTGGAATCCGCTCTTGGTCCTTCATCTGTTTCAACGGTAAATTCTCTGGTCTTGCGTTTTTCGTTCTCGTCGATATAATTTTCCCTTACCAGCACAGGTACTATTTCCTGTTTGAATTTACCGGCTTTTATGGCTTCGATGGCTTTCTGATGTGAGCTGAGTGCAAATACATCCTGATCTTCACGCGAAATATTGAACTCACGTGCAACGGCTTCCGCTGTCAGTCCCATGCCCCAGTAATAATCGGCATGAGCCTTTGTTACTTCATAATTGGGTACAATACGCCATCCGCCCATAGGAATAAGGCTCATGGATTCGGCTCCGCCGGCAATGATACAATCGGCCATTCCGGAATGAATCCGTGTAGCTGCAATAGCAATGGTTTCGAGACCAGATGAACAATATCTGTTTACCGTCATTCCCGGAACCTTATCTGTATCAAAAGCCATGAGGGAGATGAAACGGGCAAAATTAAGTCCTTGTTCCGCTTCGGGCATGGCATTACCAACGATCAGGTCATCTACCTGTTCGGCAGCAACATTCGGAACCGCTTTCATCAGATGTTTGATCACGTCTGCTGCCAGATCATCAGGCCGGGTAAAACGAAATCCTCCGCGGGTGGCTTTACCTACCGCGCTTCTGAAACCTGCTACAATGTATGCGTTCATTGCTGTAATTTTTAGTTCTTATTTTCTGACTTCTGTCTTCTGACTTCTTTATTAGTTTCTCAATATTTTTCCTCCGGTAAGGATACTTTGTATCCGCTCCAGGGTTTTCTTTTCCCCACAAAGAGAAAGAAATGCCTCCCTTTCCAGATCCAGGAGATATTGTTCGCTTACCAGGGTAGGAGAGGAGAGCTCTCCACCACAAAGTACATAAGCCAGTTTTTGAGAGATTTTTACATCATGTTCGGAAATATAGTGTCCGTCCAGCATCGATGCAGCTCCCAGATAGGCAAGGCCAAGACCTTGTTTGCCTAATACACGGATATCTTTTCTATGTGAGGGCATACTATAGCCTGCCTTTACCAATTCAAGACATTCTGATTTGGCTTCGGCCAGCAAACGGGAACGGGAAATAACCACCACATCTTTCCCCGGACGTAGATAACCCAGATCAAATGCTTCAGCAGCCGATGTGCTCACCTGTGCCTGACCGATGGTTAGAAAACGTTTACGGAAGGCATTCAGCTCCACATCTCCTTCTTTTATTTCATCGGAAAGACGAAGTGCAAATTCTTTTGTACCACCACCTCCGGGTATTAAACCAACACCGAATTCTACCAGACCCATATATGTTTCGGCATGAGCCACCACTTTATCAGAGTGCATACTCATTTCACAGGCACCTCCCAGTGCCATATTATGAGGTGCAAGCACTACCGGGATAGAGGAGTAGCGAACGCGCATCATCGTATTTTGAAAAGCCTTGATAGCAAAGTTGAGTTCATCATACTCCTGCTCCACAGCCATCATAAAAATCATGCCCACATTGGCACCAGCCGAGAAATTAGCTCCTTCGTTGGAAATAACGAGCCCGCCGAATTCTTTCTCCGCTTTCTCAATAGCCGTATTGATACCTGCAATTACTTCTCCTCCTATGGAGTTCATCTTACTGTGAAACTCCAGGTTCAGGATACCATCGCCGATATCGGTAAGTGTGGCGCCTGCATTTTTCCACACCGTTTTGGACTCACGGATATTGTCAAGCAGGATAAACTGCTCGGTGCCCGGTATTGTTTTATATGATTTGGATGGGATGTCATAATATTTACGCATCCCGTTTTCCAGTTTATAAAAGCTTTTTGCACCGCTGGCAAGCATATCGTATACCCATTGCGCAGGCTTTAACCCTGCTGCTTCCATGGCTTTGATACTCTCGGCCACTCCCAATGCATCCCATGATTCAAAAGGCCCCAGCTCCCACGCAAAACCTGCATTCATGGCTGCATCTATTTTGTATAGCTCGTCGGTGATTTCGGGAATACGTTTGGATACATATTCAAAAAGGCCGTAGAAGGTAGCGCGGTAAAAATCACCGGCTTTATCTTTTCCGGCCACCAGCACTTTCATCCTGTCGCGCAGGTTGTCAATAGCCTTGGTGCTTTCCAGGGTGGCAAATTTTACTTTCTGGGAAGGTTTATAGTCAAGCGTCTTCAGATCCAGTACCTGGATGTCTGATTTTCCATTGCCGCCTTTTACTTTCTTAAAGAAGCCTTGTTCAGTTTTGGATCCCAGCCATTTATTCTCAATCATCTTGCTGAGATAAGGAGGGATTTTGAATACATCCAGTTTCTCATCCTTCGGACAGCTCTCTGCCACGCCGTTGGCCACGTGTACCAGTGTATCGAGACCTACTACATCGGCAGTACGGAATGTAGCCGATTTCGGTCTTCCAAGTACCGGACCGGTAAGCTTATCCACTTCTTCCACCGATAAGTTCATCTGCTCCACCAGGTGGAACAGGCTCATGATGCCAAATACCCCAATCCTGTTGGCAATAAAGGCGGGTGTGTCTTTACATAATACGGTTGTCTTGCCCAGAAATTTCTCCCCGTATTCCATCAGAAAATCGATGACATCGGGTGATGTTTTTGGGGTAGGGATAATCTCGAGTAATTTGAGGTAACGCGGGGGATTGAAAAAGTGCGTTCCGCAGAAATGGTTTTGAAAGTCTTCGCTTCGTCCTTCCGTCATCAGATGAATCGGAATTCCGGAAGTGTTGGAGGAAATCAGTGTTCCCGGACGACGATATTTTTCCACATTGGCAAATACCTGTTGTTTGATATCAAGCCGTTCTATAACCACTTCAATGATCCAGTCAGCCGATGCAATATCCTTCATGTTATCGTCGAAATTTCCGGTCTTGATCCGGCTGGCGAACGACTTCTTATAGATGGGCGAAGGATTTGATTTAAGGGCAAAAGCCAGGGCGTCGTTGACGATCTTGTTTCTGAGCTTTTGATCTGTGCCGGCATCTTTAGGGACAATGTCCAGCAGCAGGACTTCCAATCCTATGTTTGCAAAATGACAGGCTATGCGGGAACCCATGACTCCGGAACCGAGCACGGCAATTTTTTTGATGACACGTTTGTTCATAAAAAGACAGGTGTTAATACCACCTCAAATATAGGAGAAAAAACAAATCAGGAATATGATTTAAGAGAATATTATTATGCGTGCATAATAATTAACTGAGGTGCAATTCGGTATGTTCCCGGCCGAAATGTTTGAGGATAGACACATGAGACCCAACCGCTTCCCAGAAACCGGTATACTGCAGATAAGGCACACCGAATTCATCGGCTGTTTTTTCTACAATCTCCGAAATGGCTTTGTAATGCACATGACAGATATTGGGAAACAAATGGTGCTCTACCTGGAAATTCAGTCCCCCAACATACCAGTTCACAAAAGGATTGTTGCGTGAGAAATTGGAGGTGGTGTTCATCTGGTGTATGGCCCAGTCGTTTTCAATTTCATTGGCGTTATTGGGCTGAGGAAAAGAAGTGCCTTCTACGGTATGGGCCAGCTGAAATACAACGCTAAGTATGAGCCCGCAGGTAACATGCAGCATAACAAAAGCAAGGATAATAGCTCCAAAGCTATAATGGAAAAAATATACCGGAATAAACATCATATAGAAGTAATAGAATGCCTTGATTCCAATGAGACTAAAGAGCTGACGGTAAAAACCGGCTTTTGATTCTCTGTTCACTCCTTTTTTGCGATATGCAAACAATTGAAAAAAGTCTTTACCGGTAACCCAGTGAAGACTCAGAATAGCATAGAAAAAGAAAGCATAGATATATTGCAGACGGAATATTTTACGGTATTTACGATGTGGGGAAAGACGCATCATATTGGCTCCGTCAATATCGTCGTCCATTTCATTGATATTGGTATAAGTATGGTGCAATACATTGTGCTGCAGTTTCCAGTTAAATACCGCTCCACCCATGAGGTTAAGCGAATAGCCCACCCATTTGTTCACTCCCTGACGGGATGAATAGGCATTGTGGTTGGCATCGTGCATCACCGACATGCCTATCCCTGCCATACCCATGCCCATCATAATAAATGCGGCAAACAGAAGTGGGAAGGAAAGGTGAAAAATAAGCATGAGGGAGTAAGGCACATAATACATAGCCATCATAAGCACCGTTTTCCATATCATATGGGCATTGGCATGCTTGGAGATGTTATTCGTGGTAAAGTATTGATCCACATTTTGTCTCAGTGTACTGAAGAATTTTGATTTATCCTTGTTGGTAAACCTCACTTTGGCGATCTGACTCATTAATGTTTTTTGTATAAGGGAAAAGAAAAGGCGTGTTGAATTAAATTTGCTTCATCAGAAGCTAATACAAAGATACGCAGCCTTTTCATCAATGGAGGAAAATCTTTGCTAACAAATGTTTATTCTCTTCCATAATCACCTTCCTTTTCAGGCTCAGCTTGGGACTTAGCTCTCCTCGTTCCACCGTCCACTCTCTGGGAAGCAGTTCTATCCGTTTAATCGTCTCGTAATGGGCCAGAGTATGGTTGATTTGTTCGACAGACTTCATTATTCTGGC
>JABDCB010000035.1:0-28905 GCA_013288325.1 Bacteroidota bacterium
TTTTTCCGGATAAAAAGATCGCATATGCTGCAAAGAAAGCTGGTGTGCCAATCCGTGTTGGAACCAGTCATCGGTTTTTCCATTTGTTTACCTGTAACCGCCGTATTGATTTCACACGAAAAAAATCGGAGCTGCATGAAGCACAATTAAATATGAAGCTTTTGAAAGGAATAGGAATGGATACAACCTATTCATTGCATGATCTGGATAGTTACAGCGGATTTAAGCGAATACCTGAACTGAAACCGGAATGGGAAGCATTGCTCAAACCCGGTAAATTTCATTTGATCATGCATCCAAGATCCAAAGGTAGCGCACGGGAATGGGGGCTTGATAATTTTTCTAAGCTTATTGCGCTTTTACCGGAAGAAAAATTTCAGCTGTTTGTTTCCGGAACAAAGGAGGAAGGAGCAAACATGAGAACGTTTATTGATTCCAATCCTCGCTTAACGGACCTTACAGGCAGAATGAAACTGGATGAGTTCATTGCTTTTATCAATTCCTCAGATGGGCTTGTGGCCGCCAGTACGGGCCCGCTTCATATTGCATCAGCGTTGGGAAAGAAAGCTATTGGTATATTTGCCCCGATGCGTCCTATTCATCCGGGCAGATGGGCACCCATTGGTACACATGCCGGTTATCTGGTAATGGACAAGGATTGTGCTGATTGCAGAAAGAGCGAAAATTGTCATTGTATCCGTGAAATAAGTCCGGAACAAGTGGCAGCACAATTTATGTTTCCTTAGGTTGTGCGAAGAGGAAAATGGAATTGAAGAAAGCATAAAACGTTACCCCCGCCTGCGTCTCAAGTGTATCTTCGGTGAGCATGGAAATGCATACAATCATAAAAAAAACAAGGTAGAAGTAATTGCGATACATCTTGTTTTGCAACAAAGGATAAACCAGGGAAATGAGAAAAAGGAGCAGCCCCAATGCGCCAAAGGCCACTGCAATAGCCAGGTATTGGTTGTGAGCCCTTAACCTCCAGCGTTCATCCAGCTTACTGTTGTCAGCAATATACTGCTTGGTAAATGCATCTCTCACATCTCCTGTGCCTACTCCGGTAAGCCAGTTGTGTTTAAAAATATGCCATCCTGTTTTCCAAAACTCAAAACGCATGGTCATGGAATGACCACTTGGATTCATTCCCTTTTTATACACATCAATCTCCCAGATCGATTCATAAATCCTGCCATTTAAACTACCCAGACTCCGGTATTTATAATTACAAATACCACTTTCAATGGCATGAATATCCGCATCGGTAAGAGCAGAGAACGTTTCTGCATCCTTTTGAAGAAATCCTTTGGAGGCCATATAACGCACCAGCGTAACAGATACCGGATTGCCTTTTGCATCAACAGAGTCAAAGGGAATCTTGCTTCTGGTTTTCCAACTGGGTCTCAGTTCTTCCCAGCATGCCTGAAGCATGACATAGGTTCCATTCTCCACGATTAAGAACGTGCTGTCATTGTAATACAGATGACCCCCGGGGCTTTTTTTAGGTAATTCTTTTAGTGACACCGGTTTTACTTCTGTAAAGCCCTTGGCAATACTATTGATCTGAAACACGGCTCCGATAAAAAGGAGTAGCGTAATTAAACCAACTGTAAGAGCAAGCTTGGGCCGGCGTTTGCTGAAATAAAGGATGCAAATGACAAAGGATACGATTACGAGGATGATGAGCCCTGTAAGCGATTCAAGAATACCAAGAAATACAACCAGCCAACAGCCGGTTACAATAATAAGCCCGCGGAGCCCAATGGAAGGATAACGCACAAAAAAATAAGCCAGTGCAAAAAGACTCAGGCAAATCATCAGACTAAGACGGATATGAGAAATAAAAAGCGAAATATCCCGTATGTCATGCACCTGAACAGGGAGCCAATGCCATAGGGCTGTCATACTGATAAGGGTACTGACAACTACACCGGTAATAAAAAAGGCCAGAAGAAGACGGAATTCATTTTTTGAAAGAGCAGGGGTGGTGGAAATAATAAACGGAAGAACGAAAAGTGGGACTTTCGTTCGCACATCGTCAAGACCGTAATTAAAGTTAGAAGTCCACAAAAATCCAAGAAGGTGCATAAAAAAAACAGCGCTCAGAAGCAAGGCCGTTGGGTTTCGCAAAAACAGTTGCAGACGTTTACGGTAATTCAGTTCAGAAAACCAATTGGCGCCGAGCAGCATGGTTGACATGCTAACTACGGGCCCGGAAAATAAGATCCCTAAGGAGAGCAGGATCAGCCCTGTAACATATATCTTACGTTGGACCGGCTTCTGAATCATTCAATCTTCGTTATCCTGCTTTGGCTTTTCTTTTACCGCTGTTGATGTCAGGATATCTTTAAAACGCGGTCCATTGGCAAGAAGCTGCAGAGCCTCCGTTACTTCCGGATCTTGTTTAAGAGACGACATAATACGTCCCCGTTGAAAATAATAGCGGCTTGCTATCTCTTCTTCCAACAATGATTTGATCTCCACTTTGTTCTTGTTCAGATCATCTTTCTTGTTGTGTTTAATCTTTGTTTGCAGCGCATCGTATTCAGCTTTTACATCACTGAAATATTTTTCTTTTTCTGCAATCACTTTAAGGTCATCCAGTGTTTTTTCACTTTTTGTTTCGTAATCATAATCCTTATCGGACAGAAACTTTACAAAGTCATCATAATCGGCATCACTTAGCACAAATTTAAGTCCGTCTTCTGCAATACCGGCGTGTGTGGTTTTGTAATGTGTTGCATAGTCGAATATGAGATTTTTGTTGAGCAGGCTAATGGCGATGTTGCTCATTTTTTCTGGCTTTACATGTATATCAGGGCTTATTCCTAGGCCATCATAAACAGTTCTTCCGTTCTTCGTTTTGAAAGCTGTGATCAGGGAATCGGCAATACGATGTACTTTTCCCTCTTCATCCCGATGGGTATAATCAAGGGCCTGAATACATCTTCCACTGGGAATATAGTATTTGGCAACGGTCACCTTCAACTGACAGTTGTAAGATAAGGGGCGTGTTTGTTGAACAAGTCCCTTACCATAAGATCGCTGACCGACTATAACCGCTCTGTCCAGATCCTGAAGCGAACCGGAAACAATTTCGGATGCCGATGCGGAGCCATGATTTACCAATACAACAATCGGAATATCCAGATCAAGAGGAGGGTTAAGCGCTTTGTGCGAACGATCCCATTCTTTTACCCTTCCACGGGTACTTACCACTTCCTGCCCCTTATCAACAAAGAAATTTACAATATCAATAGCTTCTTTTAAAAGACCACCTCCATTACCCCTTAAATCAAAAATAAGGGACTTCATGTTTTTATCTTTTTTAAGCTCCAATAAGGCGTCTTTCACTTCTTTGGCCGCATTTTCGGTGAACGAAGTGAGTTTGATATAACCTACGTCTTTGCTAAGCATTCCATACCAGGAAACGCTTTTGACTTTAATTTCTTCTCTGTTAAGCGTTTTTTCCAAGGGCTTTTTTTCACCTTCTCTTTCAATCACCAATTTGATGGGGGAGCCAGGCTGCCCTTTCAGAATTTTACTGATATCATCCGTCTTTTTGCCTTTGGTGGTTACGCCATTTATTTCAATAATTACATCACCGGCACGCAAGTCGGCTTTCTGAGCCGGAAATCCTTCATAAGGCTCGGAAACCATTATTTTGTCATCGTGCTGCAGGATAAGAGCGCCAACGCCCCCATATTGTCCTGTGGTGAAATAGCGGTAGTCTTCTATTTCCGATTCGGAGTAAAAGTCCGTATAGGGGTCCAGAGATTCCAGCATGCTGTCTATCCCTTTCTTCATCAGATCACCGGGCTTAATCTCATCTACATAATAGATATTCAGCTCACGGAAAAGTGTGGCAAAAATGTCAAGGTTTTTGGATACTTCGAAGTAATTATCAACGAAGCTGTATGAAACCAGGGCATATCCGGTAATACCAACAACAACCAGGATATAACGGATTTTTTTAAAATTTCTCTTGAGTAGATTCATGGTAGAAAGTTATGGAACTGGATCATAGCCGTGCCCTCCCCATGGATGACAAGAACATACACGACGCATCGTAAGAACACCTCCTTTTATTGCTCCGTGTTTTTTGAATGCTTCTACACCATATTGTGAACAATGCGGGGTATACCGGCAGCCTTTCATCAGATAAGGAGAAATAGCACGTTGATATATCCTGATAAGAAGGATAAAAAAGGAAGAGAACAGTTTATTGAGCCGTTTCATGGAGATGTGGTCTGAGCCGGATCAATTTTCCGGGTTTCCTTTTCCAGTTGTTGTAAAGTTACAATTATTTTGCTCTCGATTTCGGGGTAGTATTTTTCTTCCCGTGCGCTATAATAAAGGGCAAATACCAGCTTTTTACCGGAATTGATATAGCCGGACCGGAATGTTGTTTTGTGAAGCCGGTAAGCCTCTTTCATCCGTCGCCGGATCCGGTTCCGGTCCGAAGCTTTTTTGAAATTGCGTTTGGGAACAATAAAAGCCACCTGAACCGGATCTTCTCCAAGGGTATTCAGATCGGTAAAAAGCCACGTTATTTTGTAGGGAGAAACATGAAATGATTTTCCCTTTGCAAATAGATTTGCAAATAGGGTGCGGCCATGTAACCGCTCTTGTTTTTTAAAACTCGGCAATTTATTTTTTGTTCACTTCCTTGATATACTCTTCCAAGGCCATGGTCATAGAAGGGGTGCCAGGTTTTGGGGCCTGAATATTTACTTTCAGTCCTGCATCAATCATAGCTTTAGCAGTGGTAGGGCCAAATGCAGCCAGACGGGTTTTGTTTTGCTTGAATTTTGGAAAATTCTTAAACAAGGAGGTGATTCCGGATGGGCTGAAAAATACGATTACATCATAGGTAACATTGTCCAAATCACTCAGGTCGCTGCAAACCGTTTTATATAATACCGCTTTTGTGTATTGAATGCCGTGCTGATCCAGTATTTCAGGGATATCTTCCTTATGAATATCGGTACAGGGATAAAGAAATTTTTCATCCTTGTGTTTGCGAATCATATCGATAAGATCCATGAAAGTTTGTTTACCGTGGAAAATTTTCCGTTTACGGTATTGAACATACTTCTGAAGATAATAGGCGGTAGATTCTGAAATGCAGAAATATTTCATGGTGTCCGGAACAGTCACCCGCATTTCGCTGCACATCCTGAAATAATGATCTACAGCATTCCTGCTTGTCATGATTACAGCCCCATGTTCAAGCAGATTAACCCTTTCTTTTCGGAAATCTTTGGCGGGGACACCTTCTACATGGATAAATTCCCTGAAATCAACTTTAACCGTATACTTTTTGGCAAGGTCAAAGTAAGGAGATTTGTCTGTTTCTGGCTTGGGCTGGGTAACTAGAATGCTTTTAACTTTCACCTTAAAATAATTTGCTTATTTAATGCCAGATATTGCAAACTTGTCTTGAAAACGCTTCGATGTTTACTACCTGTTTTCAATTTTCAGGAGCTTTCTTTTATTGGCTGCCATCATTATTATCAGATTCCGCTTAGACGGGTTCATGAAAAACCAATCATGAATAATTTAATAATAACGATAAATGGCAGTATTTCAAGGGTGCAAAGATATAAAAATAAATATAAAACAGAAACGCCGCTGGCACTGAGCCCTAATTGGACCAATCGTAGTATTCTGTAAATGAGCAATATAGATAATATGAAGAGGCCGGCATAAAGCAGGTGAATCGGGTTTAATTGCCTGGCAAAAGCCACCAGGAGCACTAAAGGGAACATAATAAGCCCGGCTACCTTGTTGAAGAGCAGAATGGTATAAATATATTCGGAGCCTTCGGCTTTTAGACCCGTAGTAAGTGATAAGAGACGAATACTAATGATTTTCAAGGAATACATGCCTACAATCACGGCGAGACTTAAACCGTAAAGTTTAATACCCTCCGAAAAAGGGGATGCCGGATGGAAGTGGGTGATAGACTGGAAGACAAAAAGTGGCAGAATAAGCCAGGAAAGCAAGAGCAACAAAATGGTACTACGATCCGTGAAGGCATATTCTTCACGAAGCAGCTGGTTCATGGCAGATGGTTTAATAAAGGCAAGAAAGAGTTGCTGTAATTTACGCCGGCTGAAAATTTTGACCAGTGCAAAAAGAACAAATGCTAAGAAAAGAATCAGAAAAAAAAATCCATCATAGTTGGAAGGACGCTTTATTCCTATTCCCTCATTTGCTGCACGTGCAGGAAGTAAGTGCTCTGTAAAAATTCCTGGCACCTGTGTTTGGTTGCCGGCCAGGGTGGAGTCGGAGAAGTGCAAGAATCCGGGCATCAATAAATTTTCTGCTCTTCCGTTTGGAGTATATTACCACTGCCCGTATCATAAATAAATGCTACAACACGGCAATGTTTATAATTGGGTGCCATACCATTGAATGTGGCAGGCATGGAATAAAGAATTGTGGTGCTGGTAGAATCTCCTGTTAGCGTAGGGATAGCGCTTCCCATGCCGCTTGTATTTCCATCAATGGCCCCACGCAAAACATAGCGATGCATGTAGTGGGTAACAATACTATTCGGGAGTGAAGTGGAGTCAATGTCTTTCTGCGGATTCACAATACTGTCTTCTGTCAGCAATGCAACAAGGTTGTATGCGCTTGGATGCGGGGTCAGAAATTTTATTTTCACTTTTGATTGTAAGGAACGCGCAACCGTATCATAGGTATTGGTTAGTTGTAAAAACACAGTATCCGGGGCGGCAAGACGCGTAACCACATATCCGCTCCATTGTGTGGGATCGCTAACCGATCGGGGGAATGTCCCCGGTATCCAGCTCACCCGATCAATCATACCCGATGGCAATCCATTTGCATCAGCCTGAATAAACTGGGTGTCGTAATTGTTACCGGCAGTAGTACGGAAATCGTATGGGAAGGTAGATCCAAGTGGGGCCGAAAGTGAGCCAACATGTACGCCTATCGTAATAACACGCCCTGGATTATTTTTACGAAGCAAATCGGCTTCCTCGGAAGCTTTAGGACAGTTAATACATTGAACAGCTGTATAATCTTCTACGAGAACTTTTTTGACGTAACCGCTGGATGGTGGAGTAGTAGTACTGGCCGGTTTACCATACGGATTTTTTACATAATCGCAGGAACCGAACGCGATGACACCAAAGGCTGCTAGCAAATACAAAGAAGCTTTCATCCGGTTTTCGATATAAACAAAGTTACTAAAAATTACTGATGATGGAGCAGGTAAAGCCATTAGAAGCGGGCACTGTGCGGCATACGCCTCCTACACAAAATATTCCTGCACGCTGTTTCCCATATCCAATCTGGTAACGGGTGGTTTTGTGAATATAACCTGCCGTAAGGTTTAAATAATGAATACCACGCGGACCTACCAGCTCATTATTAAAATAATTGGCCTGTCCGGCAGCGGCAGGGGTAAAGCTGCGGTAATTCCATTGATCGCCCACTGCTACATAATATTTAGGTGCAATGGTAAACTCTACCAGCCCCGAAACCCAGCTGCCCTGATCCTGTTTTGTGTATAGATGTTCCAGCTCTACCCGTAAAGAAAGCGTATCGGTGAATTTGTAGATCAAATCCATGACTCCAATCTGGGAATAGATGGTATGTTCTCCAGGCTCTCCCTGAATGATGGCTTTGTCATATACCTGTGAAGCATATACAGCAATGGCTTTGAAATTCTGGTTGAATTTATGATCGGCCTCCACATTAAAATCCTCAAAATACCGGTCGCTGCCTCCCAAAAATTTATTCACTTTATAGCCCATGCGGGCACTATCACTGGCCGGATTAAGTTTTGTGCTGTCAAGACCATAAAACGTGGAAAAATTACCCACGATAAGCGTTCCGTAATCGCCGCCTAATAAAGTTCCTTTCTTGATTTTATAGGTCACCTCTGCCTGATATCCTATTTCTCCCAAAGCCTGCGTGGCATAAGGATAGAAGTTGAGCATACTGTATGTCTGCTGTTTAGTAAGACAAGGCAGGTAGTTAATAAGAAGATTGTTGACCGATGCAGTCCTGTCAGACCTGAAATCCATATTGTCTACACGAATTCCACTCAGGGAGATTCCAAGGCCCTTTTGGCTATAGCTGCCCGTTACAAACAGAGCCTGACCGGGTCTGTAATTATAATTGTTTGTAAATGAAGGGTCATTGATTTTGTAAGCATACTCTGCCTGGAGTGTTACTTTGCCTCGGTGAATATTTAACCGTTCGGACCAGGCTCCGACATTCTGAGGCACGATATAGGTTCCCGTACCATTATCAGGCTGGAACTTACTTACAAAGCTTACACCCAGCAGTACACTCGTTTTCTTATTGGCCAGCCTGTCAAAAAACTCGTTGAAGTTAATTTCCCCGTCAATGCCTCTTACTGTACCGGGACCATAGGTCATGAAAGAACGCTGTAATCCATATACTCCTTTCAGATAAATCCCTTTACGCGGGCTCATCTTGATCCTGATACCATCCAATGCATTATCATAACCCAGACCTCTGTCTTCATAGGTACGAAGAATCAACCCGCTGCCAAACTGCTCGTAAAAACTGCCTACGGTAACCTCCAGTTGCTCTGTTTTATAGGTTACAAACCGGTACATAATGCCGGTACCTTTATAACGCGGATCATAACCTTGCAAAGCTCCTAAATAAGCTTCATAGCGTAAGCCCGCTGTAAAGTTGTCACGTGTATAGAGAAGGTTCAAAAATCCATTCATCAGCGTTTTTTCGGGTACGGCAGGAGCCTTGATCGCTGAATCAGGATTGTAATACTGCATATCCATTTCAAAATTCCCATGAATCTCACCCAGATTGGGAGCATTGGAGTTTTGAGCCTTAAGAGGCGAATGCAGGAAAATAAAAGAACAAAGAAAAAGAGAAACGGAAAGGAGATGAAGTTTATTCTTCACAAAAAAAATGGGTTGGAGGTTAATCTACTTTTTCACCTTTGGCAACTTTCTTCAATACCTCAAGAAGCTTTGCTTCTCCGCCTTCGGTATAATTATTGTTTTGCCATACAATCTCTCCATTACCATTTAAAACAAATGTATGGGGTACATTGTTGACATTCATTGCCCGTTTAAAATCCGAATTTTCGTCCAGTAAAACAGTATAGTCCCAGCTTTGCCCATTTACATAAGGCGCTACTTTGCTGCTGTTACGGGTGTCATCGATGGAAATAGCATAAAGCTTAACCCCTGTTTGCTTTACCCAGGAGTCATAATTTTCGGAAATCGCATTCAGCTCTTTCTTGCATGGTGCGCACCAGGTAGCCCAGAAACTGATAACAATGGGTTTTCCGTCATTCTTAATGTCTTTGGTATTGAATGCTTTTCCATCCATTGTCTTTACATCAACAGCCGGAACCTTTTGAACTTTTTGCTGTGCCAATAAACCAGCTGAAAACAAAAGAGAAAAAATGAAAAGAGCAATTCGGTTCATGTCAGTCGATTTAATGAAAACAAAAGAGAAGCCGTTTAATAAAACCAACGGTTCCGATTTGCCGGAACCGTTGGTTAAATGTGATTAATATTAACGGATGATGCTTACTTTCTTAGACACAGTATGACCACCGGCAGTTATGTTTATAAAGTACATACCGCTTGGCAGATCCTGACCATCCAGATTCATTAAATGGGTACCGCTTGATTGGTTCCCTTTATTGGTTGAACGGATCAATTGGCCCATGCTGTTGAAAATGTCAAGTTTAACATTTGCATCCTGTTTCAATTCAAAGCTAATGGTGGCATCACCATTGTTAGGATTTGGATAAACACGGATCGTGTTCAGCAGTTCAGGTTGTTCAACAATACCCAGTGTAGAAGCAGCTGCTCTGGGGTAGGAAGCCGACTGATAAACATATTTGCTGGTATTACTTTGCACCCAGATAGTAACGTGGAAGGTACTGGTAGAGTCATAAAGATGTACAGCAGGAGAAGCGCCCCATGGGTGATTTTTTACCCAGGTAAGGTTCAGTGGTTGTGTCTGACCGCTGGTAAAGGCGGTAAGAGCAGTTCCGGCTGAACTAGGCATCATATCTTCCACAACCTGAGGAAATACAAACTGTGGGATGGATTCCGTGCTTTGATTGGCCATATAGGTAATGGTATCAACCGTGAGTGCTGCAAAAGCGCGAAGACCGGTAGGCATAGCACCATAAGCAGTTATGGAAGCCGCAACATTGTATGTATTGGTAACGGCATTATAGGTTGACGAGGTGATGTCGATTTGGAAAGGAGATCCTTTATGTGCTTCAGTTATGATCTGATCAACCGTAATGCCACCTGGATATACATCCGTGCTTCCGTCCAGTTTGGCATCAGGAACTCCGCTTACTGAGTAATAACTTACTCTGGGACCAACAAATGGACCATTGGTTACCTGATTCATGAAATCCTGTCCAGGCCAGCTAACGTGATAACGTACTGCATTGCAAATGCTCTGCGACTGGGAAAGAATAGAATCGAGGTGAGGAGTAGCTTGTGCACAAGGATCGCAGGAAGCCTGATTAAATTCTTCGAAGAGCGGGAATTTATCGATTACGGAGTCAAGAACCTGTACGGTAGTTGTAAGGGTATCATTTGCATGAGCCTGGTCTGCAGATCCGTTTGGATTATCGGTCCATGCTTTTACGGTATAAGTACCGGCTGTTGTCGGTGTCCATGGAGTTGGAATGGAGTAAGGGCAATTAGCCAATCCTTGCAACCACAAAGGAGATGAAATTGTAGTGGCAACTGCAGCGCCTCCGTTAATGCTATATTTTACATTCATGGTGGTGACAATGGTGCTGCCATAATTGTGAACAGTACCGCTGATGGTATAAGGTCTGTTTTTTTGCAGATAATAATTAAGCGGCATAGCTGTTACACCCAGATCAAGTGCTTCCGGCTCATAAATGTTAACATTATCCAGACAGGCCATATACCCTTGTTTTCCTCCATTGGTATAGGCGAAACATAACATAATGTTAGATTTACCAGCTACAGAAGAGATGTCAAAGGTGCGTGTATTCCAGATGCTGGTTCCACCTAAAGAATCAAGCATGGTCCAGCTTGTTCCTCCGTTTGAAGAATAGGCCAATGTAAATTGCTCCAGATCGCCAGGCACTACATTGTAATTCTGCCAGAATAAATAATCAAAAGAGATGAACACATGCGTATACGTGCTCATGTCAATGCTCTGGGTGTAAAGACTGTCTTTATTGGAATGGTTGGTTGTATTGTTATCGTAATCGTTTACATAGGCATAATGGGTATGGGCCGGAACATATCCCCCACCTCCTAATGTACCAGAACCCATATTAAGTCCTACTTTCCAGCCTAAGTTGGTTTCCTGGGTTGCAGCTTGCTGGTGCCAGGTAGCCGGCATGCCCGATTCAAAATTCTGTGTGTAGATTGATGTTTGCGCGGCAACTTCGTTAAAAGTTACACAAGCACAAAACGCAGTAATACAAAGTAAAATTTTTTTCATGTGGTTCTTTTTTGTTGGATGCGGAATCAAGAGTAGTGCTTACCCTCTATTAAGGAGGTTAATGTATGAATATTCTCTCAGTTGGGGAAATCCCTTCTGACTATATGTTTGATGAGTTCAAAAATAATTTTTTTTAATGCCTTTGAGACTACAAAATTGACCTATTCTTAGGAATTGAAGAAAGGTTGGATTACATAGCTTTGGTTATCAGTAACTTGCTTAGGTTTTAAAGAAAAAAGAAAGACCGGCTTCCCGGTCTTTCTTGACGTTAATACATAAAAATAGGATTTTCCTTAGTGCATTACATTAAGCTTCCGGATATACTGATCGTTCCCTGTACTAAGTTTAAGAAGATATATGCCTCCTGGCAGGTTTGCTCCCGAGAATATTATATTGCTTGATCCTTCCGGATAAGCGGTTTCTTGTGAAGCAAATACCCGTTGTCCGGTCAGGTTGAATACTTCCAGTTTTAGAAGTTGGGGTTGTTTCAGACTGATGTGGATATACGTATTATCGGAAAAAGGATTCGGATAAACCGCTATTTCGCCAAGTAGGCTATTTTCCACAATACCCATTGGAGAGTTGGAGATATTGATGTCATCAATATATAGGTTATTTCCTGCTGCGCTCACCGCTTTAAAGCAAACGATAACATTGTTTGAACCTCCGAAACTATTCAGGTTTACGGCTTCCGATCTCCAGTCTGCTGCACTTGCCGGAGCAAATGTTTGTGTTGAATCGTTCGCTGCAGTAGCAAGGAGGGCACCGCCTTTAGCATATACATTGGTCCAGGTGGCTCCACAATCCGATGAGGCCATGATGATAAGCGAATCGGCCAGGGTTTTTGCCTGTGCGTAGGCCAGGTTAAAGGTAAGTGAAGCTGTTCCGGCGGCACTCAGATCCACATTTTGAGTATATAGAAAATCCTTTCTTCCTGCAGGGCTTCTTGGAAATCTCATTCTTGCGCTGCCAGCTGCCAGATCACCAACTGTATTGGATTGTCCCCAGGTGATATCATTGTCCGGGTTTACTACAAGCCATCCGGTTGGAGGGAATGTTCCGGGAGGAGGGCCGCCTGGCGTAAAAGCCTGAATCAAAGGCACTGTTGCGCCTGTTCCTTCCAGAATAAAATTGGCGGTTTGCGTGTCAAAAGTAGTATTGATATCCGCCACACCATTCGGGTAGGCAGGCCACACCAGCAGGACATGAGAACCGGCGGTAATAATGATAGGAGGCAGTGTAACATTCATACTGGCTCCCGGAGGTAATGCACCAGTCCAGTAATCAGTCAGGGGAGCTGCTGCATCCAGCTGGTACTTAATAGAACTGGCTTTTAATGTATCGGCACCTGTGTTTTTAATGGTTACCGTAGGAGTAATAGAATTTACCCCGCAAAGAAAAGGAGGAATTCCGGTAAGGGCAGTAGCCTGCGCATCATTCAATATATGCTGAGGTGAGCTATATGCTGCTTGCTTAACCTGTTCGTTACCATCATCCTGAACAAAACCAACAAAGCAAATCTGGTTTTTGTCATAAATCGAACCTGGAATGCGAACTGTGATGGTAAGTGTTTGACTTTGTCCATTGGTCCAGGTAGTTGGAAGGCCTGTACCGGGAGAGGTAGTAGTGGTTGCTCCGGGAATCATGGCCCGGCAAACATTATAAAAATCTTTTTCGCCGTTTGATCCGGTTGCAGTGCTGAGGTGGATAGCCGCCTCTTCCAGTACCAGCTGGGCGGTAAGATTTCCGACAGAAGTAAAGTTTTCCGTAGCCGTAATTGTCATGGTAACAACAGCCGTGTCATAAGCCGGATGAAATGTATGCGAAATAGCAATGGTAAAAGGAGCATTGATATCGGCATAGGTAGTATCAATGATGTTTTGTGTCAGAAGGCTGGCCAATCCGTTTTGCGTGGTGTCGGCGGCATTCCTGAGCTGTATGCCATCAAGACGGGCATAGGGAGCAAACGGAGCGCTGTAATAACCGGTACGGGAAGTAATGTCACGTCTGTCCTGATTGTAAAGGGTAGCCCCGTTTGGCAACGCAGCCTCATAGGTGATGGCCAGGATTTTGGATGAATTGGAATTCAATAATGTGTTGAGTGATGGATTGATCGCGGCGCTTTGTGCCGAATTTTCGCAACTGAATTCTTCATAGAGTGCGGTGCGTCGTGTTTGTGCTATGCTGTATACAGAAAGGCAGACAAGTGCACTGAGTGAGATAATTTTTTTCATAGTAGATGTGTAATATTAGAAAGCTAATAGAAATAAATTGCAATAATAAATTTTGACACCGAAGCTAACAGATTACAGGTCTCTTCCCAAATATTAGGAGGGTAAAAAAATGGCTCTAATTGAAAGGGAAATCAGTTGCTAGGCTTAAACTGCGGCAGTTTCAGTCTGACCTGGTTCGAGGGAAGCCAGGAATTTTTTACGCCGTATTTCACGGAAAGGTTTATTTTCAATTTTGCTTTCCAGCCAGCTGATAAAATCGAAATAGTCAAGGGCTATTTCTTCAAACCGGTTGGATACGGTAGCTTCCAGCATTTTATCACGCAGATCGCGGAAAGCAACGCGTTGCTCTTCTTCTGTATTGATGCCGGCCAGTATGTCTTTAATAAAGTGCAGGATGAGGGATTCAACCTTATAAAGCTTATTCCGTTTCAGCAGAAGCCTGTAGGTAGATTTGACACGGTATTCCAGCAATTCTTTATTACCCAGTTCAAAATGGATAATAATGCTGAGGATGTGAGCGAAACAAAACAGATCACTGCGCAGATCGCTTTCAAATCCGTTTAATACAATATTTACATATTTATTGGCCGATTTGTAATCGCCAATTCCAATATACATGCAGGTCATTCCGAAATGAAACAACTGACTTCCTTTCTTGTCTTCTTCCTGAACACGTGGGCTATAAAGATATTTTTCAATTTCACCGGCAATCTCCAGGCCTTTTTCTGTCTGTCCGGTAAACAAGCTGACATAAAATTTGAAATTGAAAAGGCTAAGCCGTAAATAATTATTTTCGGGCTGAAAACGGTCGAAATATTCATCTATTTTTTCAAGAGTCTTGTTGAGCTCCGTATACTTTTTAAACTTGAGTTCGCAAACTCCTTTGTTGATCAGACATCCGAAAAAATTGAACAGATTAGTTTCTATCATATGGGAATTGTCTTCCCATAATTTTAAAATCCGCGTCGTAAACTGATAGGAGCGCTCAAATTCATTAATATTTAAATAATAATTGGAGTTGGCCAGCAGACAGTAGAGCTTTGCTTTAAAGTTCCTTAGTGTATGTTCTGTTCCACCCGGGCTTTGTTCAATAATATCGCGGTATTCCTTTGTCTCTTCAAGACTCCTGATCTGGCCTTTATTATGCATCTTGGAATAAACCAAGCTCGACACTTTCTTATAACGTAAGGTAATGTCCTTTTTCAGCAGAATATCAAAAAGTTCATCGTAGCAGGAAACAATCAGTTTGTGGTTTTTCTCATTGGGGGTACGACGGGAATAGATCTGAATTTCCCATTCTATGACTTCTTCCAAAAGTTCAAAAAGCTCATATTTCATGGAAAGCTTACGTGCTTTTTCAAGCAGCTTTTCACAATGTGAACTCAGATTTTTATTCTCCAGTATTTCTACCTGATTAAGATAACTTCTGATTTCAGCCCTCACATTTTTGTGATAGGCTTCCAACCCTTTCAGAATATAATTGTAGAGATAGTTTTTGGCAACCGAGAAATTATTGGTAAACGATTCGCCTTTGAATTTTTTTATGAGCTCTTTTTCATCATAAACCGTTTGGCGGTCAATGGCATCAAATAGCTTTATATATTGATTTTGCCCTCCTCTTACATGAAAAGAGGAAAGCTTTTTAATATACCCTTTTTCAGACGGGCTGAGGGATTTTATAAGCTCAAATATATTATCCGAAATGGTCATGAGGCAATATTGAAACCAATGCTATTTAAACACCAACCGCGCAGGCCGTAGCCGAAATCTTCTCTTGTTCTGTGGGCGCTTTCCGATAGCGCCAAGGTATGAAAATGAATGCAATATAGCTAAATTTATCCTGGTATCCAATTCAAAAGTAGGTACCCTCGTTAACTTCATGACGAGGGTATATAAATTACGACTTTACTCCTACCAAGAATACCTAACGTTTTTTTGTAAGAAAGCAGGTACGGTATCCTATGTTGAAACCTTAGAATGGAGAAAATTGATCCCGGACAGGGTTGAATATAAACCTACATTTGCTGAACAAAGCAGGGTGTCAGAAAGGTTTTTGAATTGACATCAAAATTCCATATATTTGTAATAGGCACACTATCGGACACTTTTCTAACTTACTCAATATGAAAAAAACACTACTCGCCCTTTTGCTCGTATCAGGTATTTGTTCCGGAGGTTATGCTCAAATGAGCCTGAAGATATATGATGCTGTCACAAATGCTGATGTAACAAATACTGTTATTCAGGTTAATCAGGATACGATGACGGTTTACGCAGGCAATTTCAATGTGAAAAATATATCCTCTTCGAATATTTCTACAAAATTTCGCAAGGAAGAGATAACAATGAGTGGTGGTACAACCCCGTCTACCAGTTCTATCTGTTACGCAGGGACTTGTTTTGGACCGGTTACTTATGTGTCTCCCTGCAAAGCAACCAACGCCGGCGCGAGCGTGGCTACAACCTGCGATTTTAATTTTGGAAATCAATTGACCGCTTCAAGCATCCGTTATACGGTATATAATTGCGGAAATCCTGGCGATTCGGCATCCTTTATTATCAATTACAATGCAATGCCTGCCGGCATCCTGAATCATGTACTGAGTTTCACCATCAGTGATGCTTATCCTAACCCTGCCAGCAACACACTTAATTTTAATTATAAAATCAGTAACAACTCTTCCCCGGTTCATATTGCCATTCATAATCTGCTCGGCAATCTCATCAAATCAGCCGATATGATGGAGTCTAATGGGTCGGTAAGACTTGATGTAAGCGATCTGGAAGAGGGTCTTTATTTCTATACCCTGGAGGTGAATAATAAACCCCTGGCTATCCGGAAATTTATTGTGAAAAGATAAACTCGTTTCTTACTGATGAAGTAGTTTTTCAACCAGTTTGCTAACGCCTTCTACTGCCAGTTCCGGCACAATTTCTATGTTTTTAAGGAAAGTACTGTTGTTGACGGCCTTGGGATCGATCAGATACTTGGGTGTTGAGGCGGGCACATATTCGACCAAGCCTGCTGCAGGAAATACATTAAGGGATGTACCGATAATAATGAATATGTCTGATTTTGAAGCCAGCAGATAACTGAGTTCCATATTAGGAACCATCTCTCCAAACCAAACAATATGAGGTCTTAGCTGAGTACCCCGTTCGCATTTTTCGCCTAGCTTCAGCTCCCAACCATGGATCGGATAAATAAGCGAAGGATCCAGGCTGCTGCGACTCTTCAGAATTTCACCATGCAAGTGCAGCACTTTGGATGAGCCTGCTCTTTCATGAAGATCATCAATATTCTGGGTAATAATCTGTACGTCGTACTTTTGCTCCAGCTTCACAAGCGCTTTATGTGCTCCATTGGGCTTAGCTTCCAATACTTGTTTACGGCGTTTATTATAAAATTCAATAACAAGTGCTTTGTTTTTCTCCCAGGCTTCGGGTGTAGCCACCTCCTGAATATTATACTCTTCCCATAATCCTCCCGCATCACGGAATGTTTTTATTCCGCTTTCGGCACTGATCCCTGCCCCCGTAAAGACGATTATCTTTTTTCTGTCCATGATATAGCTATACAAGGATAATGAAAAAAGGGGATTTAAGATTTATGAACCCTTTTCATTAACACCCTAACGTGATAGACCACTGATTTTCATGATGATCATGATTAATTATGATTTCTTGATAATCAGTGAAAATCCTAATTTAAGAAGATGAGGCAGCAAATAGCAAATCACAATACTCCTAAACACCGGGATCCGACTATTTAATAATCGTGGTAAGTATTATATAAAGAAGTCTTAATCCCGAATGAGATAAGAGCAGCATCCTGAGTTGGACGCCCGGATGAGTGGAGTGTATAATAAGTCAATGCCAGTTCCGCTTTCATATTATAAGATGGAAGGATCAGATAGGAAGTTCGGAACTCTGTTGTCCCTATAACCGTCTTCAGTCCGTCGCCTAAGTGATGGCCATAATCATGGTAGATATCCGTACCTCCTGTACGGGTATCATACGAAAGAAAAATATTCTGACCCACATTGCTTCCTGCTGTATCCAATCCGGTAAAGGCCACCACTCCTTTTAATTCGAAGATGAAGCGCTTATAACGGTAATCGAGAATGCCTATCACTTCTTCAAAATTGGCACCGAACGGATCCGCCAGAGGCTGATTATAATTCCCATAGTTTTGCTGTACACTGCCGTGGGTATAGGTATAGGGACGTACATAATTAACCTCCCCCTGCATATACAAATTTTTGATCCCGAACAGATCGAAAGCTTTCATCCCTGCCTGAATACTGAATTTATTTCCCCACCAACCAGAATGGGCCAGGAGCTCTTTCAACACAAATTCATCCAGCAGCACCTGACCATACAATTGTACCTGACGAGGAAGCTTTATTTTGCCTCCGGCTCCTAATAAGGCATTATCGGCCGAACCAAGCGAATATTCGGTAGGACGAAGAAAGGCAACCGGGTTGAGATAGTTTACATCAAATCCACGAACCCGGTTGGTGTCATTTCCCTGCCACACAATAGACTCGAAAAAACAAAGATTTATTCTTTTACTCACGTTCCAGCTGAGGTATTGCATAGAAGTGTATTTTCTTTTGAAATCTTTACTCAGTCCGGAAGGAGCCGTAGCATCCAGCATCATGGTATAAAGGTTCACATATTCAAAAGGACCCACATGTGTTCTTATTTTGAGAAACGGATAGCTGGCGGAATTGTCGGAAAGGAACATGGATCTGTATCCATCGCCAAAGAAATTCTTATCGTTACCAAGCTGAATGTTAAAAATATGATTGGGAGAATAAGAAAGATAGCCGGTATATTGCTGATAGGAATAAGCATTTCCGTTTTTGTAAGCACTTCCTATACCGGGGACTACCCGCGTGTTTTTTATTGCGGAATCAACATAGGAAGGAAAGATAGAATAGCCTCCGAGACAGTTCAATACAATGGCTAATTTATTGGAGTATGAAAAGCGGAGGTTGACCGAACCTACCGCATCACCAACGGCAGTATGATTTTTAATATCGTAGCCCCCGCTTAGCAGGGAGTTGAAAGGGAGAATCTGAAACCGGATAGGGCTCTTTTTTTTTGTCGAATCCTGTTGTCCATGCGGGCGAAAGTGACGGTAATTCAGGCTGCTATCGTCAATACCTTTCAGATCTGTATCCAGATAAGGTTTAACAGAAGTATGCAATTGAATGGCCGGGCTATTGCTTAGTTTGTCATAAGGCAACACAGCATCCCTGTCGAGGGCGAAATTTTCCTGTGCTTCCAATTGAAAAAAAGAAAGGAAAATAAATACAACCGTCATGCATACAGGGCAATGAAACCTAAATGCTTTACGGATGGACAAAGACATGTTTTTTATTTCTTAGCGGCGAGGTGCCTTTTTTTAATAAACTGGGGAATCTGTGCCAGCACAATAGCAGTAGCGCCAATGATGGAAAAGCATAGTGTAGGATCAAGGCTGCGAAGCAGGATACTGAGGCTGATCATGAAAATATTGAAAATATAAATGGTAAGTACCGTTTGTTTGTGAGAAAAACCTCCGTCGATGAGCAAATGGTGAAGGTGATTCCGGTCGGCCGAGAATGGAGACATCCCTCTCACCGCTCTGTAAATAAATATGCGGAGGGTATCTACCAAGGGGTATACCAACACACACATGGCAAAAATAGGTTTGTGGACATAGGCCAGCGGGTTGTGTTGATAGTTATCAAAATGATCGGTCTGCACCATTTTAATAGCAAGTACACAGATAACAAGCCCTATGGAAAGAGAGCCTGAATCGCCCATAAAAATCTTGGCAGGGTTGAAATTGAAAATAAGAAATGCTACCAGTGATCCTGCCAGCGCTACAGCCAGTGCAGCCATAACCAGATCGCCTGCGGTATAAAACCAGGCTCCGAAAGCCAGTGCCGCAATAACACCAACCCCCGCAGCTAGTCCGTCAACACCATCAATGAGGTTGAAAGCATTAACAACGACGATATAGGTAAACAAAGAAACAAAAACACTGCCCCAGTCGGGAAGACTGGTAATGCCGAAAATACCATGCATGCTGGTGAGTTTTATCTGTGCCATCTGCACCAGAATCATTCCGACAATTACATGAGCTACCAGTTTTTTGATTGGAGCAGTACCAATGATATCGTCTTTTACGCCTACAAAAAATAAAATCAGGACAGTGGCAACTACATATTTGAAATCTTTAACAGATGATTTCAGTGTTTCGAGATCGCCTATTTTGTCGGAAGGAAACCAGAGTGCAAAAGAAAACAGCATACCTGCAAAAATGATAATACCTCCAATGGTAGGTACCATCCGTTTGTGCAGTTTGCGTTCATCCCCAGGCTCGTCAAAGAGGCGTTTCAATATGGCCACTTTAATCAAGGCTGGTGTGGAAAGTAAAACCACAAAAAATGCCGTAAAAAATGTAAGTATAATAATGTCCATGTTCAAAAATCGTAATAGTTGTTTGTCATGGAAGTGCGTAAGCCGAAGTAAATATAGCTTGTTTTACTGTTGGAAATGCCATTCTCATAATCCCGAACCATAGCACCAACCATTATATTCAGATTATATGCCGGGTTGATCATATAACCTAACTTGAATTCCCCGATGGTAAGTGTGCTTTTTAGCCCTCTCAATAATGGAATAGAGCTTGGATTAGACCCAAGCCATGCATTCTGATCGGAAGCAAAGATATTTTGCCCGAAATTTTTCCCTGCCGAATCCGCTCCTATACGTGCATAATTAGCTTTAAGTTCTATAAAAAAATCTTTAAAGCGGTAATGAACAATACCGATCAATTCCTGAAAATTTGCTCCTAATGGGTCGGCCAGTGCCTGTCCATAATGCGTATAACTTTGAGAAGGATCAGCTGCAGCGTAGGAATAGGGCCGTACCTGATTATATTCGCCCTGCAAATAGAGGTTTCGTATTTTCAGAAAATCAAATAATTTGCCCCCGGCCTGAAACCCCTGCCGGTTATATAATCCACCGCCATTATAATTTCCTTCTACACCGTCAAGCATATACTGCCCGTATAAGCTGAAGTAGCTACACACCTTTATTTTAACAGTGGCTCCCATCAGTACATGATTAGGGTCATTGAATTGGTAATGCGCCGCGCTTACGCCTATAACGGGTTGAAAATAGTATATATCCAGATGTTGCCTGTTTACACTATCAGCTGCGGTTGCTATCAATGCCTGAAAAATACCGAGTTGGATTCGCTTAGTCACATTCACATTCAGAAACTGAAAAGCAGCTGATTTCTTCTGATATAAATGTTCGGTACCCGCAGGGATGTGAGCCGCGCTATAGGTAAGGTTCATCAGCGACGCATACAGATTGGTATATTGAAAGCGACCGAAAGTGGTAGTGATGCGCAGGTAAGGATAGTTGAAGGAATTGTCGGAAAGCAACAGAGAACGATATCCGTCTCCGATGAAATGCTTGCCGGTTCCACCCTGAAAATTAAAATGTTTGTTGGGCGAATAGGAAATATACCCCGATGACATGGAGTAATCATAACCATCCGTTTTGAAATTTTTCCATCGCCCTTGCCCTGGAATTACCTGTGTAGCCTTTACTGTGGAGTCAAGATAATGCGGAAGAAAACTTTGGTTTTCATAAAAGCTGGAACCGAAGGAAAAATGATGAGCTATATCGCCCTGGATAAGAAACCCCCTGGTATTTACCGTAAGTGTCCGGCCTGACTTGTCTTCCAGATCCTTTCCATAATCAAAATCCATGAGGGGATCAATGGTCATATGAAAATGGGTAGCCGAATCGACAAAAACAATCAGATGGTCGTATTTTATTTTGCCTAGTAGTTTAGCCTTCCAGTTTTCATAGTGAATTTTAGAATAAGAATAGTATTCCAGTTGTGCTCTGGCAGAATCTGTCATCATTAAACCACAGAGGGGAAAGCATTGGCGGCTATCTATGTTACCAAGACTATTGGCGCAGATATACGATTTACATGTGAGTGTATTGGATTCTATCAGGGGCTTGACAGCGGTAAATGTTTCAAACCCTCCTGTACTTTCTTGAGTAAGAACCCGGTCTGTGCCAATATATCCTTCATAATTAAGCGGCAGATTTTTCTGCTGTGCTGAGGAGAGCACGGAAAAAAAGGAAAGGGAAAAGAATAGAAAGTAAAATCTTATCATATGGTTTAATCCATACTTTTCTGTACACCCGGAGCAACTGCCTGCAGAAAAGTGCTCTGATAAACCTGTTGTATGCCTTGCTCAAGTTCTATGCGATGTTTCCAGCCCAATCCATGAAGTTTTCCAACATCCATTAATTTTCTGGGTGTTCCATCCGGTTTGGATGAATCCCATTTCAGCTCACCGCTATAATTCACAATTTTCTTAATCAGCAATGCAAGATCCTTAATACTGATATCCTTTCCGGTTCCTATATTAACAAGTCCGGCTTCATTATAATTTTCAAATAGAAAATAACAAGCATCGGCCAGGTCATCTACATGCAAAAACTCCCGCATGGGTGTACCGCTACCCCAGATTTCAACGGCTTTTTCCCCATGCTCTTTGGCGTGGTGAAATTTACGCAACAGGGCGGGGAGTACATGAGAGTTGTTCAGATCGTAATTGTCCTTGGGCCCATACAGGTTGGTAGGCATTACGGAAATAAAATTGCATCCATACTGGCTGCGATAAGCATCACACAATTTTATGCCTGCAATTTTTGCTATAGCATAAGGTTCGTTGGTGGGTTCCAAAAAGCCGCTTAAGAGATATTCTTCTTTGAGTGGCTGGGGGGCCAGCTTCGGATAGATACAGGATGAACCCAGAAACATAAGTTTGCTAACCTTGTTTTGCCAGGCAGCATGAATCACATTGTTCTGTATCGTCAGGTTGTCATATAAAAAATCGGCCCGGTAAATATTATTGGCTTGTATGCCGCCTACTTTTGCTGCCGCAAGAATTACGTATTCAGGTTTTTCAGCTGCAAAAAAACCAGCTACGGCTGTTTGATTTCTTAAATCAAGTTCTGCCGATGTGCGGGTAATGATGTTCTGAAACCCTTGGGCACGAAGCTTACGCACAATGGCGGAGCCTACCATTCCCCGATGCCCGGCTACATAAATGAGTGCTTGTTTATTCATGAAAATTCCGGATCTCATGCCCTCCTTCCAGAAGGTATTTATCTTTTTCAAATAATTTGAGGTCAGACACCATCATTTCTTTCACGAGTTGTTCGAGCGTATGTTTGGGCTCCCATCCAAGATGTTTTTTGGCTTTAGAAGCATCGCCTATCAAAAGATCTACCTCTGTAGGACGGAAATATTTTGGATCAATTTCCACCACTATTTTGCCGCTGGCTTTATCAACCCCTTTCTCATCCACCCCTTTTCCTTTCCATTCCAGGGTAACACCTACTTCTGCAAATGCCATCTCTACAAATTTCTTGACCGATACTTTTTTACCTGTGGCCAATACATAATCATCCGGCTCCGGCTGCTGTAGCATCAGCCACATCCCTTCCACATAATCTTTTGCATGTCCCCAGTCACGCTCGGCATCCAGGTTTCCCAGAAATAAACGCTCCTGCAAACCCAAATGGATTTTTGAAACCGCACGGGTTATCTTACGGGTCACAAATGTTTCACCCCGTACCGGGCTTTCATGGTTAAAGAGGATACCATTGCATGCAAATATCTGATAAGCCTCCCGGTAGTTTTTGGTAATCCAGTATGAATATACCTTGGCTACACCATATGGGCTGCGAGGATAAAAAGGTGTAGTCTCTTTCTGAGGAATTTCCATCACACTTCCATACATTTCGGAAGTGGAAGCCTGATAAAAACGTGTTTTCTTTTCCAGTTTAAGGATACGAATCGCTTCCAGAATCCGAAGCGTTCCAATGGCATCTGCATTGGCGGTATATTCCGGGGTTTCAAAAGAAACCTTTACATGTGATTGGGCAGCCAGGTTATAGATCTCGTCCGGTTGTACCTCTTGTATAATACGAATGAGATTGGTAGAATCAGTCAGATCACCGTAGTGAAGAAAAAATTTGACTTTATTTTCATGAGTGTCTTTATACAAATGGTCGATGCGTTCGGTATTGAACATCGAACTTCTTCTTTTTACTCCATGAACAGTATAACCCTTCTCCAACAGTAGTTCGGCCAAATAAGCCCCATCTTGCCCGGTTACTCCTGTAATCAATGCAACTTTCTTCATTTTTATAGCTTTAAGTCATACAATATTAGCAAGAAATTGGGGATTATCGCTCGCGGATAGGCTCTAAATGCGAAAAATGACAGGGAAATGCCCCTTTTGCGCCTGAATAGACGAAATTTTACACCAGAGTAACGCCTCTTTACCATGGCAAGGTATATCTAAGTCTGAGTAACAGCTCATCACGCCTGAGGAATGTTTATTCTCGTCTGGACAATGGCTCATCACGTCTGAGGAGTGTTTATCCACGTCTGGAAAATGGCTCATCACGTCTGAGGAGTATTTATCCTCGTCTGGAAAATGGTTCATCACGTCTGAGGACTGTTTACTCACGTCAGGAAAATGGTTCTCCACGTCTGAGAACTGTTTACTCACGTCAGGAAAATGGTTCTCCACGTCTGAGCACTGTTTACTCACGTCAGGAAAATTGTTCTCCACGTCTGACGAGTGTTTATCCTCGTCTGGACTATAGTTCATCACGTCTGAGGAGTGTTTATCCACGTCTGGGAAATGACTCATCACGTCTGAAGAATGTCTTTTCAGGTAAGCGGAGCAACTGATCCGGTAACCAGAAAGGGCCCGTTAAGAATATCTTCCCGATTATACTTTATCGGACGACTGCTGGCATAGTCCATTACCTCTCCACCGGCACACTCTACAATGGCTTGCCCTGCAGCAGTATCCCATTCATTGCAAGGACCAAAACGAGGATAAAGATCGGCTTTGCCTTCGGCAATAAGACAAAATTTTAATGAACTTCCAGCTGAAACGAGGGTGATGGAATTGCCTTTCTTTTTGAGATCGGCAATATAGTCCTGTGTAGCCTGATTCATATGTGACCGGCTTGCGAGAACACGTAATGTATCTTCGGGCGGATGAGAAGGCAATATTTCGGATATAGAAAGGATGGCAGAGAGCCGGGCAGACATAATATATTCTGTTTTGCATTCCCCAAGTTTGAAAGCTCCCGTATCTCTGGCTGCAAAATACAATGACCGGGTGGTGGGCTGATAGATAACGCCTATTACAGGCTCCTGCTGTTCAATCAAGGCAATATTAACGGTGAATTCCCCATTCCTTTTTACAAATTCTTTTGTTCCGTCAAGCGGATCTACGATCCAGAGCTGTTCCCATTCCTTGCGTTCTGAATAAGGAATATCACGCCCTTCTTCGCTCAGTATCGGAATACCACCGGGTTTAAGTGTTTCGGTAATAATACGGTGTGCATTTCTGTCTGCAGCGGTAAGGGGACTAGCATCTTTCTTGTATTCCACTTTGAAATCCGATTCATAGATTTTCAGAATTTCATCGCCTGCCAGCAAGGCAGCACGCAGTGCAGAAAGAAGGAGGTCGGAGTACAAATCTTAAATCTTTAAAGGTGATTACATAGTACCACCTGATGAATCCTGCACGGTTTACCGTTCAAAGGAAGAATCAGTACCCGGCTTTTCCAGGTCCGATCTGTTCAATGGGATGCCAGGTTGTTTTGATTTCCTGTACATCCATGATCTGATAAGGCCCCTGGGCCTTAGGGTCTTTTGCGGTAGCCGGGGCATGTACAAACATCCGTTTGACACTGGTACTGGCCTGCTCCTGCATCAGTTTGATCTGGGCAGCATTGTTGCCATAATATACGAGGGCATTTATATCCATGTGTGATGCAAAATGACTGTGTAATTCGGCACTTGAACCGGTAAGTATATTAACGACTCCAGCCGGCACATCTGAAGAGTGAATGACCTCTGCAAATGTTACAGCGCATAAGGGTTTGGATTCGGAAGCTAATACGATACAGGTATTGCCGCCTGCAATAATCGGAGCAATAACGGTAACCATACCCAGCAGACTTTGATCCTCGGGTGCTATGGCCGCCACTACACCCATCGGTTCCGGAACAGAGAAATTAAAATGGGAGCTTGCCACAGGATTAATGGTGCCAAAAAGAGCCTGGTATTTATCGCACCAGCCGGCATAATATACAAGACGGTCGATAGAGAGGTTCACTTCTGTTTCCGCAGCCGGTGCCGCAACACCCTGAAGAATCAGTTCGGAAATGAATTGTTTCTTTCGGCCTTCCAGCATTTCGGCAATACGGTAAAGAATTTGTCCCCTGTTAAATCCGGAGCGGCTGCTCCATCCGGCTACTGCCGATCGGGCTGCCACCACGGCATTCCGGAAATCTTTCCGGGAGGAGAGACACACGTTTGCCAGGATAGTTTTGTCTTTACCCTTTAAAGGATAATAGCGGCCGGATTCCGTTCTGGGAAACTGCCCACCGATATATATTTTATATGTTTTCAAGATGTCCAAACGAGCCATTTTTTTTCAGATTAAAACTTAAGATAAGGCTGGAGTCCATGTAAGCCGCCTTCACGGCCAAACCCGCTTTCTTTATACCCGCCAAAAGGCGAAGTAGGATCAAATTTATTATACGTATTAGCCCAGATAACACCAGCGCGAAGCCTGGAGGTGAGATTAAAAATCTTAGAACCTTTATCCGTCCATACACCTGCCGATAAACCATAAGGAATGTTATTCGCTTTTTCAATAACCTCTTCCACCGTACGGAATGTCTGGATAGTAAGCACAGGACCAAAAATTTCTTCCTGTACAATACGATGGCTTTGAGATGCATTCAAAAACAAGGTCGGTTTGCAAAAATATCCTTTACCTGGCAGCGTACAGGAACTTTGGTGGATCTCAGCACCTTCGTTTTTTCCTATTTCAATATAACGGTTGATTGTTTCCAGTTGCCCTTTTGAGTTGATAGCGCCGATGTCGGTATTCTTGTCCAGCGGGTCGCCTACAATAAGGCTTTCCATCCTTGCTTTCAGCTTGCGAATCACGGTGTCGGCAATGCCTTCCTGCACAAACAGTCGGGAACCGGCGCAGCATACATGCCCCTGATTAAAGAAGATACCATTTATGATACCTTCTACTGCCTGATCAATGGGGGCATCTTCAAAAATTATATTGGCTGCCTTGCCGCCCAGCTCCAGCGTTAATTTTTTAGAAGTACCAGCCAGTGTTTTCTGAATCAGCTTACCTACATCCGTGCTACCGGTAAAAGCAATCTTGTTGATATCAGGATGACCTACAATAGCGGCACCTGTTTTTCCGGCACCGGTAATAATATTCACCACACCATCCGGTAGGCCGCTGTCACGGATCAGTTCTGCCAGTTTTAAAGCAGTAAGCGGTGTTGTTTCAGCCGGTTTTAATACTACGGTATTTCCGGTGGCAAGCGCCGGTGCTATTTTCCAGGCTGCCATCAGCAATGGAAAGTTCCAGGGTATAATCTGACCGGCAACACCAAGCGAATTGGGTTTACGGTTAGGGAAAGCATATTCCAGCTTATCGGCCCATCCTGCATAATAGAAAAAATGATTGGCAGCCAGCGGTACATCAATATCCCTCGATTCGCGGATTGGTTTGCCTCCGTCCATACTTTCGATAACGGCAAATTCGCGGGATCGCTCCTGTATCATCCGTGCAATACGGTAGATATATTTGGCCCGTTCAGCAGCGGGCATACGGCTCCATACTTTGTCATATGCCTTACGGGCAGCCTGTACGGCTTTGTTTACATCCTTCTCGTCGGCTTCTGCAACAGACGCTATCTTTTGCTCGGTAGCAGGATTAATCGTGTCAAAATATTTGCCCGCTCCCGGTTTTACAAATTTCCCATCAATAAAAAGCTCGTATTGCTTTTCAAGATGGATATGTTCTGTACTCTCCGGCGATGGTGTATAGTCCCATGCAGTAGAAAGTGTTGAAGCTTCAGGACTTCCATTTGTTTTTTTCATGATCTTCAGGTATCAGTCGACAGAAAAATAATCTTTACTTTGATAAATGCCCGTCTTTTCTTTCATCAGCTGCATCAGCACATCGTTGGCAAGACTGCTGGCTCCAAAACGAAACCATTCATTGCTCAGCCAGGCATTACCAAGTGTTTCTTTTACCATCACCAGATTTTGCAATCCTGCTTTGGCAGAAGAAATACCACCGGCAGGTTTCATTCCAATCATTTTTCCGGTAAGCTGATAAAAGTCACGAATGGCTTCCAGCATGACCAGGGTAACAGGAAGGGTGGCAGCAGGTGAAATTTTTCCGGTAGATGTTTTAATGAAATCGGCTCCTGCATGCATCGCAATTTCACTCGCTTTGCGTACATTGTCAAGGGTGGACAACTCTCCGGTTTCAAGAATCACTTTTAACCTCGCCTTGCCACAAGCCTCTTTAATGGCCGCAATCTCGTCATATACAAAAGCATAATCCCCTTTGAGAAATGCTCCTCTTGAAATAACCATATCCACCTCATCGGCTCCTTCACTTACTGCATAGCGGGTATCTTCGAGTTTTATTTCCCGGATGGACTGACCGCTGGGAAAAGCGGTTGCTACCGAAGCTACCTTAACAGGTGTTGAATGCAATGCTTTTTTTGCAATTCCTACCATGGTAGGGTATACACATACAGCTGCTACTGTTGGCAACCCGGGTAATATATCATGCAGGTGTGCTGCTTTATAACACATCTGTTTTACCTTTCCTTCTGTATCCTTTCCTTCCAGGGTGGTAAGGTCGATCATATTCAGGACTATTTTAAGACCCTGTACCTTTGCCGACTTTTTTATGCTTCGGGTATTGAAGCGGGCTACACGTTCTTCCACCCCTACCTGATCGATAGAAGGAGACTTACTGAAATCGGGAACTGAAATTTTCATTGGAATTTGTTAGGCCGACAAAGTTAAAAGAATTCCTGACTAACTCCTTCCTTTTAGCCCTTACATTGTAGGCTGCATAAGCCGGTCTCCTTATTGGAAGGTGAAGCATCTGCAGGAGGAGACGTATGGGTGGTTTATTCACGTAGTAAGGCTGGACACCTGTCTGTGGAAGGGTCAGAATGCTTCAATTTTTAAATAAACCGGGAGCGGGCA
>JABDCB010000035.1:28915-28995 GCA_013288325.1 Bacteroidota bacterium
AAACCGGGACTTCTTTTTCAACACCTCCGCAAATGGTCTTTTTTTAATTTTTGATTCCAGCCAGGAGATCATATCAAAAT
>JABDCB010000036.1 GCA_013288325.1 Bacteroidota bacterium
AGCCTTTTGATATGGAAGTGATTCTGGTAGATAATGATTCTACCGATGGGAGCGTGGAGGCGATACGGAATCGTTATAAAGATGTTATTATTATAGAAAATAAATACAATGCCGGTTTCCCGGCGGCGAATAATCAGGCTTTTAAAATAGCGAGCGGGCAGTATCTGTTTATGCTCAATCCGGATACAGAGTTTCAGGACGACTCGCTGGATCGTTTGGTGACCTTTATGGAACAAAACCCTCAGACGAGTATGATTGGCCCCAGGCTATTGAATAGCGACGGATCCTATCAGGCTTCTGTCTGGCGGTATCCAACCCTGAGCGGAATATTTTTCGAGATGCTTTATCTGAAACCATTTCTAGGACACAAAAATTACCGGGATAAGGATTTAACACAACCTTTTGAAGCAGACTCTTTTTCCGGTGCAGCCATCCTTTTTCGGAGAGAAGTAATGAATAAGATTGGTGGGCTGGATGAAAAACTATTTTGGATTGAAGAAGTGGATTATTGCTACCGGGCACAACAGGCAGGATTTAAATTACTTTATTATCCCTATGCCACTATTCTTCATCACATTGGCCAAAGCGCTAAGAAGAATTATAATATCACGATTTGCAATCAGATTGTGAATAAGATCAAGTTTTTTAAAAAATATCACCCCGGCTTTCTCTGGATGATGGTGGTTGTTTTAAGCTTTTGTAATGTCCTGGCAAAGATTCTGATGTTTTCTCTTCTTTCCCCATTCAAAAAGGTTTACCGGCTGAAAGCAAAGGCGTACGTGTATACTCTTCCCAGGGTGTTTAACCCGCCTCAGGGGATGAAATAATAGCTTGTGTTTTGTTCTATATCAGACCGTAAGATCCTATTCCTGTCTGGAAGAATTGTTAAAAAGTAGAAGGGCTAAAACCATTGATTTTATTCCAATTTAATTATACTTGTGATAATTAATCACACCCCGTTACACACAAATAAAAGAAACCCATGCTAAAATTATTCAGATCCCGGATCACACTTACTTTTGTTGCCGTTATTTTGATAGGACTCTTTATTACTTCCTGTTCAAGCCATGGTTCGGGCAAGCACCGCAATCATATGAAGAATGATATGGGCTGGTAATTCCAGAGCGAGAAACAGAGCGGAGAGCGGGCCTTCGACTTCGTTCAGGCACCGGAGCTATTTTCGGTGGTTGAACGAAGTCGAAACCCGCTCTACTTTTTCTCCAGCATTTTCTGAAAGGCAAATAGCTCATCCCTTAAACGCGCGGCTTCGGCAAAATCGAGTTCTTTAGCCGCAGCTTCCATAGCCTTCTTGGTTTTGGAAATAGCTTTCTGTAACTCTTCCTTACTCATGTATTGTACTACGGGATCTGCAGCAAGGCTTACCTGATCACTTTCCACATAAGGTTTTGGACCCCTTACGCCACCCACACCGGCAGTGGCATTACGCATAATACTTTCCTTGCTTTTGATAATACTTACCGGAGATATATTGTGTTCAAAATTGTATTCTATCTGTTTATGTCTTCGGCGGAGTGTTTCATCAATTGTTTTACGCATGGAGTCCGTCATGTTGTCGGCATACATAATAACCCTTCCGTTTACATTACGGGCTGCACGCCCCACAGTCTGAACCATGGCACGGGTTGAACGCAGGAAACCTTCCTTATCGGCATCCAGAATGGCTACCAATGACACTTCCGGTAAATCCAGCCCTTCTCTTAACAGATTGATTCCGATCAGCACATCGAATAATCCCAGCCTCAAGTCACGCAAAATCTCTACCCGCTCCAGTGTTTCCACATCACTATGGATATAACGACAGCGTACACCCAGATTCATGAAATATTTCTGCAGCTCTTCGGCCATACGTTTGGTAAGCGTTGTAACCAATACTCTTTCTTCCCTTAATATCGTTTTATTGATTTCTTCCAGCAGGTCATCCACCTGATTGAGGCTGGGACGTACTTCTATAATAGGATCAAGCAAACCTGTAGGCCTTATCACCTGTTCTACCACCACTCCTTCCGATTGATTCAGTTCATAATCGGCAGGTGTAGCACTTACATAGATCACCTGATTCACCATGCTCTGAAACTCTTCGAATTTAAGAGGACGGTTATCCATGGCTGCCGGTAAGCGAAAGCCGTATTCAACCAGATTGATTTTACGGGAACGGTCGCCCCCGTACATGGCATTTATCTGGGGTATGGTCACATGACTTTCATCCACCACCATCAGATAGTCTTCCGGAAAGTAATCCAGCAGACAATAAGGTCTGGCTCCTGGCGATCGGCGGTCGAAGTAACGGGAATAGTTTTCTATTCCTGAACAGTAACCCAGTTCCCGCATCATCTCCATGTCATACGTTACCCTGTCTTCCAGCCTTTTGGCTTCAAGGGGTTTCTGACTTTCTTTAAAATATTCCACCTGCGCCACCAGATCGTCCTGAATCATATGAATGGCTTGTTTCATAGAATCTTGTGACGTGACAAAGATATTGGCAGGGTATATATTTACACTGTCAAAACGTTCAATTTTTTTTGCCGCTGGAAGGTTCTATGCTCTCAATATTTTCGATTTCATCGCCCCAGAAATAAATACGTATGGCATAATCTGCATAGGCAAGATAGATATCCACCGTATCACCTTTCACCCGGAAATTACCCCGGTGAAAATCCGCTTCTGTTCGGGAATACAAACTGCTTACAAGTGAGAATAGAAATTTGTTTCTGGAAATAACATCTCCCTTTTTGACATGGATTACATTGCTTGCAAAATCGGATGGATTCCCCATACCATAAATACAGGAAACGGAAGATACCACAATGATATCTCTGCGTCCGGAAAGCAAAGAGGATGTGGTGCTGAGTCTTAGTTTTTCAATCTCTTCGTTGATGGAGAGATCTTTTTCTATATAGGTTCCGGAAGAGACGATGTAGGCTTCCGGTTGATAGTAGTCGTAGTAAGAAACGAAATATTCAACGGCATTTTTTGGGAAGAACTGCTTAAACTCGCCATAAAGCTGTGCGGCCAGGGTTTTATTATGGCTCAGTACCAGCGTAGGTTTTTTTATCTCCTTGATAACATTGGCAACGGTAAAGGTTTTACCCGATCCGGTAACACCCAGCAATGTCTGGGCAGGGACATCTTCTTTGAGTCCTTGTAGCAATTGTCGTATCGCTTCCGGTTGATCACCGGTGGGAAAAAATTCGGATGTAAGCTCAAAATCCATTGGGAGATAAAGGTACGAAGTTATTGTGTGATGAAATCAATGCCGTCTTACCGCTCCTTATTCCATATTTTCCAGGCCATTTCGGCCTGTTGCTGAAGCATGCTCAATCCATTGATGCTTGGAGTCCCTCTTTTTTTTCCTTCGGCCATAAAACGGGTTACTTCCGGATTATAGATCAGATCGTACAGGAAATGTTTATCTGTCAGTAGTTGATAAGGAATATCGGGAGCCTGATCCACATTCGGGTACATACCAAGCGGGGTGGTATTGATAATAAGCGGAAAATGACGGATGATATGTTCATTCAGTTCGGCGTATTCAAACATATTAGGGATACCCGGTGTTTTCTTTCGTGTTACAAAATAAACAGCCACTCCTATTTCTTTCAATACATGTGCTACTGCTTTGGAAGCACCACCCGAACCCAGGATGAGTGCTCTTTCATGATGCGATTCCAGAAAAGGCTTGATGCTTTGGCGGAAACCGAATACATCTGTATTGTATCCTTTCAAATAAGGTCGGTTGTCTTTTAATTGTATGCAGATTGTATTTACGGCCCCAACATCCGATGCGGTTTTGTCCAGTTCGTCCAGATAAGAAATGGCAGCCTCTTTGTAAGGTATCGTTACGTTTAGTCCTTCCAGACCGGGGGTAGTGCGGATAAGCTCAGGTAATTGAGCTATGTTTTCAATCGGAAACAGGTCGTATTGAGCATTGTTGATACCTTCTTTCCCAAATTTTGTCGTGAAATAGTTCTTGGAAAAAGAGTGGGAAAGTGGAAAACCGATGAGACCGAAACGACGCATTGGATAAAAATAAGAAGAATGAAGGGGATTTGAGAATTAAGAATTATGATTTTCAGATCCGTTTAAATCATAAATCAGTTGGTCGTTTTTCCTTTCAGGATCCCAACCACCATAGGTAATACGGAGAGGAAAATAATACCGATGGCAACGAGTTCTATGTGTTTGCCGATCCAGTCAATCTGCCCCAGAAAATAGCCAGCAATGGTAAGGCTTCCGATCCATACGGCTCCGCCAAACAGATCAAATAGGAGGAAGGTTCTGTATTTCATTTCTGCAATGCCGGCTACAAAGGGGGCAAAGGTGCGAACGATAGGCACAAAGCGAGCCATGATAATGGTCTTTGGACCATGCTTTTCATAAAAGCCATGGGTACGATCCAGATACTCCTGTTTAACCAGGTTCTTTCCGCGGATTTTCAGATGCAGTACACGCAGCCCTATGTTTCGTCCTATTAAATAGTTCAGGTTATCACCCAATACGGCAGCCAGAAAGAGGAGTCCGATCAGGGTGCCGATATCCAGATTGCCTTTATGGGCAAAGAGGCCTGCAGTAAATAACAAGGAATCGCCAGGAAGAAAAGGCATGATAACAAGACCGGTTTCAATAAAAATAACCAGGAATAGAATGGCGTATACGGTTGTTCCGTAGTTGGAAAAAAGCCAGTCGAAGTCAAGATGGAAAATATGCCGGAAAAGTTCGATCATCTAGTATTTGGTTAATCCTGAATCTACCTGATCGGCATAAGCCAGGATTCCTCCCTGGAGATTATAAAGATTGGTAAAACCCATTTGAGTTTCCAGGGCCTGGATAACTGCGGCAGAGCGTTTGCCACTGCGGCAATGGATCACTACTTTTTTGTCTTTGGCTATACGTTCTGTCTGGCTCATGACATCTCCCATGGGAATATGTTCTCCACCCAGCGTCGCAATTTCCACTTCATAATCCTCACGGATATCAATGAGTTGAAAATCCTCTTTACTGTCGAACATTTTTTTTAATTCTTTTACCGTTACTTCTTTCATGTTCGGAAATGTTGAATGCGGAAGTAAAAATACAAAAAATGTCTATTGGGTGTTTAAATCGTCTTGGTAACCGAATCGGGTAAATGCGAAAAGAAGGTATCGCCGCGTAACCCCAGTCTCAATGTCTCCAATGGGATCACATCATCATATGATATATTACCCAGATTGGCATTGTATCCCAGTAGTTTTAAAAACCATACCTGCTGCGATTTCTGAGGCGCCTCCCAAAGGATATTTTCCTGTTTTACCTTGGCCAGAATTTTATTGATAAGAAGTGTATGGGCATGTCCGTTGGGGCGGTATATGCCTACCGTGCCGCTTTCCCGGGCTTCGGCAATTACTTTCCAGGAGCCCGCTTCCAGTTCCTTATTCATCATAGAAGTCCATTTGGCCGGATGGATAATGATTCCTTCCTCTTTTGAACCTACTTCGGAAAGAACCGTTACATGTTTTGCGAGGGTACGGATATACTCACATTTTTTATCGTGGTTCATGACAATAGAGCCATCCGATACTTCGGCGGTATCCAGTTTCAGTTTATCGATAAGCCGGATATAGTCCTCAAACATATCGCGGATGATAAAAGCTTCGAAAAGAGTTCCTCCGAGGTATACACGGAAACCGGCTTCCTGATACAGTTTTATTTTTTGCTCCAGATTTTTGGTAATCATGGATGTACCGAATCCCAGTTTTACGAGATCTACATAATCGGCTGACGCTTCAATAAAATTCTCTGCCTGGCGTATTCCTAATCCTTTATCCATCACCATCGTAACGCCATTTTTGCGCGGCCTTGAAGGCCTGGTGGGGACATGCGGTAATTGAAAGTTCATAAAATCTATTTACGGTATGATTCGATCAGGTCTACGACCGATGTGTTGTCCTTCAGTTGGGGAAGGTATTCAAAGAGATCCTTGTGTTTTTCGTAATCCAGCAGCAGTGCATTCTGCAGAAAGTTCATGGCTTCCTGTTTTTGTCCTATTTCCAGGAGATAGGCCGACATGCGGTAATGCAGTTCGGCATTGGAAGGATGGTATTTAATGCCTTCAGCAAGCAATTCCAGCGCTTCTTCATTGCGTTGCAACTCAAAAAGAAGATTGGAATAGTCCAGCCATATTTCTGTTTTCTCCGGAGCCAGTTCTGTTACTTTTTCATAAGCCTGTGTCGCTTCTTCCTGGAAACCCAGTTTGTGTTGTATGTCTCCATAGATATACAAATACTCTGCATTAGTGGGTTCCAGATCCAGTGCTTTTTTTACATAATGAATTCCTTCTACCAGGCGGTTCTGAATTTCGAGTACCACCCCGATTCCCATCCAGGCATCGGCAAGCTGAGGATCCAGTTTAACAGCTTTATTATAATAGATCATAGAGGCGTCAAAATCCTCCTTTTTCTCATAGCATTCACCCAGATAATAAAAGGTAGTTGCATCCGGTTCTTCGTATTGAAACGTGGCTTTATAAGTTTCAATGGCTTCATCCAGCTTTTCGAGGTTGGCCAGGGAATTGGCTTTGTTGAAATAGGCAGAAGCAAAATCTTCTTTGATAGCCAGGCAATAATCATAAGCATCAATTGCTTTTTCAAACAGGCCCAGACGGTTGTATGCTACACCCAGATTAAACCAGGCAGCATACGAATAAGGATTCAGATCAATAAAGGCATTGAAAAAAACAGCGCTGTCTTCGTGTTGTCCATTCAGTTCAAAACAGAATGCGAGTTCATAGATGGCTGATTCGCAATCTGAATTTTCGGACAAAGCCTTTTTAAGAAAAAAGATAGCGTCGGAATATTTTCCAACGTTTTCATATTCATAGGCTATATTGAGGTATACCTGATCTTTTTCTTCGCTGAAATCCAATGCCTTCTTAAAATGAAAGATTGCTTTTTCAGAAAGTCCCATCTGACTGTAAACCCCACCCCGGGTCATGAATAGTTCCGGATTGGAAGGTTCCAGCTTTTCGGCTTCTAATAATTGCTCCAGGGCAGCCTGTGTTTCATTCAGTGCAGAAAGCAATTGTGCCTTACGAATCGGGAATACGACTGAAAAGGGGTGTTGACGGATAGCGAATTCACTTACCTGGTTAGCTGTAACGAGTTGATTATTATCAATATAATAATCAATGACAGACTCAAATTCTTCGGAATGGAAAAAGTATTCCGATTTCTTTTTGAGCATCTCCTCGTATCTCGCTACCAGTATATTTTGTTCCATGTTTTCCTGGCTCATTCCTGCTCCGGTTATATGGTGGTATATCAAATAAAAATAATGATCTCACGAATAAACAAAAATACAAAAAAATGCCCCTTCCTTTCCTTAAAGTGAAGGGAATCGAAGCAAAATATTAACTTTAATCATGTGGATAAGTAGGTAGCACTTCATAACGTCTTTTTTAACCAAAAAAGTATCTTTGCAGGCTTGTAAAACTAAAAAGACTCTGTGACGCTCATTAAATCCATTTCTGGAATTCGAGGTACTATTGGCGGCAAACCGGGCGAAGGCCTTAGTCCTGTGGACATTGTAAAATTTACCGCCGCTTACGGAACCTGGATAATCAACAACAATAAACAGGCCAAACGCATTAAAATTGTGGTTGGAAGGGATGCCCGTATATCCGGCCCTATGGTTAGTCAGCTGGTTATCGGAACGTTAACCGGTCTGGGTATTGATGTAATCCATATCGGTTTATCCACAACCCCTACTGTCGAAATAGCAGTTCCGCTCGAAAAGGCGCATGGTGGCATTATTATTACTGCCAGTCATAACCCTAAACAGTGGAATGCACTCAAATTATTGAACGAACAGGGAGAATTTATCTCCGAAAGAGACGGTGAATATGTGCTTCGTTTTGCTGAAGAGGAAAGCTACCAGTTTGCAGAAGTAAATAAACTGGGACAGGTAACCGAAAAAAACGACTATATACAAATACATATACAGCAAATACTGGCTCTGTCGCTGGTAGATGTAGCTGCCATTCGTGCACGCAAATTTAAAATAGTGGTTGATGCGGTTAACTCAACCGGAGGAATAGCCGTTCCATTGTTATTAAAAGAGCTTGGAGTAGAGGCCATTACCAAGATCAATTGTGAGCCAGACGGGGAGTTTCAGCATAACCCTGAACCATTACCTGAAAATCTGAGAGAATTGAGCAAGGCTGTTACCAAGAGTAAAGCGGATTTAGGTATTGCGGTGGATCCTGATGTGGATCGTCTTGCGTTGGTATGTGAAGACGGAGAAATGTTTGGAGAAGAATATACCCTGGTGGCTGTAGCCGATTATATACTGAAGAATACCAAGAAAGGAAATACCGTTTCCAATCTCTCTTCTACCAGAGCTTTACGTGATATTACCGAAAAAGCAGGAGGCTCATACAGTGCATCGGCAGTAGGAGAGGTGAATGTGGTAAGTCTGATGAAAGAGACAAAAGCGGTGATAGGAGGAGAAGGCAATGGAGGGGTTATTTATCCTGAATTGCATTACGGACGCGATGCACTTGCCGGTATAGCCCTGTTTCTGACACATCTGGCCCGTTTTGGAAATACTATTTCCATGCTTCGTTCTACTTACCCTGATTATCACACCTCCAAGAATAAGATAGAACTGACGCCTGATATCAGTGTGGATAAAATCCTGGAAGGCATTCAGAAAAAATATAAAAAACAACCCATCAATACCGTTGACGGGGTTAAAATAGAGTTTGACAAGGAATGGGTGCACCTGCGCCGCTCCAATACAGAACCTATTATCCGGATCTATTCCGAAAGCGAATCATCTACTACGGCCGATAACCTGGCAAAAAAGATTATGCTCGATATCCGGGAGCTGATCAAAATGCAGCAGATCGAAGCCTAAGAATGAGCATTTTTAGGGGTATCCAACCCGCGAAAAGCCTTACCTTTGCTACAATATTTAAGATTTATGATTTAAGATTTATGATTGGGGTAAGCCCATCTGAAAATCTTAAATCATAAATCGTAAATCTTAAATTTTTTCTTTCCATGAAAGTATACCTCGACAACGCCGCCACCACTCCTTTGGATAAGGAAGTTCTTGATGCCATGCTGCCTTATATGCAGAACCATTATGGCAACCCATCTTCCATACATTCCTATGGACGTCAAACTCGGGCTGCCATAGAAGGGGCCAGAAAAACAGTAGCCAAATTGCTCAACTGTTCTCCGGCCGAAATCTTTTTTACCTCCGGTGGTACCGAAGCCGATAATCAGGCTATACGCTGCAGTATTTTTGATATGGGTATTACCCATGCCATTACCAGCCGTATCGAGCATCATGCGGTGTTGCATACCCTGGAAGCATTAGAACACAGCGGCAAAATAAAATTAAGCCTTGTTAATCTTACGCCGGAGGGTCATATCGATCTTGTGCATCTGGAAGAGCTGCTGAAAACGAATGAACGGAGCTTAATCTCCCTCATGCATGCCAATAACGAAATTGGTAATCTGCTCCCGCTTAAGAAAGTGTCAGAACTGGCCGTGAAATACAATGCCATCTTCCATTCCGATACCGTACAAACCATGGGGCATTATGAGATTAACCTCAAGGATATCAAGATTCATTTTCTGACTTGTGCGGCCCATAAATTTCATGGTCCCAAAGGAGTCGGTTTTCTATATATCAACGGTGATGTGAAGATAAAGCCCTTTATATACGGTGGTGCGCAGGAAAGAAACATGAGGGGTGGTACCGAGAATGTATATGGAATCATCGGTCTGGCCAAAGCATTGGAGATTGCGCATCGGGATATGAAAGCGCATCATGATCATATACAGGGATTAAAGGATTATATGATTGACCAGTTAAAGAAAGAGATTCCGGGTGTAAAATTCAACGGAGCCTGTAATGAAAATTGTTTGTATACCGTACTTAACGTACAGTTTCCTCCTACAGAGAATGCCGAAATGCTTTTATTCAATCTGGACATAAATGGTATTGCAGCTTCCGGTGGCAGTGCATGCTCTTCGGGCAGCAATCAGGGCTCTCATGTACTCCGTGGCATCGGTTCCGATATGGAACGACCATCCATTCGTTTCTCTTTTAGCAAATACAATACAAAAGAAGAAATTGATTTTGTATTGGAAAAGCTAAAGACATTTTTTCCGGTTAAAGTGGTCTGAAGTATGTATGATTTGCTGATTATAACCTGATTGGTTGATTAGCAACGTTCCCATTTTAGCAGATCTGTATTGTTGATCAGTATTTATACACTCCTTATTTGCTTGTAGACACTCTTAGTCTACTTTCATACTCTTCGTGTATACTTGTAGACACGATTGATCTACTTTCATACTCTTCTTGTTTACTTCTAGACACGATTAATCTACATTCATACACTCTTTATTTACTTGCAAACACGATTGACCTACTTTCATACACTTCTTGTTTACTTGTAGACACGATAGATCTACATTCATACACTCCTTATTTACTTGCAAACACGATTGATCTACATTCATACACTTTTTGTTTACTTGTAGACACGATCGATCTACATTCATACACTTTTTGTTTACTTGTAGACACGATCGATCTACATTCATACACTCTTTATTTACTTGCAAACACGATTGATCTACATTCATACACTCCTTATTTACTTGTATACACGATTGAGGGATATGAATATCTTCCTAACCCTGAAAAAGGGGAGTGCGTATACAAATGAACCCAGGAAAGAGAATGGAAGGTATTACGCTAAGCTTTTAAGCTTAGTTTTTCTTGAATTTAGGATTGGCTTTCATGTCCATTCCGCAGCTGGGGCATTTACCGGCTGAATCGCTTTGTCCGCACTGGGGGCCCATAGGACAAACATAAGCTTTTAGTTTCATGGTATCTTCCGGAGCGGGAGCTGATTTGGCTTCGGGTTCTTTTGCTTTGTCTTCTTTAACAGCCGATCCGTTACAGGAAGGGAAGTATAAAAGGGCAGAGGAAATAATGATAACCGAGAAACAGGATAGAAGGGACTTTTTCATTGGATGATTACAGAGAGACAGAAGAAGAGCGCCTATCTGATTTTATTTTTAAGTTCATTTTCAAGGGTCTGTATAATCAGATCCTTTTTGGCCAGATCAAATTTAAGCTTTTCTATTTCTTTTTTCATCTGATCCACTTCAACCCTGATATTAATATCGCTGGGAGCCCAGATATGGGTATTGTAGTACTGTTCTTCCTTGCCATAATAAGGAAAATTGGCATCCGGATCGCGGAAAAAGCTATAGAGAGGAATTCGTAACTCCTTGGAAATGAGCTCAAGTGTACGAATTTCAAGGGTGTTTTCGGAAAAAGATTTATCCAGTTCTTCCCTGGTAACGCCAAGATAATTAACCAGGGTATCATAACTCAGATTCCTGGCCTCAAGTATCTCTATGATCTTGGATTTCAGATCCATAGGTGCGATTAACATTTTCATAAGATGATCTTAGAATACTGCAAAATTAGCAAAAAACAGATCAATCATGTTGGACTTGCTCCTTTAACGCGATTCCTTATAAAAGGTTGCCGATTACCAGTTCTCAGTTGGCAACTCGTTACTTCACATCCTGCATCAGCTTTTTAACCAGGGGAGCAATGAGAATCATCACTACACCCAGTATAAGTGCATAGATAGCCAGTTGCTTGTATCCGTCGGTATAGGCATTTAGTTTTTGAACTAGTGGAGCTTTATCATCAGCCGATGCCATTCCGGCGCCTAATATACCGGCCACATATTGTCCATAAGCGCTGGCCAGGAACCAGAGTCCCATCATAACACCCCATAAGCGTTGGGGACTTAGTTTGGTCATAATGGAAAGGCCGATGGGAGAAAGACATAATTCACCGATTGAAATAATGAGATAGGCCACACTAAAGAGATTCATATCTGCCATTCCGCTGCTATCAGCAAAAAAACGTACGGCATAAAAAGCAAAGAAGGCCAGACTGAGGAACAGGAATCCAAGTCCGAATTTGACAACCGTATTCGGTTCCAGTTTTCGTTTATGAAGTCCCAGCCATATCAAACCTATTAAAGGGCTAAAGAGGATTACAAATACAGAATTGGCTGAATTGTTTATCACATTGGGATCGATGTGAAGCCCGAACATATTATCCTTGAGGTTATAAAGCGCAAACAAACTCAGGGAGCCTCCGCTTTGTTCAAAAAAGGCCCAGAAGAAAATGGAGAAAATAATAAGGATCAATGCTGCCCACAATTTTTTCTGTTCGGCCTTGGTAAAACGACGCATCTCCCAGAAAATATAGAGGAGAGTTAACGGCCCTACGGTATACATAAACAGATCGGTATAGCGGGTATTCCTTACCAGGATCAGGATTAATGGAATGGTAGCCAAGGAACCTGCGTAGACAGCCCACTCATATACTTTTTTCTTGAGTGAGCTCAGGTGATGGGGCAAGGGAGAGAGACCGATATTGGCCAGGAGCCTTTGAGTAAATGTAAAAATGAGTAAGCCAAACAACATGAAGATACCGGCAAAAGAAAAGGCGAGGTTCCAGGAATAACTTTTACCTACCCATACACATAACAATCCGCCAAACAAAGCGCCTATATTAATACCGGAATAGAAAAGAGAAAAACCGGCATCCCGTCTCGGATCACCTTCCTTGTACAGATTACCCACCATGGTGGATATATTGGGTTTAAAAAAACCGGTACCTACTATGGTAATGCTGATACCGATATAAAACAGATTGACGGGAGATGCTGCCAGGATAAAACTTCCGACGATCATCAAACTACCGCCCCAGAAAACAGATTTACGAAACCCCAGTATTTTATCGGCAAAGAGGCCACCCACAAAGGTCATGGTATAAACAAAAGCCTGTGTGGCACCATAACGCAGATTGGCATCCTTCTCATTCATCATGAGTTTCTGAACCATGAACACGGTGAGCATACCCCGCATACCATAAAAGGAAAAACGTTCCCACATTTCAGAAAGGAACAGATACCAGATCTGTTTGGGGTACTTACCTTTAAAATCCTGAATTTCTTCCAGGGTGACGGTTTTGCTCATAGAATGGTATTAAGTCTTTTTCGGCATTTTATGCAATATAATCATCTCCAGGGTCTGTACGGGTTCTCCGCTTTCATCCAGAAATTCATAAAACCAGGTAAGGGATGTGACCCTTTTTTCCGGATTCGGTTTCATGTCTATGATGGTTACATAAGAATGAATCGGTTTGCCTGGATATACAGGTTTCAGAAACTTCCAACTTTTGACTTCCACCCCGCATACCACGGTATCTTTAAACATCGGAATCCATTTTACACGGTGTACCAGATTAAAGATATGCGGACCGCTGGCAATGATACCCCCGAAATAGCTTTTGCGGGCCACTTCCGGATTGGTATGAAACTCCAGAGGATCAAAAAGCGTTGCAAAATCAATGATTTCCTTTTCACTCAGAACAACAACACCCAGATCGATCCGGGTGTTGAGTTTAATATCATTAAAAGAATCTTGTTCCATAAATTATCTTATTCCGTGCATCATTTTTTTCAGAAGAGGGGTTAGGGAGAAAAGCAGAATAGACGCAATTCCGGTCATCACCACAAATACCATAAAGAATTCATACAGGCTGTGCAGGGTGAATCCCATAAATACTGGAAAACCTGTAGTTATTATTTTTTTGTCTTTGATCAGTGTGTATTGCTCAGGGGTTAGCTCCGCTTTATCGTCTTTTAGAATTTTAGTGAATTCAAGATTGTTCGCTTTAGCCAGCTCTTCATTAACCTTTGCCGATTTTATCTTCAGGAGCTTAAATAAATCTTTTCCGGAAGCTTCCACTTTTCCGTTAAGAATACCGCTGAGGTCAATATTTTCTTTTTCAGCGTTAATATATTGTTCACTGGTAGGGGGCAGGATAGAGCCCAATGTTCCGGCAAGTGCATATCCAGATGCATTGGAGAGAAAGAATACGCCAAAAAGAAGTGATGCAAAACGCTTAGGGGCGAGTTTGCCAACCAGCGAAAGCCCGATTGGAGAAAGACTCAGTTCTCCTAAAGTCATGATAAAATAAAGCAGCGCAAGCCATTTTACAGCCAGCATTTCATGAATGCCAAGGTCTTTCACATTGTGAGCTATGATGAAATAACTGACGGCAATAAATAATAATCCGAAAGCTTGTTTAACAGGTGAAATCGGTTCCTTTCCATGTTTCCGCAGCTTATCCCACAAAAGGCTGAAAGGGATAGCTAATATAACGACAAACAAACCGTTGAAAATTTGAACCATGGAAGATGGCATTTCCCATCCGAAAATATGACGGTCTGTTTGATTGGATGCAATAAAAGTAAGGGAAGTTCCAGCCTGTTCAAAAGCAGCCCAGAAGAAGATGATGAAAAAGGAAACGATGTAAATAACCCATATTTGCTGACGTTCTACCTTAGTAAGAGAACTGTCGGAAAGGATAAGCCCTGCCAACGTAAGACCGCTGGAATAAATAATGGAATAGATAACATTCTGACCAACCACAAAGAAAAAGATATTGCCAAGTGCTACAAACGACAATAGCGCCATGGTTAAAGCCAATGGTGAAAATTTAGCTTTCTGTGATTCACCTTCTGCGTAATCAGTATGGACATTTTTTGAAGGCAGATCACCGATTGGTCTTCCTTCCGGAGTAACTACATACTTGTTCTTCAGTAAGAAAAAGGTTAACGTACCAATCAACATAGCCATTCCTGCCGCAAGAAAGCCCCATTTGAACACATAAGGGTCTTGTACTCCGTTCGGTTTGTGGTCGCCGATGAACGGACAGATAAATTGTCCTAGCAATGCGCCAAGGTTTATACCCAAATAAAAGATAGTGAATGCGGTATCCAACTTGTTCTTTTCTGCTTTTGGGTAAAGACTTCCTACCATACTTGAAATATTGGGTTTGAAAAAACCATTTCCGAATATGATAACACCGAAAGCGACGTACAGAATGGTCCTTGCCAGTTCAAGGTTGGAGCTGAATATGCTCGCACTTGTAAAGAGTAAAAACTGACCGGCGGCCATCAATGTCCCGCCAAGGATAATGCAATATCTATTACCCAGAAACCGATCCGAAATGAAACCTCCGAGCATAGGAGTGAGGTAGCAAAGACTCAGAAATCCACCATAAATGATCGAGGATTGCTCCTGACTAATCATTAATGCATGAATAATAAATAAGGGGATCAGGGCCCGCATGCCATAAAAGTTGAAACGTTCCCACATTTCCGTTGCGAACAATACAAAAAGCCCCTTCGGATGTCCCTTTTTTACCTCTGTAGTCATAGTTCTGATATTAAGAAATCGTTGCGAAGATAGTAAAATACATTATACTTAAAAGGGGCAGGAGGCGGGCGCAGGAGGCAAGAAAACGGGTCTAATAACTGCCTCCTGCTGCTGCCTCCTGCAGCTGTTTAAAGGTTAGTCAAAATAAAATCAGTCATTCTGTTAAACAGATGTATCCGGGTATACCCCCCTGCAATACTGTGGTTTTTATCCGGGTAGATAGCCATTTCAAATGGTTTGTTGAGCCTTACCAGGGCCGTAATCATTTCAATGGAATTCTGGAAATGCACATTATCATCGGCCGTGCCATGGATAAGCAGGTATTTACCACGTAGCTCCTTAACATGGTTGATAGGTGAATTATCGTCATAGCCTTTGGCATTGTCTTTTGGTAAACCCATAAACCGCTCGGTATACACGGAGTCATAATATCTCCAGTTGATAACAGGAGCCACCGCAATAGCTGCCTTGAAATAGTCGGCACCGCGGGTAATGCACAGCGATGACATAAACCCTCCATAGCTCCAGCCCTGAATACCGATACGACCTTTATCCACATAATTTAAACCTCCCAGGTATTTGGCTGCTTCTATCTGATCCTTGCATTCCAGGTTCCCCAGCTGGCCATAGGTACATTTCAGAAAATCTCTTCCTCTGCCTCCTGTACCACGGTTATCTACCGAAACAACGATATATCCCTTTTCTGCAATCATTTGATGCCATAAAAAATCGGGTCCGGACCAGGTATTGTTCACTGTATTGATGCCAGGGCCACCATATACGGTCATAAACACCGGATACTTTTTAGATGGATCAAAATTGGCTGGTTTTATCATCCATCCGTTAAGTTCAATACCTTCTGATGTTTTGAATTTGAAAAACTCTTTCTTGCTCAGGTTAAAGCCCTGGAGTTTGTTTTTCAGATCTGCATTCTCTTCCAGTACTCGGATTTGTGCTCCGTCAGCACTATTGAGTGTATACGTGGCAGGTGTATTGGCATCGGAATGTATATTGATATAATATTTCATCCCTTCGCTGAATTCAGGAATGTTGGTTCCATTACCCGTTGTCAGCTTCTTTTTGCCTTTTCCATCCAGGTGAATACTATACACATCGCGTTCCATAGGCGATGACTCGGTACTAGTATAAAAGAGCGTATTGGTTTTTTCATCCACCCCTTCAATTTTCATTACATCCCAGTCGCCTTTTGTAATCTGGTTCAGTTGTTTACCACTCAGGTCATACAGATAAACCTGGCTGTAACCGTCATCATCCATCCAAAGCAGAAAATGCTTTTTATCTTCCAGAAAGAAAAAGAAGGCCGGATCATTGTCGTGGATATCCACATATTTATCGCTGGTCCGGGTAAGGATTATTTTGGTGGTTCCGGTAGACGCATCACCCAGCATCATTTCCATTTTGTTCTGAAGACGGTTCAGACGGGTAATACAAAGGGTGTTCGCATCGGCGGTCCAGGCAATACGTGGAATGTATTGATCCTTTTCTGTGCCTATATCCATCTTTTTGGTTGATCCCGATGCGAGGTCATACATCAGAATGCTGACATCGGAATTCTTTTCACCGGCCTTTGGATATTTAAAACGGTATTCAGTAGGGTAGAGGGAGTCGTGGTATTCGTTCATGCTGAATTCGCGTACATCACTTTCATCAAAACGGTAAAAAACGATTTTCTTTCCGTCGGGGGACCAGAAAAAGGCTCTGTCAAATGAAAACTCTTCTTCATATACCCAGTCGGTACCTCCGTTTATGATTTTGTTAAAGGCTCCGTCCGGAGTAATCTGTTGTTCTTTACCACTTGAAAGGTCGGTAATAAAGAGGTTATTGTCGCGCATAAACGCCACCTTGTTTCCATCGGGTGAGAAGGTGGCATAACGTTGTTTACCTCCTGTGGAGAGGCGTTTAATCTTTTTATCATTCAGATCCAGGATATAATTTTCTTCCAGAGTCGAATGGCGGTAGATTTGTTCTGTCTCCGAAGAGATCAGGATTTTATGTTCATCCGGGCTGAACCGGTAATCATCCACCGTAATCGGTTTGGTTGTTCCTGTCATCAGTAATTCGCTGTTCAGGAATACCATGTCTGTTTTAGTACCGGTCTTGTATTCGTATTTTGCCAGTCCCTCTTTTCCCTGGGTTTTATCATAGGCGGTATAATGCTGGCCGTCTTTCATGGAATTAAGACCGCTTACCCCTTTAGCCCGGAAGGTGCCTTTTACCCAAATATCTTCCAGGGTAATATCCCTTTTTTCGGTTTGAGCAATGGCAGCAGAGGTAATCAGCAGGCAAATAAATAGTTTTTTCATACTTCATTTTTTGGATAGGTGAAAGTAGTGAAATCCGGCAATTTATAAGCAGGAGTTGGATGAATGGCTTATAGGGAGGAGGAGCGGATGCTTATAATAAAAAGTACATAGAAAATAATAAATTCGTACCTTAGGGAAGGTAAAAAAACAAATATGAAGCACTACTCCGAAATAATTACGATCGATCCCAATGTTCGGTTTGGTAAGCCATGTATTCGTGGACATCGAATTACGGTATACGATGTTCTGGGATGGTTGGCTTCCGGAATGACAGAAGTAGAAATCGTTCATGATTATCCCGAATTGAACATTGACGACATCAGGGCCTGTCTATCTTATGCAGCAGAAAGAGAACATAAAATACGGCAAGCATCTTGAAGTTACTGTTTGATCAAAATATATCTTTTAGGATTCTACCGTTTATCAAGGTGTATTTCCCCGACTCTGTTCAGGTTCATCAGTTGCATCTCACCAATTTTTCGGACAAACAAATATGGGATTTTGCTAAAAGCAATTCCTATACTATTGTGACCTTTGATTCCGATTTTAATGATTTTGCAACATTGTTTGGGCACTCTCCTAAGATTATTTGGTTAAGACTTGGAAATACAACTACCAAAGCATTGTCTGAATTTCTTTTGGAAAGACATGAAATAATCAGCGATTCCATTCATAATCCTAAGTTCAAAGAGGTTGGTTGCCTTGAATTTGATTCAATAACTGAATAGATTTTGAAAATGAATATTTTTAAAAGTATAACCGGAGAATCGGAAAAAGAATTTATCAAAATACTTGGTGTCAATAATGTGCTTTCCGGTAAGGATCAACTTCACGAATACGGTCACGATGAAACCGAAGACCTGAACTTCCCTCCCGAACTGGTTTTAAAACCCCGTACTCCGGAAGAAATATCGGCTATTCTTAAAATATGTAACCGAGAAAAAATACCTGTTACGCCCCGTGGAGCCGGTACTGGTTTGAGCGGAGCAGCCCTTCCCATATACGGAGGCGTGATCCTTTCCATGGAACGGTTTAATACCATTCTTCAGATTGATGAACGTAACCTGCAGGCTACCGTGGAGCCGGGGGTGATTAATGAAGTGTTTCGTCAGGAGGTAGAATCCAAAGGGTTGTTTTATCCCCCGGATCCTGCCAGTAAAGGAAGTTGCTTCCTGGGAGGAAATATTGCCCTTTCTTCCGGTGGACCCAAAGCAGTAAAATACGGTACCACAAAAGAGTACGTTTTGAATCTGGAAGTAGTATTACCCACCGGAGAAATTATCTGGACAGGTGCCAATGTGCTGAAAAACTCCACCGGGTTTAATCTTACCCAACTATTTGTAGGCAGTGAAGGGATGCTGGGTGTGGTTACGAAAATTGTATTCCGTCTTATTCCATTGCCTCAGAAAACGGTTGTGATGTTAGTTCCGTTTGCATCGGCCGAAAAGGCTTGTGAATCGGTATCGGCAGTGTTTAAAGCCGGTATAGTGCCCAGTGCCATGGAATTCATGGAACGCGATGCAATCGATTGGGCCTTGAAATATGTGAGCGGACTGAGCATGGAAATAGCCCCTCATGTACAGGCTCATTTACTGATAGAGCTGGACGGAAACGATCTGGATGCCTTGATGAATGATGCGGAGAAGATAAGTGTGATTATGCAGGAGTTTGAATCGGAAGAAATTTTGTTTGCCGATACGGAAGAACAGAAACAAAACTTGTGGCGTATGAGGCGTTGTATAGGTGAGGCGGTTAAATCTCACTCTGTTTACAAAGAGGAAGATACGGTGGTGATGCGGGCCGAGTTGCCTCGTTTGTTAAAAGGAGTGAAAGACATTGGGAAGAAATACGGATTCCAGTCGGTATGCTATGGACATGCCGGAGATGGAAATTTGCATGTGAATATCATCAAAGGAAATATGTCAGAAAAAGCCTGGAACGAACAGCTCCCCCTTGGTATCCGCGAAATTTTTGAATTGTGTAAAAAACTAGGAGGCACTATTTCCGGTGAGCATGGGATAGGACTGGTGCAGAAAGATTATATGGATATCGTTTTTTCGGACAAACTTCTGACCTTGCAAAAAGAAATCCGGGATGTGTTTGATCCCAACGGAATCATGAACCCTGGCAAAATGTTTAATTAAGAAGAGACCCCACTTCCTGATGCTGCTTCCGGTGGACGAATTTATCTTTTACCCAGGGATAAACGGCATAAACCAGTTTCGTTGAAATCATTCCGATTCCTGCGCCTACCAATACATCCGAAAGCCAGTGCCTGTTATTCATCATCCGCATCATACCTGTTGCCGAAGCTACGGTATAACCAAAAATGGGATAAAGAATACTTTGACTTTTGTATTCCTGATTCATCAGCTCGGCTCCGGTGAATGCCGATGTGGTATGACCTGATGGGAAGGAGTTGTAGGAGCTGCCATCGGGTCGTAGCATTTTGGTTGCATATTTCAACCCCGTTGAAATACCAACCGAAACAAGCATGGAGCCGGCATACAGAAAAAATTCATCATAGATATTGTTTTTAGCTTTTACTCCGCATAAGTTAAGACTGAAGGTAGCCGCTGCAGGAACGAATTGCAGATAGTTGTCTAATGGGCTGTGAAACCCCGGAAAGGCCTGTTGAATATCTTTTTTAGCCTGAAAACGGTCGTAAATAAGTGTGCTGGGACCAATAGCAGCAACCCCATATACGGTAACAACAACAGGAATTGAATACGGTAATAGCGTGTGTGCCGTTATGTTTTTGGGAGTAGCTACCGGTTTTGCATGTTCATTTGTCCCCGTGGTATCCTTAGTTTGAGCGGATGTGACAGAAGGCGTTATAAGCAAACTGACACTGCAGCGTATGAACAGTGCAGCTTTAAACCCACTTAACCGATTGAGCATTGTTATTTTATTTTTGCTTGTCTCACAGCGGCTTCGGCACAATTTTGTCCGTCAATGGCAGCTGATACAATTCCTCCGGCATAACCCGCTCCTTCGGCACAGGGATATAAACCACCTATCTGTACATGTTCCAACGTTTCTTTGTTGCGGGGAATACGGACGGGAGAAGAGGTACGTGATTCCACCCCATGCAGTACAGCATCGTTGGTAAAGTATCCTTTCATTTTGTCACCAAAGGCCTTCAGACCTTCCTGCAAACGAAGCCCTATTTCAGGGGGTAATAATTCATGCAAGGGAGCCGAAAGAATACCCGGCTGATAAGATGTTTCAGGAAGATCAGCCGATAGTTTTCCTTCTACAAAATCAACCAGACGCTGAGCAGGTGCTGTTTGGGTGCGGCCACCGGCTTCAAAAGCCATTTTTTCCAATGCCTGCTGATAACGAAGCCCTGCCAAAGGCCCTTCGGATGCATAATGCTGATAATCCCCGGGCTCAATGGATACCACAATACCGGAATTACTGTAAGGATTGTTTCTTTTGCTGGGCGACCATCCGTTTGTGACCACTTCTTCAGGACCTGTTGCACACGGGGCAATGATTCCTCCCGGACACATACAGAAGGAGTAAACTCCACGGCCGTTGCTCTGGTGAACAGCGCTGTATGATGCTGCCGTGAGATGCTTACGCAGCTCTTCCACTTTAGTAAGCGGGCAGTGGTATTGTATAGAATCGATTAACTGCTGAGAATGTTCCACCCTTAAGCCCATGGCAAAAGGTTTGGCTTCAATAAGAATATGATTGCGGTGCAGCATCTCAAAAATATCACGGGCCGAATGACCTGTGGCAAGAATGAGCTGCTCGCCAAGAAACTCTTTTTCTTCACCGTTAACAATCGTTTTTATTCCTGCTATGTGTTGATTCCGGATAATTAAATCGGTTACACGGGTTCCGAAATGAATCTCGGCTCCTGCAGCAAGCAGACTTTCACGCATGCTGACAATGATAGATGGTAGCTTATTAGTGCCTATATGCGGATGAGCATCAATCAGGATATCTTCACTTGCTCCATGTGCCACAAACGTTTCCAGGATACTTTGAATATCCCCTCTTTTATTGGAACGGGTATATAGTTTCCCATCCGAATACGTGCCGGCTCCGCCTTCTCCAAAACAATAATTGGAGTCGGGGTTTACAAGGTGTTTTTTGCTGATGGCTGCCAGGTCAAACCGGCGATCCCTGACCTCTTTTCCCCGTTCAACAATAACAGGTTTATAACCGGCCAACGCTATTTTTAATGCCGCAAATAACCCGGCAGGTCCTGCTCCTGCAATCAAAATAGGCTTTGCATGGGAAACATCAGGAAGGTGTTTGGAATAGGTGGGAGCGGGAGGAAGAGCTCCTGTATATACTTTTATTTTCAGATTGAGTCGTATTGTTTTTGAACGGGCATCTACAGAGCGCTTCAGGATACGAAGGGCTGTAATGTTTTTTTTGGGAATGGAGAGCTTTTGTGAAGCAATCAACCAAAGTGTATCTTCCGATTCAGCCTCCTGGGGAAGGATGAAAATTTCTGTTTCATATACCATCAGCGTTCAGCCCTCGAAGGTTACAGAAAACAAAAACATCTTCGTGTTCAGCTTTTCGATGGAAGTGGAGTAAATATACTGATCGTGTACAATCAGATCTTTAAATCCATACGAAAACTTTAATTCAAGCCCTAGTTTAAAATAGGGCATAAAAAATTCCACTCCTGTACCTACATCCAAACCATAATCATCCTTACGAAGTTTTACTACTGCATCCTGGCTGCTGGTATTATTCACGTCTTTCTGTGAAGCCAGGTCGATGCTGTATTTTGCCCCTGCAAGGACATAAGCAGCAAAATCATGCATACGTTGTGAGCGGAGCTTCATATCAAGCGGAAATTCGACAAACGTGGATTCCACGAGTTTTTTCATCGGAACATATCCTCTGCTGGTGTCCAGAGGGGTGTCAAATGTGTAGGTAAGTGTTCTGGCGGCAAATGATAAATCCGGAACAAAACGGATACATAGATATTGGGTGAAAGCATATTCACTTACTATACCAATATTAAAACCGAAATTGGGTTGGGAGGTGATATACTTTAAAGAATCCATCTTGTAGAGATCCTTTTGAGGATGAATGATAAAGTCGGCTTTATTGATACCGAGGGTAAAGCCAAAATGGAGCTTTTCGTTGTAGTATTTAGGCAGGTTGTCATTGCTATTCGATTGAGCCCGAAGCGAGCCAATAGATAAGCTGATTAGCACAAGAAGGAGTATATACCGGTTGATCTTCACAATGTTAAATGTAGTAACGATGACGAATGTACATTTATTTTATGGCCTGGTAAATAGTGGCAATTCCAAAGCTCATGGGTCGAAAAGAGCATTCTTTATACCCTAAACGCTCCAAAATAAGCACAAAGTCTTTTCCGTCAGGAAAAGCCTCAACCGACTCATTTAAATAGGAATAGGCTCGCTGATCTTTTGAAAAAATGCGTCCGATGAGCGGGGTTATGTACCTGAAATACAAGAAATAGATCTGTTTTATCGGAAATCCCCTGGGTTTTGAAAATTCAAGAATCACGGCCTTACCACCCGGTTTCAGCACCCTTAACATACCGGACAAGCCCTTCTCCAGGTTTTCAAAATTACGGACTCCAAAACCAACGGTAATAGCATCAAATGTATTGTCAGGATAAGAAAGGCTCTCCGAATCGCCGGTACACAGGCTTATTTTATCTTCCAGATGCCGTTTTTTTAATTTGACCCTCCCATGCTCTAGCATTCCTTCGGATATATCTACCCCTATGATTTTATCGGGTTGTAGCCTAAGGGCTTCAATGGCAAAATCACCGGTTCCGGTTGCAATATCCAGAATCAGACGAGGGGAGGAGCTTTTCAGCATATTAACCGCCTTTTTTCTCCATATTTTATGGATACCCAGGGAAAGGATCTGATTTAACAGGTCATACCGATGCGCGATGTTGTCGAACATCCGCGCTACCTGAGTCTTTTTTGTAGTGCTTTGGTTGTAAGGAGTGACGCCAGCGGTCATTCTTTTTTCTTTGTAACCAGTTCGATGGTTTCTTCCCTCAGTTGCTCCTTATCGATAGGAACAACACCTACCTTTTCGCATACAAGTCCCCCTGCCAGATTAGAGATAAGGGCGATCCATTCGGGTCTTAGTTTCAACGCAAGACAGAGCGAAGCCACACTCACTACCGTATCTCCTGCACCGGATACATCAGCTATATTGCGGATATGAGCCGGAATAATTTTTTTTGTTTTCTTGCTGCTTATATAAATGCCGTGTTCGGACAAGGTAATAAGAGCAACTTCAATCTTCATTTTGGAACGAAGAGTTTCCACCGCTTTTTGTATTTCCTTGATATTGCTTTGGTCAAATTCGGTCTTTAACCCGTCTCTCAATTCTTTCAGATTGGGTTTGAACAGTGTTACCCCTTTGTAATCTCCGAAATGTTTGCGTTTAGGATCCACTACTGTAGGAACTCCCAGTTTCTTGGCTTCCGATACCACCCGTTGAATAAGGGGAGGGGTGATGAGTCCTTTGTCGTAATCTTCAAAGATGATTACATCGATACGTTCGTGTTTCAGAAGATAGCTGATCAGATGGAGAAACTGTTCTGTTTCAGCTTGTGTAATATCATAATCGATTTCTTCATCAACACGTATCATCTGATGATTGTTGCCAATCACCCTCGTTTTTACGGTTGTAATACGACTGCGGCTTTTCAGAATACCTTTTGCACTTAGCTTTTGTTTCTGAAGCAGCTCCAGAAAGCGGCTACCTTCTTTATCTACGCCGATAACGGAACAAAGTATCGGGGTTGCACCCATGGCCTGTACATTCAGCGCCACATTGGCTGCACCTCCCAGCCGGCGTTCTTTCTTGACAATAGAAACTACCGGAACAGGTGCTTCCGGTGAAATACGGTTCACTTTCCCCCAGAGGTAAGAATCTATCATTACATCGCCGATGATCAATACCCGAAGGTTATTGAAAGAAGTGAAAATTTTATTGACTTCTCTTGTGCTAAGATTTTTCATACGAAGCTTTATTTCAGTTGGAGTAGTGCTTTCTTAATTCGTGCCATAGCTTCCGTCAGTTTTTCTTCCGAAGTGGCATAGGACATCCGTATATAATTATCATTTCCAAAGGCTGCACCGGGTACAACCGATACGTGGGCTTTGTCAATCAGGTAAAGACTTAAGTCGGTACCATTGGTCATTGTTTTTGTCCCGTCACTTTTGCCAAAATAAGCCGAAACTTCCGGGTAAACATAAAAAGCTCCGTCGGGCTTGTTTACCTTCATTCCAGGAATATCCTTCATCAGGGATAGAACAAGATCTCTTCTTTTATGAAAAGCATCCCGCATCGCATGGGTGCTTTCCTGGGGCATTTCCATAGCTTGTTGCATGGCCTTCTGTGTAATGGAGCAGGTAGCAGAGGTGAACTGTCCTTGCATCTTATCACATGCTTTTGCTATCCAGAGCGGAGCGGCCAGATAGCCACCTCTCCAGCCTGTCATCGCAAACCCTTTTGACACCCCATTGACCAGAATTACCCTTTCTTTTATAAAATCAAACTGGGCAATACTTTCATGTGAACCGATAAAATTGATGTCTTCGTATATTTCGTCTGAAAGGATATATAATTCAGGAAACTGAGCAATTACTTCGGCAAGCGCCTTCAACTCGGCTTTGGAATAAACACTTCCGGTAGGATTACAGGGCGAGCTGAAAATTATAAGACGTGTTTTGGGTGTTATAGCAGCCCGGAGCTGTTCGGGTTGCATCTTGAAATTCGTTTCCAGCGTGGTAGGGATTACCACCGTTTTGCCTTCTGCCAGTTTTACGAGTTCCAGATAACTTACCCAGTAAGGCGAAGGAACTATCACTTCATCTCCGGGGTTGATTAAACAGAGTACCGTATTGGCAATGCATTGTTTGGCTCCGGTACTAACCACAATCTGATCAGGCCCGTATTCAAGGGCATTGTCGCGCTTCAGCTTATTGGCTATTGCTTTACGTAACTCCAGATAACCTGATACATGGGTATAATAGCTGAAATTGTCGTCAATAGCTTTTTTAGCAGCCTCTTTAACAAGGGTAGGAGTTGCAAAATCGGGTTCGCCGAGGCTTAGGCTGATAAGGTCCACACCTTGCGCAATCAGGTCGCGGCTTTTTCGGGCCATCGCAATTGTCTGCGACTCTGACAGGGCATTGATTCGATCCGCTAAAATCATAGATGAAAATTAAGGGGCAAAGTTAGCATTTTGATTGGAATCAGGTAAAACTGTCGGAGTCGACGCACTTCGCCCTATTTGCCTTCTGCTCCTGCCTATGCCTCCTGCTTCTGCCTCCTGTCGCTTTTTCAACTGCCTTTATACCTGCTTTGCCAGGCGTAGCTTTGGATGTCGTGGAGGAGGTGAAAGGCATTTTCACCATAAATGAAGTCATCCAGACTTTGTGCCCCATATTGACGAAGAATATCCATCTGTCCACTGGAAGGTACAGTAGCCCCCGTCCATCCCAGTGAATCTGAGCCTCCATAAGGTCCCATTTTGTAACGCAATTTCCATAGCTGGTCAACAGAGCTGCATATAAAACTGACTTTTTTGAAAATCGAATCTTTATACATGCCGCATTCTTCAATTTCATATTTGGCAAACAGATTTTCACCTAGCGGATTGCCATCTTGCGGTTGCTGACTGCATGCAACACGGATAAAATCATTGCGGGAGATAGCCTGGACACTTTTTTGCCCATTGGGAAGAACCACAACAAGTGCAAAGTTTACCAGGTTATTATTGGCGCCGGGCATGAGGTTAAACCCTAGAAAAGGACCGGAAACTACGGGGGGCCTATGGATATTGTTACTGCACAGGAGTGTACAGAAGAAGATGAAAGAGCAGATGGAGAAAAGCTTTTTCATTTTATTTGGAGCAACAGGATACCTGGCCCTTATTCTGATTACAGAGAAGTGAAATCAGGATTTTTTTGCGATCTTTAGCCATCTAAAGATACGAAGATTATGGAAATTACGATGAACCTGTTTATTAAGGGACTGATGATGCTTATTCCTGCCATCATTGTTTTTCTAACTGCTTATTATCTGGTCAAGAGTTTTCTGGATAATGATGCACGTAAACGACTGACTGAAATAAGGATTGCCAATCAAAGTCTGATTACTCCAACACGGCTGCAGTCATACGAAAGGCTGGCCCTCTTTTTGGAACGGATATCTCCGAACAGTCTTATCCCAAGAGTGAACAAACAAGGGATGAGTGCACGCCTTTTACAAACAGAGCTTATTAAAAGTATCCGTACCGAGTTCGAGCATAATCTGTCTCAGCAGATCTATGTGAGCGGACATGCCTGGGAAATGGTCAAAACCGCAAAAGAAGAAATAATCAAACTCATTAATATTTCCGCCACAAAAATTCCTGATACGGCTTCCAGTATGGACCTTAGTCAGATGATCATCAATATTGCTGCTCAGGTACCCAAACTGCCTACTGATGTGGCATTGGAGTATATCAAGCGGGAAGTGGGGCAGAACTTTTAAATATTTAGGATTTAAGAATTATGATTTAAGATTTTGTCACCTCTTCTGATTTTCAAATCATAATTCATAAATCAAATTCATAAATCATTTATGGACGAACAGGAACGAAAGGCGCATTTTAAGACCGATTCAGGCATAGAAATCAACAGGGTTTATGGCAAAAAAGAGTTTCCGGATGAGCAACCCGGTGAATTTCCCTTTACCCGTGGCGTTCAAAGTACCATGTACCGGAGTAAGTTGTGGACCATGCGTCAGTATGCCGGCTTCTCGACCGCAGAAGAAAGTAACAAACGGTATCATTACCTGCTAAAACAGGGTACTACAGGCCTATCAGTAGCTTTCGACCTGCCTACACAAATCGGTTATGATTCCGATCATGCTTTCTCCGAAGGGGAGGTAGGCAAATCAGGGGTGGCTATAGATTCGCTCCGTGATATGGAAATATTGTTTGATGGCATTCAGCTGGAAGGCATCACTACTTCTATGACCATCAACTCTACAGCATCTATCCTTCTGGCTATGTATATAGCTTTGGCAAAGAAGCAAGGTGCCGATCTAAAAAAGATTTCAGGAACCATTCAGAATGATATTTTAAAAGAGTATGCCGCAAGAGGAACCTATATCTACCCTCCCAAACCCAGCATGCGCATCATTACCGATATTTTTGCCTATTGCAGTAAGGAAGTGCCTAAATGGAACACCATTTCTATTTCCGGTTATCATATACGGGAAGCGGGATCAACGGCTGTACAGGAACTGGCGTTTACCCTGGCTAATGGAAAAGCGTATTTAAAAGCAGCCCTTGAAAAAGGACTTGATATCAATGTCTTTGCCAAACGTCTTTCTTTTTTCTTTAATGCTCACAACCACTTTTTTGAAGAGGTAGCCAAGTTTCGTGCAGCACGCCGAATGTGGGCAACCATTACAAAGGAATTAGGTGCTACGGATCCCAGGGCTCAGATGCTCCGTTTTCATACACAAACAGGAGGATCAACCCTTACCGCACAGCAGCCGCATAATAATATTACCCGGGTTACCCTGCAGGCATTGTCGGCCGTGCTTGG
>JABDCB010000037.1 GCA_013288325.1 Bacteroidota bacterium
CTCCTATCCCGGTTAGAGTTTTTTGGAATTCACCCTCCAGTTAATGTTTTTTATCTCTTTTCTATTCTCAAAATTTGAGAACCTCTGCAGATTACTAAAATAGGACTAAAAATGCCTATTGACAGACTGTTAAAAATTTGAAACAGGGAATTTTGTGTTTAAAACGGATGAAATTTGCTAGAAATTAAGGATTCCGGTTTAAGGTAAAAATCGGGTTAGTGGTTATAAATTTCCGGGTGTATTTGGTTATTTAACCCTTGATCAAAAAGATCGGGTATGATATTGGGTCAATGCTTATATATTTATATAACTATCTCTTCTTCTTTTTTGCCGCTGCTTTCCTTCCTTGGCCCAACGTGTGCCCCAACACATGATTGCTTCTTATCTGGGTATAGCACCTGAATCGCTGAGCAGGATCAGGAAGCAGGTGGTAAAAAAGAAATAAATCTTAAGGTTTTACAGGATTGGCAATCGCCTCATTAATAACACGCATGATAGCCGTGCGTGTACCCTGCTTAAGCAAGCGGTTATCGTCAGCATCCGGATAAACCCTGTTAGACAGAAATACATACACCAGTCCGCTAGCCGGATCGGCCCAGGTAATGGTTCCGGTAAAGCCCTGGTGACCGAAACTGAGATACGAAACACAATCACAAACAGGGCTATCTTTTTTAGGATCGGTTTCCGGTTTATCAAACCCGGCTCCTCTTCTGTTACTTGCGCAAAACTGACATTTGGTGAAATCATTCACCGTGGCCGAATCCAGGTAGTGGGCCCCTCCATAGGTTCCTTTATTCAAAAACATCTGCATCAATACCGCCACATCATTAGCATCTGAAAAAAGTCCGGCATGGCCCCCTACTCCACCCAGCATGGCGGCACCCTGGTCATGTACATCTCCTTCAATCTGTTGTTTTCTGAATTTCAGATCATATTCCGTCGGAACAATCCTTTCCAGATTGAACCGGGTGCGTGGCAGATACCCCAGTGTGGCCAGCCCTAGGGGTTTATAAAAGATACTATCCATAAACTTGTTGAGAGGCTCTTTCTCCTTGCTTTCAACAATACGTTTAATAAAATAATATCCCAGGTCGCTGTAATTGAATTTACCACGTTGGCCCATCGGCGACCGAAGTAGCTGTTTAAACATTGTATCCGGCCATGCCTTATTGATATACAGCCTGTCGGCCACACGAAGCGGAAAAGAATCACTTTTTGTTTTGCTGTAAATACCGGGTTTATATTCCCCGTTCTCCATGGTGCGGGTCCAGAAAGGAATCCACGCTTCCAACCCGGCCTGGTGTGCCATCATTTCCCGGATAATAATATCCTGTTTATTACTACCTTTTATTTCAGGCAAGTGTTCACTCAATCTGTCATCCAAACGAACCGCTTTCTCATCCACCAGTTTCATCAATGCAGGAGTGGACGAAAGAATTTTAGTGACCGAAGCCAGATCATAGATATCATCGTTTTTTACCCTCTCCTTTTTTGCATACGTATGATATCCGAATGATTTGCGATAAAACACCTTTCCATCTTTCGCAACCAGGATCTGACATCCGGGATAGGCCCTATTCTTTATTCCCCGAAGCGCCAGGGTATCTATTTCTTTCAGTTTTTTAGGATCTATATCCACTTCTTCCGGTACAGTATATTTTAACCGTACGGGAGGACCCGTGTTAATCCCTGTTCCGGCAGGGAAACGTGATGAAACACTTACCGGGATTTTGCCCGATGCTGATATTCCCCCGAAGATGAGGGCAGCAGAAGAGTTTTGTGTATAGGTACTCCACTCATAGGAAAGTACTACGGATTGTGCTTTTTCCACTTCCTTAAACAAAGTCAGTAAATACGGATTGGCAAAAACATCTACAATAACATGTTTGTTTTTCATGGAACAAACCGAATCCAGCAGATGTCGGCACAGATCCCCTAATCCAAAATCTTTTTTAGGTACATTATTCATGTTATTCACACACAGAATAATGGTATTGTAGGGCTTCAGTTTTTCAAGCAGGGAATCAGCCAAGCCCGGTTTAGCATCCTTATTAATTCCGAAATGAGCCACCGAAGTATAATTGTTCAGCATCTCATCAAAAGCGCTGGGGTCTTCATATCCCAGTGATACAGCGGCTATCTTAAGTGTATCAAGTCTTTTAAGCGGCAGCAGATCCTGATCATTCTTCAGCAGGGTCATGGCAGCATCGGCCAGTTTGCGGTTAAGCAAATCAGCTCTCCGGTTGTTCAAATCCTCATATAGCTTCTTTAAGGGTATTTTCTCCGTTTTATTAAGCCCGCACCAATACTTGGCCCGAAGTATCTTTTTACAACGCAGATCTATCTCATCCTGGGTAATAAGTCCCTGATCCATTGCCTTCTTTATTTCGTCAATGGCGGTAGGTACATCTTCAGAAAACAGTAACACATCGTTACCAGCCAGCAGTGCTTTCAGATCCACAACACCCGGAGCATAAAATTTAGAAACTCCTTTCATATTCAAGGCGTCAGTAAAAACCAGTCCTTTAAAGCCGAGCGTATCTTTCAGTAATCCGCTCACCACCTTGTGGGAGAGGGTGGCTGCCATATTTTTAGTGGTATCATAACAAGGAATATTCAGGTGAGCAACCATGACACTGCCAAGGCCCTGACGAAAAAGTTCTTTAAAAGGATACAATTCCAGCGTATCCATGCGCTGAGCACATTGGTTTATTACAGGCAGTGTTTTATGAGAGTCACTGTCGGTATCACCATGCCCTGGAAAATGCTTGGCATTAGCCAGTACACCGGCATCCTGCATCCCTTTCATATACATAGCCGCTTTGCGGGCCACGAGGTATTTGTTTTCTCCAAATGAGCGATTACTGATTACCGGATTATTCGGATTGTTATTGATATCCGCCACCGGTGCCAGGTTTACCTGAATACCGATGCGTTTGCATTCCCGGGCAATTTCCTTGCCCATGTAATAAATCAGGGAATCATCCTGAATGGCACCTAACGTCATCTGACGGGGAAACTGAACCGTGCTATCCAGTCGCATGGCCAGCCCCCACTCTCCATCAATGGAAATAAGCAAGGGCACATCCGACAGCCCCTGATACAGATTTGTTAGATTGGCTTCCCGTTTAGGTCCACCCTGAAAAAAGATCAATCCTCCTATTCCATTTTCGGTAATAAGCTTTTTGATCTCGTTTACATGTGCTTTATCCTTGTTGGAATAGGCTGCTACCATAAAAAGCTGACCGATTCTTCTTTCCGGAGTCAGGGTCTTAAAGACAGAATCCACCCAATGATTGCTGTCGGTATTGGCAAAAACAGGGTCGCCGGGCCCTTGCTGGATAGTAAATGCACTTAGCAAAACAAGGATGGAGGCAATCAACAAAAAAGGGTAAATACGCATAGGGTTTGTATAACTCCTTAAAATTATTGAGAATAAATACTTCTATTTCAAAGAACCCTTTCACTTATCAACATACCCTATTTAATTACTACTCTTAAGCAAAAAGACGTAAAAATCGGGATTGGGAATTTATAAAGGAGTTATCTCTTGGAGAATGTTATTCAGGATTGATATTTTTAGTCTATGACTAAAATAAAACAAACCGGATATATTACTTTCTTAAAGGAAGTGAAGGATAAAGTTCAGCAAGCCCGTCTGAAGGCTTTAAAAGCGGTGAACAAAGAATTACTGGCTTTATATTGGGAAATAGGCCGCATTATTTTGGTAAACCAGCAAAAAAACGGATGGGGCAAATCGATTGTTGAAAAGCTGGCCGTTGATTTGCAATCCGGATTTCCAGGCATGAAGGGATTTTCATCGCCTAATCTCTGGCGAATGAGGAAGTTTTATCAGACATATACAAAACTCGCACCACTGGTGCGAGAAATTAGCTGGAGCCATCATGTTATCCTGTTTGAGAAAGTAAAGACAAAAAAAGAAAGAGACTTTTATATGCGTATGACCAAAGAATACGGGTGGTCAAAGAATATTTTAATTCATCAGATAGAAAACATGACCTTTAGAAAATTTCAGACAAATCAGACAAATTTCGATAAAGCCATTGCCGGGAAATACAGGTATCAGGCTAAGTTGGCAGTTAAAGATGAATATACCTTTGACTTTCTGGAACTTTCCAATGAGTATGATGAGCGTGAACTCGAACTCGCTCTTCTGAGAAATATTAGAAAATTTTTACTGGAGATGGGAAGCGATTTTACCTTTATCGGTAATCAATACAAGCTCCGGGTTGGAAATGAATTTTATTATATCGATTTACTGCTTTATCACCGAAAACTAAAATCATTGATTGCTATTGAGTTGAAAGCAGGCAGATTTAAACCGGAATATGCCGGCAAAATGCAATTTTATCTTACCGCACTAAACAGAACAATGCGGTATAAAGATGAAAATCCGTCCATCGGAATAATTGTATGCAAAGAGAAAGACAGAACGGTAGTAGAGTTTGCTTTGAATGAAACCAGAAGTCCTATCGGAGTTGCTCAATACGCTTTGAAAAGGTCATTACCGAAGAAAATGAGAGACTTTCTGCCTACGGGGACCGAAATAGCCAAACGCCTGAAAATTCTGGATGAGTGGCCCTCTGAAGAGGGGGGGCAATCCCTCCTTCATGAGCCATTCGAATTATTCCAAAAGATGTCTGTTTTGACAACTCCATCATCATATAAATATCCGCAATAACCCTTACCTTTGCATTCCTCTGAAAAAAGAGGAAAAACAACGAAATTATGCCTGATATTATCCGGCTTTTACCCGATTCCATTGCTAACCAGATTGCGGCCGGAGAGGTGGTTCAACGACCCGCATCGGCGGTAAAGGAATTGCTTGAAAATGCCATTGACGCAGGCTCTGATCATATCATGCTTCTGGTCAAGGATTCCGGCAAGACCCTGATCCAGGTAATTGACCAGGGAAGCGGAATGAGTGATGCGGACGCCCGAATGAGTTTTGAACGTCATGCTACTTCCAAAATCCGCCATACCGACGATTTATTTGCCATACAAACCAAAGGCTTCCGGGGCGAAGCCCTGGCATCCATAGCGGCTATAGCCCAGGTGGAATTAAAAACCCGGAAATCGGGTCAGGAACTGGGCACCTGCATTCTGATAGAAGGCAGTGAAGTAAAAAGCCAGGAAACCTGTGCCTGTGCAGAGGGTACGAGCATTGCGGTTAAGAATCTGTTTTTTAATGTGCCGGCCAGACGCAATTTCCTTAAATCCGATGCCGTAGAGTTTCGTCATATCATGGATGAGTTTGAACGTGTTGCCATCGCTCATCCGGAAATTACCTTTGTATTTCATCATAACAACACGGAAGTTTTCAATCTGCCTAAATCCAATCTCCGGCAGCGTCTGGTTGGTCTTTTCGGAAATCCATATAATGCCCGTTTAGTGCCGTTGGAAGAGCATACGCAGATACTGGGGATGACTGGTTTTATAGGCAAACCTGAATTTGCCAAACGAACCCGTGGAGAGCAATTCTTTTTTGTAAACCGCCGCTTTATACGCAATGCTTATCTGCATCATGCGGTTCAAAGCGCATACAGCGAGCTCCTGCCCAAAGATGCATTTCCATCCTATTTCATCTTTCTGGAAGTAGATCCGAAAACCATTGATGTAAATATTCATCCGACAAAGACGGAAATCAAATTTGAAGACGAACGATCCATTTATGCCCTGTTACGATCGTCAGTCAAAAAATCACTGGGGCAGTATAACATCGCTCCTTCTCTTGATTTTAATCAGGAAATGAGTATTGAGCTCCCGCTTAACCCGGAAAACAGATCGGTGAAGGCACCGGAAATAAAAGTGGATAAGAATTTCAATCCGTTTAATAATGAACGGAAAGAGAAAGATGCTCCCCAACCTGATTATTTTAAGACTATTTCGTGGGATAAGCAATATTCTAATCATTCATACAATCAAAGCGATCTGTTAAAAAAGCAGGAAGAAGGAACGGTTGAGCAAAATCCTCAGGATAGCCAGCATACCCTTCACGGGGAATGGACAGAAGAAACAGAGGCCCATACGGAACATAAAAATTTTCAGTTGCATAACAGGTATATTTTAGCTCATATCAAATCGGGATTCCTCCTCATTGATCAGCAGGGAGCTCACGAGCGTATCCTGTATGAACGTTTTTTGGAAGCGATGAAGGAGCAGAAGGCTTTTTCACAAAAGAATCTTTTTCCCGAATCTATTCAGTTCAGTGCCGGAGATATGATTTGTATTAAGGCCCTTTTGCCTGATTTGAATGCCATGGGTTATGAAATCAATGAATTTGGAACCAATTCGGTTGTTATAAACGGGGTGCCTGCCGCTTTGACAGAAACAGATCCGGCACAGATATTGGAGGGATTAATTGACGAATACAAACACCATCAAAGCGAATTCAGACATAACCAGAAAGAATACATTGCACGTATGATGGCCAAAAAAGCGGCTATACCGAGTGGCAAAAAACTGAGCGAAGAAGAAATGAATCATATCGTTGATGAGCTCTTTGCCTGTACCATGCCCTACTCCACTCCGGATGGAAAACCTGCCGTATTGACATATAGCCTGGAAGAATTGGACAGAAGATTTAAAAAATAAAAACACTAACTCATCAAAATCTAATTATCTAAAATTTCAGCTTTGGATTACCAACAACAATACCGACCTGCGGGATTTCGATTACTCCCTCCCGTTGTAAAAAACATTCTGATCATTAATGTGATCATGTTTCTGGCTTCTCTGGCATTTAAATACCGTTTTCAGATCGATCTGCGTGATCTGCTTGGCTTGCATTATCCTACATCCCCTTCTTTTCACTGGTATCAGGTATTCACGTATATGTTTATGCATGAAGGGTGGGATCATATTTTCTTTAACATGTTTGGAGTCTGGATGTTCGGTTATGTGCTTGAAAACTACTGGGGCCCCCGCCGGTTTATCATTTTTTATCTGGTTACTGCTTTGGGAGCTGCTTTTATTCAAACGTTATATACCGGGTATCAGCTCCATACGATTACGGAGGCAATTAATAATTTCAGCCCGGAAGAATACCGTAAGGTTATGTCGCATTATTTCGAAGATCCGGCTATTCTTAACAATGCTTCAATAGCCAATCTTTCCGATCTGATGGGGCTTATCAGAAATGAACGCTGTATAGGAGCTTCAGGTGCACTGTTTGGTATTCTATTGGCCTATGGAATGATATTTCCGAATACAGAACTCATCATGATTTTTTTTCCTATCCCTATCAAAGCAAAGTATTTTGTAGCTATTTATGCCGGTATTGAGCTCTTCTCGGGGCTCTCTCAGGTAGCTGGCGATAACATAGCTCACTTTGCACACCTGGGTGGCGCACTATTCGGAGTCATTCTTATTCTGATATGGAAACGAAACCGTAAATTCTTTTATTAAGTTTTTTAGCAAATACCATGTTCAACGATCTCAAAAATACATTCCAGCTTAAACACAATGGCCTGAACCGGCTGATTGTTGTCAATGTCATTGTTTTTGTTTTAGTGAACCTGATCGATTTTATACTCCGTATGTCAGGGAGCTGGTTCAGGCTGGAAGAGGTATTGATGCTTCCTCCCACATTTTCCGGATTCATTGAAAAATTCTGGACGCTCTTTACCTACATGTTTACCCACATGGAATTCGGGCACTTATTTTCCAATATGTTGTGGCTTTATTTTCTGGGATCTGTTTTCAGCGAATTTATGGGCAGCAAACGTCTTGTGGGGCTTTATCTGATGGGGGGATTAAGCGGTGGAATCCTTTTTCTGATTATCAACACGCTGTTTCCCAAAATGCTTGTTTTAGGCCCCATGCTGGGTGCTTCTGCCGGTGTAATGGCTATTGTAATTGCTACGGCAGTATATGCTCCTAACCTTCAAATGATGCTATTCGGGGTATGGCCTGTTAAACTGAAATATATTGCACTCGCCAGCTTTCTTCTGACCAGCGTACTGGATATCGGCACCAATACAGGGGGTAAGATCTCGCATATGGGTGGGGCTCTTTTCGGTCTTGTCTTTGCCCTGCAATACCGGAAAGGCAAAGACCTTACGCGTGGCGCTATAGAGATGCTCGAATCCCTTCAGCATCTGTTCAGAAAGAGAGAACGAAAAAACGTAAAAGTTGCTTACAAAAGACCTGTTTCGGATGAAGTCTATAACGAGACAAAAGTGAATGAGCAGAAAAGAATGAATGATATACTGGATAAGATTTCACGTTCCGGATATGAAAGCCTGAGCAAAGAAGAAAAGGACTTTCTCTTTAACACCAGCAAAAAAATGTAATCCGGATGGAACAGCCCCCGTTTGAGCCATCGGATAATAAGACCCAGGAAGGGGCACCGCCTAAGAAAAGATTTCGCTGGAGTAAAATTGTACTGGGCATCAATTATGCTTTTATTCTTTTGTTGTGTTTCTCGTATCTGGCTCCTTACATCAGCCCGCGTATATTCTGGCCATTGGCCTTCTTTGGAATTTCGTATCCTGTTTTTTTAATCATCAATTGTCTTTTTGTCCTTTACTGGTTGCTTCGCCGCCGCATCCGCTTTTTATATTCCCTACTGGCCATTGTTATCGGATATAATACCTTGTTTGCTTATGTGCAGGTTCGTTTCAGCAAAACACCGGAAAGGGCTGTGCATGCCAAACACAAATTGAAAATCATGAGTTTCAATACGAAGCTTTTTGATCTTTACAATTGGTCGCATAATATGGAAACAAGGAGTAAGATTTTTGATCTGCTTAAATCCGAGTCATCTGATATTATTTGCATGCAGGAGTTTTATAATTCCGACAAAGGTCATTTCCGTAATCTGGATACGCTTGTTAAGCTACAAAGAGCAAAGTATTCGCACACGGAATATATGGTAACACTTCGTGGTACGGATCATTGGGGCATGGCCACCTTTAGTAGTTATCCGATTGTGAACAGAGGGATGATTGATTTTAACACCAGAGGAAACAACAGTTGCATTTATACGGATATACAGATTGGTACAGATACGATACGGGTATACAATGTTCATTTGCAAAGCATGCATTTTAGCGACAATGACTATAAATTCATGGAATCAATCCTGGATGTTAAAGATCTGAACGAGCTGGAAGGCTCGAAAAGTATTCTCAGGCGGATGAAATGGGCTTTCCTGAGAAGAGCCGGACAGGTGGAGATTATCAATGAACACCTGCGTAATTGCCGTTATCCGGTTATTATTTGTGGTGATTTTAATGATACCCCTAATTCATACTCCTATCATACTTTGAGCAAAGGGTTGAAAGATGCCTTTTTGGAAAGCGGCTCTGGTTTCGGGCAAACTTACTACGGCAAATTCCCTTCTTTCCGGATTGACTATATATTGCATAGCCCTTCTATCTTTTCCTGGGATTACAGAACCATTCATACCGATCTGTCTGATCATTTTCCAATTACCTGTAACATTACGCTAGATCCTTAACTTATCAGGTAACGTTCTGCATCTATTTCACTATCAGGAATTTCCCCTATTTTTTTGATTGTTAATAACCTCACCTTCAGGCACTTTTATCATTTTATTATTTCTTCGTAATATTGTTTCTTAAAATCATCATCCTATGATAAAACGGATTCTGGTATTCACATTTCTCGCTTGTAGCCTTCTTTTATCCCGAAACACTTCTGCACAATGTTTAGAGAGAGGCAACTCCATTATTGATCTTTCTGCCAGAATAGGTGATTACAACGACATTTATCATGTCCATAGTGTTTCAGGTGCATGGTCAGGCCGTTCAGGAAGCGCTATCTACTCACTAGGCTACGAGCTGGTTGTTTTCAAATGGCTGGGGGTTGGGGCACAATTGAGATACGACAAATACATTGATTCCGCTACTCAAAAACAAACCACGTTTAGTTTTAATGTACCCGTGTTGTTCAATATCCATATTGTACATACTACTCATGTTGATTTATATGCCGGTATGGCCTTTGGCCTTTCAACCGTCAACTATTCCTCGAACGATATTACAGCATCCAAATACAACGGTATAGGTAGCCTCTATGATATTCATGCCGGGTTCCGCATCTTTTTGGGCGATCATTTCGGAATATCAATTCCCATTTCTTATACCAGCTTCAGCTATCCCAGCCTGAATTACAGCAGTCCGAGCACCAGTATTAACAACTGGGCCGATCTTACACTGGGGGGCCTTAATATAGGCCTTGGCCTGAACTATAAATTCTGACGTGAACCAAGAGTCGTTTCCTAAGAAACATGATCCTTTTGAAGCACTCCGGATACCCGAGTTCAGTTATTTCATTTTTGCCCGTTTTTTTCTCACGCTTGCCATACAAATGCAAAGCGTTATTTATATGTGGCAGATTTATGCCCTCACCAAGGATGTGTTGTTTCTTGGTTATGCAGGACTTGCAGAGGCCATCCCTTCCATACTGATTGCATTATTCTCCGGACATATAGCCGACATTATTGATCGTAAGCGAATTATCCTTACCGCAGGGCTGGGCCTGGCAATAACGGCCATTGTCTTTTCCTGGCTCTCTTCGGGGTCTGTCATTTCCGATCATCATTTCGGCACACTCCCTATTTTTGGCTTGATTGCCTGTATTGGTATTATCCGCGGTTTTTTAGGACCTACTTTCCCTGCCTGGATGGCTCAGATTGTTCCGCGTAGTCATTATACCAATGCCGCCACCTGGAACAGCACCATATGGCATATTGGTTTTATTGCCGGCAATACAATTGGCGGGCTGCTCTGTATGTTTACATTATCCAATGCATACCTGACAGTCTTTATTACCATTCTACTGTCTCTTGTCTCTGTATTACTTATAAAGCCCAAAAGTCTTCCGCTCAGAGAAAAGAAAGAATCTTTACAGGAAAGCCTTACTGTAGGGCTTCGTTTTGTATTTAACAATAAGATCATTCTGGGGGCGCTAAGTCTTGATTTATTTGCTGTCCTGTTTGGCGGGGCAGTGGCCCTATTACCGGCATTTTCAGATAAGATCCTGCATGTAGGATCCATGGGCTTTGGCATCCTGAAAGCTGCACCTGCAGGAGGTGCTGTAATTACTGCTTTCCTAATGGCTTATATGCCTCAAAAAAAGAATGCAGGAAGAAATCTTTTGATTGCGATTGCCGGGTTCGGGATGGCTACCATCCTTTTTGCTTTATCCGAAAATTTTTATCTGTCTGTTTTTTTCCTTTTCCTGACAGGCGCCTTTGACAATGTCAGTGTTGTTATTCGTCACAGCATACTGCAGTTGATGACTCCCGATCATATGCGGGGCCGTGTTTCGGCAGTGAACAGCATCTTCATAGGATCTTCCAATGAAATAGGAGGATTTGAATCGGGAGTGGCTGCCCGATTGATGGGGCTTGTACCTTCCGTTATTTTTGGGGGAGCCATGACCATTGGGATTGTTTTTATCACGGCCCGGATTGCTCCTTCTATACGGAAACTGAATCTGAAATCAATCGAGTAATCCATCGTCTTTCTATCAACAACATAGATCATTTCAAATAAAAAAGCCCCGGTCAGAATTATCTGCCGGGGCTTTTTTGGAAAAAGAATCTTATTTAATCACAACAAATTTACCGGACAGTTTGCCGAAGCTGGTAGTGAGTGTATAGAAATAAGTACCGGCAGCATATCCACCTAAATCAAGGTGTGCACTATGCTGACCCATAACACTTGTTTCTTTTACACTTCCCATGTTTTTACCGCTGATATCGGTAATCTGGATCAGAACATCGCTTGTTTTATCCAGCGTGTAATTGATCGCAACTGTTTGTGAAGCCGGGTTAGGATAAGCAGAAACCAACGACATACCCAATGAATTTTCCTTGATACCGGAAGATCCGGCAAGAATATTCAAACGGATCATTGGCAGGCTATTAATATAGCCCCATGCTGGAGGAGCTGAACCTGCAGTATACACATACGTAGTCTGGATAGGTTGTTGTGTTTGTTTGTCAACACCAATCATCACACCCTGAGGTAAAGAAGAACCAGAGCCCGCAATTTGACCGGTAGCTGCAACGGCTGCAAAATAGGTTCCGGGAACAACTGGCAATCTAACTGGCATAGTGATCCAGCGACCCAGACTGCCTTTGGAAGAAATATTCATAACCGTTGAAGAGGCTACAGTATTAAATCCTCCTGCTGAATCAAGGCGAATCAACACATATTGCATGGTAGTTCCAACCGCAGAAGAAGTATCAATAAATGCAGAAATACTTGTAATACTAGCAGCCATCGGTAACTGGAATACATTGGCAATCATCGATCCGTCTGCATCACCACCTGTATAGTCAACACTTCCAATGGTACTGGCAACAGGAGTCATTCCATTGTCACGTGCAAAAACAGTATCGGAAACAGAGAACATTTTGGTAACCGAATTATTCATTGTATCAGCAGGATTTTCAATCTGTGTCTGAGAGATCTCAAAACGAGCTGTGTAGTTGGCAGCCAGTGCAGCAGGATTAAATGCAGGCAGTGTATCAAACAGGGTGTCTTTTGCTGCATAAACAAGTGAAGCATGAATCGGGCCGGTTTGACTAAATACGGAAGATGATGCGTTACGAATATCGACCTTCAGTTTATTGTTGGTTTGTGTAGCAGTTCCCTGGTTAGAGATAGCAGCGCGGAATGTCATAGGCACAATTTCGCTTACTGGTGTCTGGGTGTAATATCCTCCACCCTGATATCCGAAATCGGCATATGCCATATCCAATGAAAGATCATTGGCAGGAATATCCGTTAAAGCTACATCATCCACCATCCAGGAATAAGAACAACCGGCACCAGTTCCAAGAGTGCTTGGACTGTAGAATTCAAAACGAATCCATACGGTTGCTTTTCCTCCGGCAACAGCCGAAATATCAAGCTTTATCAATGTAGGGTTATTCGCACAAAAGTCGTTAACTGCCAAGGCTGCATTAACAGGATATTTGGTCCAGGTGGTACCATTGTTACTTACGAAAATGAATGTGCTGTCGATGTAACGGCGGTATTGTTCCTGAAAAGTAAGTGCAATGAAGTTATGCGCACTGCAATTGATGGCAGTTGCATTTGTAAGATCCGCTATCTGATTGCCGCTGCAATCATTATCAGAATCGAATGTAGCAAAACCATTTGAATGAGTGGTGGAATGAATTGGTGTTATCTTGAATGATCCTACCGGACCTACCGTATCAATTTTCCAAAGACCTGCTCCTGCCTGAGCAGACATAGTCCAATTTGTTTTAACAGAGAAATCATCCGACCAGAAAGCGGCCAGTGTTGCTGGAGGAGTTACCATTTGGTGCCCCTTGCTTTGTACATTACTTACAACACCTTTCCTTACTGGGGAGCGAGTCGCTTTGATTTTTCCAGGTCCTTGCTGACTGTACACTGACAATCCAAGAGCCAGGAAAGAACAACACATGATAATTTTTTTCATGATTGTATTTTCGTTTTAATGGTTAATAATAAAGTAATTCAAAAATTGCCTCCTTTGTAAGAAGCAATAAGTTAATTACAGCTGATTTTATTGTTGGTGGGTAAATTTACAAAAAAACGAATGCATCCCTCCTCTTACCTAATCAATAATAGCAGGTGATGCAGCAGACCATCGACGTATAAAGGAAATCTCATTAAAATACAATACAAAACTTATTTAAAAGAAAGCCCGAACACTATGTCCGGGCTTTCTTTTAAAACATAAAGGATAATAACCGATTATTTGATCACAACGAATTTGCCGTTGAGTTTACCAAAATCAGTTGTAATGGTATAGAAATAAGTTCCGGCTGCATAACCATTCAGGTCAAGATGCGTGCTGTGCTGACCAACAACACCCGCTTCTTTTACAGTCGACATATTCTTACCGGTAACATCTGTTACAGAAATAACCACATCGCTTTGTTTGTTCATGTTGTAGTTAATCGCAACACTTTGTGTAGCAGGGTTTGGATAAGCAGACAGCAAGGACATATTCAGTGTATGTTCTTTAATTCCTGCAGGGCCAGCCAATAAATTCATACGAATCATAGGCAGGTAAGTGATATATCCCCATGCTGGAGGTGAAGAACCGGCCGTGTACACATAGGTAGAACGTATAGGTTGTTGTGTTTGTTTATCAAGCGCTATCATAACACCTTGTGGAAGAGCTGTAGCAGAACCGGCAACCTGTCCTGTAGCAGCGATTGCAGCCACATAATTTCCGGGTACTACAGAAATAGGCGCTGTAAGCGGAATGGTGATCCAACGACCCAAACTTCCTTTAGATGTGATGTTCATAACTGCCGAAGTAGCGATTTGGTTAAACCCTCCTGCAGAATCTACACGCTGAAGTATATATTGCATGGTGGTTCCTGGGGTGGACGCAGTATCTATAAATGCAGATATAGAAGAAATGGTGGTTGGAGCTGGAAGTAAGAACAGATTTCCAATCATAGAACCATCGGCATCACCTCCTGTATAATCAACACTACCAACTGTTCTTGTACCGAGCGTTGGCAATATTCCATTATCTCTTGCAAATACGGTATCGGATACAGCAAATGTTTGAGTAATGGAGTTGTTCACAGTATCTGCAGTATTTTCAACCTGAGTCTGGGAAATTTCAAAACGGGCAGTATAAGAAGCTACCACGGCATTAGGAGTAAATGCAGGCAGGGTGTCATACAAGGTATCAGCAGCTGCATACGCCAGTGAAGGGTGTATTGGACCGGCTTGATTATAAACGGAAGTAGAACCATTTTTGATACCTACTGTAAGTTTAGTATTGGTTTGAACCGCAGATCCCTGATTGGAAATAGCTGCACGGAATGTCATAGGAACAATCTGGCTGATTGGCGTTTGGGTATAAAAACCACCACCCTGATACCAAAAATCAGAATAAGCCTGATCCAATGAAACATCATTTGATGGCATATCCAGCAGTGACACATCATCCACCATCCAGGAATAACCACAACCGGCCTGTGAACCCAATGAACTTGGGCTATAGAATTCAAAACGGAGCCATACGGTAGCCTGCCCTCCGGCAACGGAAGAAATATCCACTTTTGAAATAGTTGGATTTGAACCACTGTAGTCTTTAAACTGAACAGCTGTATTTACAGGGAATTTAGTCCAGGTAGTACCATTGCTACTTACATATACAAATGTACTGTCGAACCAACGACGGTAGTATTGTTGAAACTCCATAAATATATATGGATGTCCTGTACAGTTGATAGCTGATGTTGTAGTCATGTCAGCAATCTGATTTCCGGAACAATCATTGTCGGAATCGAATGTTGCAAAACCATTGGCATGAGTAGTGGACAGAATTTTAGGGATTTTGTAAGCCCCGATAGGTCCTATGGTATCGATTTTCCAAACCCCTGCTCCTGCTTGAGAAGTCATTGTCCAGTTTGTTTTAACTGAAAAATCATCCGACCAGAAAGATGCGAGTGTGGAAGGAGGAGTAATCATTTGACGTGTTCCTGTCTTCGCTGATGATTCACCACCTTTGGTAGCATAAGAACGCGGCTTGAGAAGCTTTATTTTTTCTGTTCCCTGCTGAGCAAAAACTGCCATACTCAGGAACAAGAATGTGCAGCCCATGATAATTTTTTTCATGATCGTGTTTTTGTTTTTTAAACTTGTTAATACTTCAATAATGCAAAATGCCCCTTACAAAGGTTTACTATTCAATAACTCAGGTTTAGGTTGGTGACCAAAGGTACAAAATTTAAGAGGATCTTTTTTCCGGTATTTTTCAAAACATCAGATAGGCCATTTCCGGCTTTGAGACTCCTGAATCATTGTATTGCATAAAAAAAGCCCCTTTCGGAGCTTTTTTTATGCAATGTGTGCCGTTTTCTTAAATACAGACCGATTTATACAACCTGTCTGTTAATTTTCTTGCTCCTCTTCTTCTCCTCCTTCATCAACTTCTTCATATGTAAATCCAAAGCATTCCATAAATTTTTGATGGTAGTAATCTGCCTTATCATGATCGGCAATTTGCTTATAAATACGTTTAAGGTTGAGATAAGCGGTAGACCTGATGTCAGTATCATCCTCCTCACTATATTCTATTGCCTTTTCAATCATTTCGACAGCGGTTTTAATATCGCTTTCAAAATCAAAATACAGTTTCCCAATGTTATTTAGTGACCTGGGGTGGCGAGGGTCGAGTTTCAATGCTTCATTATAATGGTGCATAGCCAGATAGTAATCGCCTGCTTCCTGTTTACAGGATCCGATGCCATAATGGGCCTCTGCTGAAGTGGGACTATCTTCCTGTAATTTCCTGAACCATTTTTCGGATTCAGGATATTGTTTGTCCATATAATACATTTTGGCAACCTGATTGGTCCAAAAGCTTTCTTCCGGTTCCAGCTCCATCGCTTTTTTGTAATAGGATATTGCCTGATTATATTCCTTTCTGAGGGAATGCAGATATCCCAGATTTTCAAAAGCCTCTATTTCCCAGTATTCCACCTTTGCTAATCGCTCGAAAACACCAATTGCTTTCTCATATTCGATCTTATTGGTATACAAATCCCCGAGATTTTTCAAACAATCCCCTGATTCGGGATCCAATTCAAATGATTTTTCATAATTCTGAATAGCCAGGTCATACATGTATTTACCTTCATAACAGGATCCCATCACATTATATGTTTCGGCTATATCCGTGGTATCCGGATATAATCCCAGAAGTTTTTCACAGGTTTCAATACAGGGGTCGAACTTTTCCTGTACATAATAGCATATTTTTAATGCATGCATGATCTGAACAGTATCCTCAGGATGATCTGTCAGTGCCTGATGAATACGTTTTTCGCAGAGCGTCCAGTCCATCGGATGGTAGCTCATCACATCGGAAAGGTAGGGAGGGAATGTCATAAAATGAATGTTTTGGTGAATTCCGAATTAAAGGTATTTCCGTCTTCTGTTGAAAACAACGGTATAAAGACGTATTTTATTTGTTATTTTTGGCGTCCTATATGTATGCACTGCTTAAAAAGGAGATACGGAGTTTTTTAAGTTCCCTGATTGGCTATGTGGTCATCACGGTCTTCCTCTTGATTACCAGCCTTCTTCTGTGGATAGTTCCCGGCGGGTCGAATATTCTGGAGAATGGATATGCCAATATCGACCCCTTGTTTGTAATGGCTCCCTGGGTATTTCTCTTTCTTATACCGGCCATTACCATGCGTTCATTTGCCGAAGAACGTAAAGCCGGAACCATTGAACTTCTTTTTACCCGTCCCCTGGCCGATATGCAGATTATTTTTGCCAAATTCCTTGCCGGATTCATCCTGGTTATGTTTTCCCTGCTTCCTACCCTGGTCTTTTATTATACGGTAAGTAAATTGGGGAACCCTCCCGGCAATCTCGATACGGGTGGTATGTGGGGATCTTATATCGGACTCCTCTTTCTCGGAGGAGCTTTCGTGGCAATCGGTATTTTTGCTTCTTCACTCACCGACAATCAGATTATTTCCTTTGTCCTGGCCGTTGTTTTTTGTGTCTTCTGTTTCATTGGCCTTGATATGGCCAGTTCTATAGAATTCTTTAGCAAAGCAGACAGCTTTCTTTTATCCCTAAGTATCAATACCCATTATATTTCTTTAAGCCGGGGTGTTATTGATACGCGTGATGTGCTCTATTTTGTAAGCCTGATTGCAGTATTTCTCCTGGCTACCAGAACTACCCTCGAAAGCCGTAAATGGTAATGAATGATGGAGAAAAAATTAAATAAAAAAAGAAGGGATCTGATCAACTTACTGTTGACAGTCCTTATTATCATCCTTCTCAACTTTATCTCTTCGTTCTTCTTTAAGCGTTTCGATCTTACGGAGGAAAAACGGTATACTATTTCGGAGCAGACCCGCGACATGCTTAAAAAGCTGGATGATGCCGTTTACTTCAAAATATACCTGGATGGCAAACTGAATGCCGACAATAACCACCTGCGAAATGCCACGCGTGAAATGCTGGATGAATTCAGAGCTTATTCACCCAATATTGAATATGAATTTATTAATCCTTCTGCCAATCCCGATAAAAAACAACGGGAAGCACTATACAAACAGCTGGTAGAAAAAGGGATTAACCCCAAAAACCAGGAAACCGGAATGGAAAACGGGGTATCCGAACAAATCGTTTTTCCTGGGGCTGTTGTTTCCTATCGTGGAAAAGAGCTTACCGTTCAGCTGATGAAAGATCAGAAAGGTCTGAGTGCTGAACAGCAGATAAACGGCTCTATCGAAGCACTTGAATATGAACTTTCCAATGTGATTCGTAAACTGCGTGTGCAGGTAAAACCCAAAATTGCCTTTATAGAAGGACAGCATGAACTGGATTCTTTGCATACAGCAGACATCACTTCAGCATTGTCTGAATACTATCGTGTTGAACGTGTTACCATTCATGGAAGCATCCGGGCTTTGATGGATACGCTTAACCGCGACACGTCCTTTGTTACCCGTTACAAAGCCATCATTATTGCCAAACCCGATAGTAGCTTTAGCGACAAGGACCAATTCCTTATTGATCAGTATATCATGCATGGTGGCAAAGTACTGTGGCTCATCAATCCGGTGCTCACCTCGATGGACAGTTTGAAACGCAACACCTTTACTTTTGCCATTCCCAATACCCTCAAACTGGAAAACATGTTGTTTAAATACGGTGTCCGGATCAATACCAATCTGCTCATGGATATGGAATGCGCCCGTATTCCATTAAATATGGCCCTTAACAGAGGAGAACCGAAATTCAAATTCCTGCCTTTTGTATTCTTCCCGCTCATCGGTCCTGCCCCGAATGACAACAACCCGATTATAAAAAATCTGGATCTTATCGAGTTTCGTTTTGTAAGCGGCATTGATACCATCGCTTCAAAAGGTATCAAGAAAACGATCCTGCTCCGGTCCTCCAGATACACCCGTACCATGAACACCCCTGCCAGGGTTTCTACTTCTATGGCCTATATGCCACCGGATGAACGTCAGTTCCGAAATTCGTATCAGCCGGTAGCTGTATTGCTGGAAGGTGCTTTTGAATCGAATTTCAAATACACTATTTCAACCGCCGTTAAACAAAGTAAGGAATTCGGGTTCATCGCAAATGGCAGACCAACGAAAATGATTGTTGTTTCCAGCGGGGACATTATTTCAAACGATATTGCGAGGGGACAGATCGTACCACTGGGATACGATCTTTATATGAACCAGCTTTTTGGCAATAAGAATTTTATCCTGAATTGTGTAAACTATCTGTGTGATGATTCCGGTCTTATTTCAGTCCGCTCACGCGAAATAACCCTCCGTCTGCTGGATCGGAAAAAAGTTAAAAACGAAGAACTGCAATGGAAATCTTTGAATATGATTCTGCCGGTTGTATTGGTATTGCTTTTCGGACTGATTCGGTATTATTTGCGTAAAAAGAAATATACTTCGTAGCTTTGCAGGTATCCCCGCTACTTCGTCCCCCTGATACCATCTTAATGCTAATGATCCAATGAAAAAAAACGGAATTGCCCTGCTTCTGGTTCTGTTATTAGGCGGAATTGCTTTCTGGCTGGTGCGAAAAAATGGCAACACAACGGTACCTAAAGATCTTCGTGATTTTGCATTAGCGGATACCGCTTCCATTACACGTATTTTTATTGCTGACAAGGCGAACCATACGGTTACACTCAAGAAAAACAAACCAGGTGATTGGACCGTAAATGATAAATGGAGAGCCCGCAATGATGGGGTTTTCAATCTGCTGTTTGTTATCAAAAACCTTGCAATAAAAAGCATGGTGGGCGTACAGGCTCAGGAAAATGTAATTAAAAATCTGGCGTCCGGAGCCACTAAAATTGAAATTTACAAAGGAGACAAACTTATCAGGATGTATTATGTGGGGGGTGCTACCCCTGATGACGAAGGCACTTATATGCTGCTGGCCGATCCGGACACGAAATTAAATTCAGCCCGCCCTTTCGTCATGTTTATAGAAGGACAGACCAGATATCTTACTCCCGTATACGCTACCAATGAAAACGACTGGAGAGATCGTACCGCGTTTTCTTACTTCCCTCCGGATATCCGCTCTGTCAGACTCGATTTTGTTCAGAATGGCGGACATTCGTTTGAATTGCAACAACCTTCTCCCAATCATTTTTCAGTACTTGATCTTGCCAGTAATGCTCCCCTTTCTAATCTGGATACCCTGAATGCAAGACAATACCTGTCTTATTTCCAGGGAATGGGCTTTGAAGCCTATCTGAATGATATGCCCGCAGAAAGGAAAGACTCGATTCTTACAAGCACTCCTTTATACGTTATGACAATAAAGGACAAAGACAATAAAACCTGTGAATTGAAGTTTTTCGGGATGGAACCACACCGCCTGGAAATGGATGCCCAGGGTAAACCGGAAAAGTATGATCTTGACCGTATGTACACACTTATTAACAAACATGAATTTGTAATCACGCAATACTATGTTTTTGGAAAATTAATTACTGATATTGAGTACTTTAGAAAAAAAGCTGGTGTTAAAAAGTAAGTTAAAACTAAGCTGGTAACGGTCCAATCCATTGGACTCATAAAATTAAATTTGTAGCTAAGCATCTTGCCTAATTACAGGCGGAGAAATTCAATCAATAAACCTGCGGATATGAAATTCATTGTTTCCAGTTCTACCTTATTAAAAAATCTTCTTTCACTTAATGGTGTTCTGAACTCCACCAATACCCTTCCTATCCTGGATAATTTCCTGTTTGAAGTAAACGGGAAGGATTTGGTCATTTCTGCTTCCGATCTGGAAACAACCATGACTACCAGCATGAATGTAGAATCAAAGGATTCCGGCAATATAGCCATTCCTGCAAAACTACTCATTGATACACTTAAAGCCTTCCCGGAACAGCCTCTTACCTTCTCTGTTGATCTGAAAAAATTCAGCATTGAAATCTCTTCTGATTATGGAAAATACAAAGTGACAGGACACAGTGGCGATGAATATCCCAAAGCTCCTCAGATCGAAGGCGGTTCATCTGTTGAAATTGCTTCCGATGCTTTGCAGTCGGCCATCAACAAAACACTTTTCGCCACCGGTAATGATGAACTTCGTCCTGTGATGTCAGGAGTATTTGTTCAGTTCAGCCCGGAAGGAGCTACGTTTGTAGCTACCGATGCACACCGCCTGGTACGCTACCGCCGCAGTGATATAAAAGCTGCCGGCTCCGCCTCTTTCATTCTTCCTAAGAAGCCGCTTAACCTTCTTAAAAACAATCTTGGGATGGTGGAAGGAAGTGTAAAAGTAGAATACAATGCAACCAATGCTCAGTTTGTGTTCGGTGCGTCACGTCTTATCTGCCGACTCATTGACGGAAAATATCCGAATTATGATGCCGTAATTCCTAAAGTAAATCCAAACAAACTGACCATCGATAGCAGTGCCTTTTTAGGTTCCATTAAACGGGTAGCCATCTTTGCCAACAAAACAACGCATCAGGTACGTCTGAAAATGGCGGGCAGTGAATTGAATATCTCTGCTGAAGACCTTGACTACTCGAATGAAGCCAACGAACGGCTCACCTGTTCTTACGCAGGCGAAGACATGGAAATAGGGTTCAACTCCCGTTTTCTGATGGATATGGTAGCTAATCTGGATAGTGATGAAGTTCATATTGAAATGAGCGCTCCTAACCGCGCAGGAATCCTGATCCCAGCCGAACAGGATGCTGACAAAGAAGATATTCTGATGCTGGTTATGCCGGTAATGCTAAATAATTAAGCGCCAACCAATAACAGGCCTTAAGAAAAAGAGCCAGAACGATAATATCGACTGGCTTTTTTTCTGCACCAAATCCAATATTTAGACTAATCTAAATATATATTTTATAATTACGATATTTTATTTAGATTTGCATAAATATTTTCATCATGCATTCCTTTACGGAAGAGAACTATCTCAAGGCTATTTATAAATTAATGGAAAACGACGGGCCGGAGGTGAGTACAAATGCTATTGCTGCACATATGAATACCCGGGCAGCTACCGTTACCGATATGATTAAAAAATTATCGGCCAAAAAACTAGTTCATTACACTCCTTATCAGGGTGTTTCACTAAGCACGACGGGTAAAAAAGCTGCTCTTAGCATTATCCGGAAACACCGCTTATGGGAATTTTTTCTGGTAGAGAAACTAGGGTTTCGATGGGATGAGGTACATGATATGGCTGAACAAATGGAACACATTCAATCACCTGAGCTGGTTGAACGTTTGGATGAATACCTGGGGTTTCCAAAACATGATCCGCATGGAGATCCGATCCCTGATGCCAAAGGCCGTCTTCCGGAAACAGAAGCTGCTTTATTGCTTTCTGCCCAAAAAGGGAAAAAATACAAAATGTCAGGAGTGATTGATCACCACGTCCTTTTTTTAAAGCACCTGGATGAAATCGGCTTAAAACCAGGGTGTATAATCTATGTAGATCAGATTACCTCGTATGATCTTTCGCTTCAGATAAGGATCAACGGAGGAAAGCCTCTGTTTATCAGTCACCAGATTGCAAGAAATATCCTGATTACTTCTTCCCGTTAATATGCATACAGACAGCAAATCCCTCAGAGAGGTTCACAGCAGTGTAAATACCGAAAAGAGCGGTTTCTGGAAAAAGCTGTTTGCATTTATGGGTCCCGCCTATCTCATCAGCGTCGGGTATATGGATCCGGGCAACTGGGCGACCGATATTGCGGGAGGTAGTAAATATGGCTATACACTGATATGGGTATTGGTATTGTCCAATCTGGTTGCATTACTCCTTCAAAGCCTGAGTGCCCGTCTTGGGTTGGTACGCGGGCTTGATCTGGCTCAGGCATCCAGGGCTGCATATCCCAAGGCTCTTAATTTTTTTCTATGGATAATGGCCGAAATAGCCATTGCAGCTTGCGATCTGGCCGAAGTCATCGGAATGGCTCTTGGGCTTAAATTACTGTTGGGTATTCCTATGCTTATTGGTGTCTCCCTCACTATTCTGGACACCTTTATCCTCTTGTTTCTGGTTCAATATGGAATGCGTAAAATGGAAGCCTTCATCCTGGGGCTTATCGCTATAATAGGACTAGGCTTTCTTTACCAGATGTTTCTTGCCAAACCGGTAGCCGGTGATGTTTTAAAGGGTTTGATCCCTACCCTGCCCGATCAATATGCCCTCTATATTGCTATTAGTATTATCGGTGCCACGGTTATGCCACATAACCTGTATCTACACTCTTCCCTGGTTCAAACGCGTAAAATAAAACGAACCTTTACGGGTATTCTCTCGGCTATACGATACAACTTCATCGATACCTTCATTGCTCTTAATCTGGCCTTATTGGTGAATGCAGCCATCCTGATATTGGCGGCCTCCGCCTTTTTCAGCAAAGGAATGTACGGTGTTTCGGAAATTGAGGATGCACACCGTTTGCTGGCACCAATGTTAGGAAGCAAACTGGCTCCTGCTATTTTTGCACTGGCTCTTATTGCCGCCGGCCAAAGCTCTACGCTTACTGGTACGCTTTCGGGACAAATTGTAATGGAAGGTTATCTGCAACTTCGTATTCAGCCCTGGTTAAGAAGAATCATAACTCGTTTGCTTGCCGTAATTCCAGCCCTTCTTGTTATCTGGCTGGCAGGTGAATCTCAGACAGGTCCCTTGCTTGTTTTAAGCCAGGTTATCCTTTGTCTGCAGCTGGGCTTTGCCGTTATCCCCTTGATTCATTTTGTAAGTGATAGAAAAAAAATGGGGCGGTTTGTGATCCCCTTTTGGCTTAAATCTCTTTCCTGGATTAGTGCCCTTATTATTGTAGGGATGAATGTGAAACTGATTTATGACACCGAAGCGGGATGGATTGAAACTTCAGGGCATCCCATTCTTATAGCAGCCTTGGTAATTCCGATAAGTGTAGGGCTGGGGCTTTTACTTCTTTTCATGACTTTCTTTCCCTTACTTAAGAAACTCGGAAGCCCGCAAATTTCAGAATTACATAGTCCCGGTCAACTGTTGCTGAATGAAGAAAAAGCATACAAAAGAATCGTTGTCACGGTCGATTTCAGTTCCATGGATTCGGAAGCCATCAGTCATGCCACAGCCCAGGGCAAAAAAGAAGCACTTTATCTGTTGATTCATATCGTGGAAACTGCCGGAGCTATGATCATGGAAGATGAGATCTCTGACAATGAAACGGGGAGTGATGAATTAAGACTGATAGATTATAAAAACGCACTCCTGCAAAAGGGTTATCAGGTAGAAACAGAACTGGGTTTTGGTAACCCCAAGACAGCTATCCCAGAAATGGTTAAAGTATTTAAAGCCGACTTACTGGTTATGGGAGCTCATGGCCACAAAGCCTTTGAGGATATATTATTCGGCACCACATTGGATGCGGTACGTCACGAAGTACAGATACCGGTATTGATTGTAACTCCCACCCGTCAATAATTTTTTCCGTTACAGAAAAAATGAAATTCATCCACATCGGTTGAATACATCAGCACATTGCGGGTAAGCTTATAGGAGTTGATAATTGCATTGGTCACATCCTGGTAATTCCCTTCACTAAAAAAACGAAGTTTGTTAAACCTGTCTTTATATGCAATCGAGTTATAATCGAGCTGATAGGAATCCGGTTTATAACTCTCCAGTTTTGTCATTTTCCCGTCATAGTAGGCGTTGAAATTCATGTCATCTCCAAAAACTACCACATGGTCTTCCACATCATAATACTGAGGTTCATAGGTTGAAACAGTGGAGAGCTCGCCCATATAATACACTTTAAAATTTCCCGTATTATCTACGTATGCCACCAGATCATCGCCTACTTTAAAACTGGTAGGCGGAAAAGATTCCAACACCATCAGGTTACCTTTATAGAATATTTTAAAATTCTGTGTCATCTTGTCTATATAAGCTACGGTATTGCAACCAGCTTTAAACTGAGTAGGGGCGTATGTTTCCAGCTCATATAGACGTCCTCTGTAATACACCTTAAAATACCCGTTATAACCTACATAACTGACAATATTATCGCCTGCTTTCAATTTCTGGGGCTGACCTTTTCCATAAAGCGGTTCTATTTCTTTTATTTCCTGATCTTTGTAAATCTTCAGGGAATAAGCAATGGTGTCAAAAAAGGCGACTACGCTATCCCCAACCGAGTATATCCCACGCTGATAACACAGTAATGTAGTTTGTCCCCGCTCAAAAACTGTCAATCGTTTATTAAAATCATATGCTACCAGGTTATCTGTTTCATAAAATTTATCGGGTTTGTTATCCGCTTCTATATGTGTTTCACCGTCATAATAGATTTTAAAATTATTGGAATTGTCAATATAAGCCACGCTGTTACCTCCTACCTGAGCTTGTGTTACAGGCAGATATTCAGCTTCCACCATCTTCCCATCATCAAAAATGCGGAAGTAGTGCAAAATATCAGAGTAGGCATTCAGGTTTTGAGCCGTTGCACCCAATGTGGCCAGGAGCAGGAGTGATAAAAGAAGTCTTTTGTTCATTCGTAATGGCGGGGATATCCCCTTTTTAATGATCGGACGGAGTTTTGATCCATGGCTCCGTTTGTTGTTGTATGAAATAGGCTGCAAATGTTTTATTAAATATTGCAGAACCGGCCTGATTGGTATTTAAAACAGAGAAGAAGTAATCTCTGGAGTCTGATATTTTCATGGTATCGAAAACCCAATAAGGTATTTTATTCGTTACAGCGAATGTACTAATCTTCTCTCTTATTTCCTCCCGATTCAGTATATAAGGTTTTATCTCGTTCAGCATAGGCGATTCATACAAAACAAGCTGACTTCCGCTTAACGCTGCCTGATTAACTATGGACTGAAGGTGCTTTATCTCTTCCGGATTCCATTTAAAAACCCTGCCTTTGGGATACTGTTTTGCAAACCGTTCCAGTCTGCCATCCCAAACCATATCATGCGGAGGAACATATCCATTCGGGAAATACGGTGTTTCCCGGCCCGATAGCGTATGCTTGATTCCCTGAAGACAATTGAAATGCACATAGTCGCCATAGTAAGCATATTTCATAAAGGGAAAGCGACTGAATTTAAAATAGCTTGTATCCTGCTCCTGTATCTGAGCAGCTATCCATTCGTGGTCTATATAAGGTGCAAAAGCGTATGTATTGAATACATTGAAAGCTCCGTCAACCGACTCCGTAGTGACATACAAAAATATATAACCGGGCGCCTTATTATGATCCAGGTAAAGATGTAGCATGGCCTCATTCTCGGCAAAATTGGCATGTACGGTAGCCAGATTATAAGCCTTCAAACCGGTTGCCAATTGAAAAACCGCCGGATCCATCATCCATAACGGTTCACAAGGACCCAGAAACAACACATCGGCATCAATACGATGACACGTAATGTATGCCGGTTTCAGATTCATATTCCTTTTTAAGAAATAGTCATATCCCTTCTCCATCCCGAAAAGAATGGAAATGAGTAATATCCCAATAACAAGGATTTTCTTTAGCATCAGAACTGTAAATAGATAAAGGAATCCACCTTATTAAACACCCCTAGTATAAAAATAAAGATCAGAAGCACCACTACCTGCAACAGGCTCCGTTTTCCTGTTTCAATTCGGTTATAAACATGCTTTTCAGACAATAAAAAGAACAGGGATAGTGTAATAGCCGTAAATAAGTTGAACAATGCTTCCTGATAACCGCCACCGGCCAACGGAGCTAAAAATCCTTTTGCCCATCCTTCCGATCCTAAAGGGGCATTGCCTAATCCTTGCATCAATTGTTTTGCCTGCCCACTATCTGTTGCTCTGAAAAAAAGGTTGCTGAAACAAACTAACAAAAAAGTAATCAGAACGCTTGCCCCGGTATACCACCCTCCTTTAAACCGTCGCGACCAGCTAACCCGTACATTCTTACTGATGCTTTCATATGAGAGATAAAGAATATGCAACAGGCTCCAGATCAGAAATGTTTTACCGATCCCATGCCATATTCCGGAAAGCAGGAATGTGCATATAATGCCGGCTATAGCGGCCCAATGACCCAGGCGACGGAGCCGGAAGACAACCGGATAATAAATATAATCCGTAAACCAGCTGATCAATGAAATATGCCACCGGCGCCAGAAAACAGAAATAGAAGTGGAACTCAATGGGAAATTAAAATTCTCTGTCAGTCTGATTCCGAAAAGCCTGGCTGCTCCTATGGCAAGATCGCAATAACCGGAAAAGTCAAAATACAACTGAATGGTAAAAACAATAACCCCGGCAGCACTTGCAAAAGATCCTATGGATGAGGTATCGCTGAATATCCGTTCTGCTATCGGAGCCAGGCGATTAGCCAGTACCAGTTTTTTAAACAGGCCCAGAATAATCCGCTGAATACCCTGACTCAGGTCGTCTTTATCAGGTTCCGGAGCACGAAACTGAGGCAACAGGGTTTGAGCCCGCTCCAGTGGCCCTGCATTAAACTTGGCAAAGAATGCTGAATACAAAAAGAAATGCCACAGGTTCGTTTCCGGTTCTATCCTACCATAACGGATATCAATCAGATAACCTAGATGCTGAAGGGTGTAAAAGGAAAAGCCAATGGTATAGAGAATACTATCCGTTCTGAATCCGGTTTCCTTAAACTGAAAACGCAATCCGGCATCTGCCGATTCCACATATTTAAGAAGAAGGAGGGCTGCAAACTGAGAAATGACAGCGAAAAAAAACAAAGTCCCCCCTTGCTGTCCCTTCCCAATAAATTTGCCTGCATAAAAAGTGAGCAAAGAGCAACCTAA
>JABDCB010000038.1 GCA_013288325.1 Bacteroidota bacterium
GACCGTTGCCACTGGCATTCAATTCACCTGTTTCCTGCAAAAGAACATTCACATTGCCATGCTGATCATAGCTATAATGAGAGGCATTATCATAGGTCATGATGCTACTGGAATAGGTCTCCTTATAGGTAGTGCTGGATACGCGATTGCGCAGATAACCGGGAGTGGTTATAAGACTGGAGGTACAATTGCTGAAATAATTATACACGGTATTATCCGATATGGTACTACCCAGATAATCGTCATAATAGGAGCTCGTCACCTGGCTGCGTGTTCCGCCACTGATCCAGGAAGAGAAAGATCCTGACGTGGCATCCTTTGCAATGGCTTCGGTAAGTGTGGTGGATGTAGCGAGTTGTCCCACTTCAGCTATTCGACCCAGATAATCGTATAAGGTATAGCTATAGGTTCCGGCAACATACTGATTCGCATTCTGAGATGCTACCAAACGGCCGAATTCATCATAAAAGAAACTCGTCTTTCCTGCATCAGGTGTACTTTGCTGTATAAGCTGCTGGAGACTGTTGTACTGATATTGCGTTACCATCGTATGACTCGGATACTGGAAGCTGGAACCCGAGAGTGCTGCACGGTAATTTTGTGTATTGGTAATCTGGGTGCTTGTCAATGGCACGAATCCTTTGGGAGGAACTGTCTTTATCAGATTTCCGGCCTGATCATAATAATAGAGGGTATATTGGAAGATGAGCTCGGTATGATCCATGGTAAAGGTCTCCGTACCTGCAACGGATAGATTGGTGAGACATGCGGCCGAATAGTTCGATACAAACGCATCGGCAAGACTATTCAGATTGGTGAGAAAAGCCTGTGCACTATTATCCATTGAAGTCTGAAGATTTAACTGCTGGCATTCCGCCACTTTGGCTGCAGCCATTACATCGGCAGGAGATGTGCTGGCAGGAGCAGGACAGGTTAACAAGGCAGGAAAACTGGCAGCCGATAGCGTTGACATAGAAATGGTGGTGGTGGAAGCAGCACAATCGCTGAGCCAGGTCTGGACCTGTGTTCCGGTATAGGAGGTGATGGCCCCCGATGCTTTGGTAAACATGGCCGCAATAAGATTGGCCGTAGGCAGATCGGTACCGGCAATATGTGTAGGATCCAGGTTATATGTATTGATGAAATTGCTTAAATTTTCACAGCTACAGATACCTTGGTCGTATGTAACCGCAGGAGCAGACGGAGCTGCAGGTGAAAAAGTAATTGTGGTGGTACAAGAGCTGCTCGAAAAATAACTGACCACATCAGCAAAATCATGGAACACCGTTAAAGGAGTTCCTACACTTGGATAATTGACACCCGGGCAGGTAGGACAACCGGCAGTACCGCTGTAGCTATTGGTTGATAAACTCGGGTTATCACAATTGGCGGCACAAACGGCAATAAGATTGGCTCTGATATTGGCCAGCTGGGTAGACGTTAACCCGCAGGAATCAAGCTGAGCCATCCATCCGTCTGCATTGGAGGCGCAATTGCTTTCGCAGGACAGGATCATATTGTTGTTGCTGTATGTGCTCAGATTGGAAGCTGTTGTGCTCGGGCTGCAAAGATTAAAATTGACAAAAAGTGAATCCTGGGGATATCGTAATGTGTAACCGGAAGTAGTTCCGGATGAAACACAATTCGGAGCCTGTTTAAATGTGATCAGGTTTCTATAGAAAAGATAAGAAGAGCGGAAATAATTATATTTACTTACCTGTCCCACTCCGGAACCAATCAGACCAGAGGTAGTGCTTGTACCCAGAAGGTTTTGAATATATGTTCTCAGGATGTTAGTTGGGTCAGGGGTGAGCAAATGAATGCCGTCGGGATCATCCAAAACATACCAGATACTGTAAAAAGCAGAAGTGCCGGGGTCCCAAAAATAATTCTCGAGATATCCCTGCATAAGCTGTTGAGCATCCTCACTGCAAGCTACGTTTGCCGCACAATTATAAAAAGGATCGGGGCTGGAGCCGGAAGGAGAGTATGGACAATATGCATTTGTCGGAGTGTGGCTTGTACTTAAAGTTACCCCTGCAGGATTGAAAAATCCATCTGTGGAGGCAGTCGAATTATCTTCTGTGCTGTACATGGACGTCTCATACTGGTTGATAGAAGTTGGATCATAACTAGCTCCTCCCCCTACTCCTCCAACAACACCACAGGTTCTCGATACACAGTAATACTTATATAAACAATACTCCGGATGATATTGAACCAATGTGGTACCATACGCAGGTATCCAGTTGGCCCTTACCTGATCCCAGGTAGTATAAGAAGTACTATAAGTAGAATTGATGGTTCCCAGCATCGTGGAAGAAATACCGCTCGTGGTGCTCATCCACAAATTAATATTATAGGTGGTATCCAGAATCGCATTCCCCAGACTATCGTACTTGTATTTTCCAGGCGTATTATCAAAATATTGCCCACCTGGGCTCATATCAGCCGTAAGTAATTGCAGATGAAGGGTACACTCATCCGGAGCCTGGGTAACAGAAGGGTAGCACAGCGAGGCCCTGCAGGCGGTCAGCAGCCCCCATGCTACCGTGGTGCGGCTTGCATCGGGAATCACAACGCCGCTGTCATTTACATAAATCGAATCGCTTCCGCTGGTATAGTTGCCCGTAAAATAAGTCCCGGTACATATCGTCTGACAGTTGATGGTGCATGACTCGGGATTGATGACCGGCACTGTTACACACTGCGAAGTGGTATTAATAGCCGCGTACTGATCGGCTATATAGTTGGCACGGCTGGCCCCCGCATCAGGGTGAACCTGAACAATCTTACTCACCGTGTATGAACCCGGACTGAGTGTAACATTGTAACTGTAGGTGCCGGAAGTTGACGTAATTCCGGTGGCCGTAATAGGACCTGTTACTGTTGTAGTAGAAGGGCTCGTTTCCGTGAGCGTCACCGGGTTTCCGTCCTCATCGGTAATGGAAAGAATCAGATCGTATGTACAATTCGTACACACCGGAGTACAGGTGTTCGTATAGCAATAACCTCCAAGGCTATAATTAAACGAGTAGTTGGTGCTGGCTGTAACAAGGATGGTAGTGGTAGATACCATCTCTTCGCTTTGATCCAGGGCATTATTATTGGTCAATAGGTTTTCATGAAAGCTTTGAGCACTGGGTTGTCCATCAACCGGCAACAAATTGGCTGGCCCAGTCCCTGCCAGTGCAGTGGCAATAACACGTCCCTCCTGATCCAGATAACTCAGACTTGTTTGTCCATTGGCATCTGTCACCATATTTTTTTTGTAGTGACTTTTTCCGCCAACTTCGTTCCCGAACATCCGGTCCAGTTCATCCTGGCTCGAAGGCGTTCCATAAGCATATTTGGTTTCACGTCCTGTACCTAATTGATGAGCAGGTCCGGCTGCACTCTGAGAGCGCACTCGATTGGTTCCGTCGGTTTTATAGCGGGTGCGGACATAAGGATATCCTCCTCCATCAGGCAAATAACCATTGATCCCTGTATTATACGGATTGGCAGAAGAATAAAAAATATTGGCATTATCGCCGCTTCCCAATGCACCCGGACTCGTCACATTCGCATCCTTGTCAAATGCCGTTTTATCAAACGACCCGTTGAAATCGGCCTGATACTGTATACCACCTGTGTTTGAAAAAGGTGTTGGCATAATAGCAAGGGCTGCCCTCCCTTCGTAATCATAACGTGGTTCGCTCACCACCAGTTTGTTTTCTGTATGGTTCATACCCACGGATTGCCTTGCATTGCCCAAACCATCCATATACTGAACCCCTTCCATACGTTTGCCATCCTCAGCATAAGCAACACTGTACGACCAATTCATGGAATTATTGATTCCATCGTAATTATAACTTTCCGTGCTGCTCAGCGTGCTGCTCAGCGTGCCTGGAGCTACGGCATAACTCCAGGGTCCCACGTAAGAAGTGGAACCACTGTATGCCCCCAACGCTCTTACCCTGAAAATGATAGTTCCTCTGGGATAATTCAACGGTATTTCGTAGTGGTTGTCTGTAGTATTGATCCGGGTTGCATTTCTAAGATCAAACGGAAGTGCAGGAGAACTTCCCTGTGGCTTATCAACAAACAACCACTCTACGTCATAACTTTCAGCACCCTGCACATAATTCCATACTAAGGGAAGCACGTTCGTTCCTTGTGGCGCCGTAGTAGCAGGAACAAATCCATAACCGGTAGTAACAACCGGCGCAGTTGATGACAAATAGTAACTACGATCCGTTACCTGTTCCAGATCCAGGTAAACATCTTCAAAACCGCAGAAAGTAGGGCATGTAAACGAAGTAGGGTTAGTTCCTGGCCCACTGCCGGGAGTATATGTAATCTGGGTGATTTGTAATTTCGCCTTATATGCATTGGTGTATTGCCTAAGGGCCCTATCCTTGTAGGTAACCCCCTCTGCAGGATCGTAATTGATTTCCAACGTTTCACCTGTTAAGGTGGAAGTAGGGGTAAGACTCCCTGTATTATCATACAAATACAAGGTGTAGGTAACCACAAGGTCGAATTTTATATTCACCGTATGATGGGTATCATCATACCGCAAAATGGCATTTACGGTGGCTGAGTTATTTACACAGGGGAGCGAGCCTCCGGCCTGCATGGTGGGAAACCATTGGTCCTGTATAACCATTGTGCCTGTCGATGTAATCGGCACGTTTGGTAAGGTACCGCTGAGACTAACGATCCTTTTTTCAATGGCGGCAAAACCGGCCACCGATTGAAAAACGAGAAATAGACCTACTAACAGGCTGCTCCGGTTGAAAAACGAGGAAAATCTTTTCATAGGATCGATTTTATCTTTTTGAAATACGTTGGTCCACTACTTTGTAATTTTTATATGCATCCTGAGGCTCCACCACTTTGCCTTTTTTACGGACATAAGTTGATTCTGAAAAATCAGCTTCTGCTATCGCTCCGTTGAAAACCACATCTGAATATTTAATGATTGACGAAGAAGGGCCTTCTGTTCCCATGGCTCCCGGTTTATAGTAGTATACTACTTCCGTTAGCTCCTTCTTGGGAATGTAACTAACCTCCATTTTATTGTAAGGAGATTTACTTTTTTCGGCAAAAGTGATTTCTATTTTTTTCTGTCCTTCGGGAGAAGGGAGATAAGTTATTTTTTTACCGGCAAAAAACGCACTGTCTATTAAATCGGCCCCTGGCTTAGCTCCCTTACCATTTAAACTCAGCGGACGATTATACAGGATCAACTTTTGATCCTGTAGCAACATCATGGAACAATGTTCGTTCGATAACGTGGTTTTACCTCCCATGAAAGAAATAAAATCCCTTCCGTTCCATTTCATCCATCCTTTAACCGGGGCTGAAGAGTTCCCCGTGTTACCGGCAGAGGAATTCACTTTAAACTCTACCTTCATGCTCATGGATGTGGCAGAAGCATACATCTTGCCCAACTCTCTAAGATCCGAAACGGGATCTTGTGCCGATACTGTACGCGAGAAACCGATCAACAGAAAAAAGCTGATCCGAACCGTATATAGGATTTGTTGTTTAGTGATGCTGCACATTGGAGCGGTTAGATTTAAGGGTGGCAATTCCGTTTACAGTTTCTTTCTTTACCTGGGTCAGATGACCTTCATCATCGTAGTTGTAAAAGGTAGCGTAGTGGTTGTTGTCCAGTTCTGCCGTCAGCCACATGGTAAGCGGGTCATACACATAGGTAGTTGCTGTGGCCGTATACGGAATAATACGGATATCGTCTACATAGCCACTAGAACCTCCGTCTCCTGCGGGATCAAACCAGAACCGTATGTCCATAGTACCTGTATAGCTGCTGGTGGGCATCGTAAATACGAGGTCCACTTTTTCCCAGCCGTCTATTACCGGATTAAGTGCAGGGGCAGGTGCAGTAGCAATTACAGTACCTCCCTGTAGTACGGATATAGTCGGAACATGGCCATCGCCTCGCTGAAACCAGGCGCTGACGATATATTTCACTGGACTGGAGCTGCTGGGTGAAAAATGAGGCATGAAAAATGTTGGAGTCCCCCCGGAAGAAGGATTGAAAACATAATCTGCATCATTATTGAACAGATACAGGGAATAATTTCCAGTATGTGCTATACCCGCCGTAAGCGCACCGATAGCAGTTGTCCCGTCGAACAACAAATTTAAATGTCCGTGACCATGACTGGCACCCGGAACAGGTGTCGGATAAGAAGCAGGAGTGGTATAGTTGCCACCATAGTAATCTTCAAAACTCTCGAATGCCAGTTCATGATAATCGGCATTATGAGCTTTGGCAATCATAGCCGAATAATCATAGCCATAAAGGCTTGATGAGAAGATTCCCAAAGCATCCTTACCTTCACATTGATTGCCATATGGCGTATATTGTGTAGCCTGGGAAACAAAAGACCACATGCTATTAGCGGATTCGGAAACCTGCCAGTTGTATGGCGAGAAATAATTATAGGTTCCGTTTGTCGAAATATTTGTTGCCGGAGCGGTGCCTGATGGATAAGGCAGTTGAGACCTGTCCACCTGAAACAACCAGTTGTTCAATGGTCTCCAGATTCCGGATGCTCCGTATTGGAATGGATTGGCAGAAGCAAGACTGCTTACCGTGGCCCCACCCGTTCCTAAAGCATTGAAGTCGGCATAATTAATTGTTGTGTTATTGGAAAACCGTTTGGCATCGGCATGCAGAACGCCGTCAAGACAATCGGGGTAACAATTATTGGCGTCAGTCCATGTTCCAATGGCTTTATGTCCGGTAGATAGCTGAGTAATAATCACATGATTGCCTTGTTTCTGAAATGAAAACAGGGGGATATCAGAAGTCGAATTAATTGCCAGATTATACGGATTGTTTACGTCCGGAATACTACCGGTAACGGGGAAAACGATTGTGGCAACACAATAATTTTCACTTAAATCACCAAAGGAAATCTGATTTTGACTTAGAACCGTAACAGGAACTGTTATCGTAGTACTTCCTCCACATGATGTGTTAACAATGAATGGTTCATCACTGCTATAACTTGCAAGTGCATTAAACAATGAGTTCGTGCGGCTGGTAACAGGCTCAGATAAAGAAACAATAGTTCCATGAGAAATATCCTGCTGATTACGGTAACCGGAGCGAATGATACGAAGGGAATAAATCGATCCGCTCAGCGGGCTTGAATCATCATCTTTTTTAATCCGTATTTGAGTCGGGAGCACCTGATCCACCACATAATTATCATACATGGAAGTGGATGAAGTCTGAATTTCAAGCTGGTCACCTTCTTTAAAGAAATTAGGCGCATTGGTAACCGATACATAACCAGAGGAAGCCGTGAGATTATGAACAATCATTCCGTAGTTTGTACCCGCATCCTGCATTCCGTTATAATCCCAATGGGCTGCATAATCATAGGTATAGACGGGCGCATCAAAATCATTTGTTACCTGAGTCAGCAAAGGCTTACCGGTAAGTATATCAAAAAGCAGGTTCTTGGTCGATACGACCGATCCCTCATTGGTTTGCTTAACTTCCATCAGTATCCCGGTTCTTGAAATTACCTTGTTCGATACCACAGCCCTATACATACTTTGTGAATTGGAGATGATAGGAAGAAGCGAAGGAATGGGCAGGGGTATGCAATCCGCATTGAAAGCCCAACCGCCGGTTATGGTGTTCTGCGAATTTTCCTGCATATCCACCACAAAATCAGTGTTCGCGCCCATATTATTGACCGGATAAATATCTCCGTCCCAACGCATGGCCGAAACCGTACTACTGAGATGGTTATTTCCCGAATGCGGGTCAAACGCAGAGGTAGTGAGATTATAATTAAACTCCGTTTTGGAAACAGGTATCGCATTGGGATTGGTCAGATCGGTCATGTGTGAATACGTAGCAACCGATCGGGGTTTGCCATGCATATCATTTACTTCAACCGAATAGCCCTGTGAGAAACCATTGTTATTAAAACTGAAAGAGCCAATAAAAGGAATGTTATACGTAGGTGCATAACTCTTATGTGTAACATCCGAATGAATAGCTACAACAGGAAAGTCATAGGCGGTATAATATTCATGCACGGTAGTGCCGGTTGCTGTGGATTTATTGATTTCCGTAGTACTGCTATAGGTCAAAGGACGGACAATCACCCTCCGGTATCCCACCAGCGGTGCCGGGAAGTAGGCTTCTCCGATTGGGAGCACCTGATATAGACTTTTATCCAGGCTTAGGAAATCGCGATCGCTCTTATAAAGATCCGACGGCAATCGCATAGGATTCTCTTCTCCACCTGTAATAGGTTCGTAAGAAGCCACTCCGGAACTTGTTCCGTCGGGCATTACATATTGAAACGTCTGTCCGTAAATGGAAGCCGCATCAGCCGTGGCCGTACCACCTGAAAGTCCGTTCCAATCATCATTCATATCAATCTCTTTAACACGGTGTCCTCCGCCGATTTTGGCCGCATAAGAACCACTTTCCAGATTCTGTGCATTCAGACGGATGTAAGAAGGACGGAACTGATTGGGATCAGATTGGTCTAAGACGATTTGATTCGCAATATTACTGCATCTGCAATGATCAAAATATCCCTCCACCAATGCACTCAAACCGGAAAACATATTGATAAGGGATGTTACAAAAGAGGCTCCCAGACTGGCATCGGGTGTAGAGGGGTATAACAGATCCGTGCGTTTCATTTTGAGGTATTCCCAGGCCGCCTTTGAGAATGGGTGTACATTGTTGGTTGAAACACCTGAATAACTTACCTGTTTGGCAGGGACAGGAATAACCGTTAAATATCCAATATGTGTTCCTGTAATGAGACCGTAACTTCCCGACGATTGAGACACCTGACAAAACCCATCCACATAATCACCAGAAGAAGTGCCGCTATTCAGGTTCGGAAGCAGCATATCTACTTTGAAATAGACTTGATTCAAACCGGCAATCAATTTCCCGATGTCCGTACCCAACGTAGTAGTTGAATTAGTCTGAAAAAATACCATGGTATTGGTCGTCGTGCTTCCACAACCGGAAGAAGTAGAAAAGATGGTATTAACCGGGCTTGTTGCCGAATAATCAGATGTGGTGTTACCCACCCCTACAATACGATACATTTCAGTTGCCGTTTGATTTTGCACATAAGCATAATCATCGGCTTCATACTTCACTGTTATCCCTCCTCCCGACGGCAGGGTGATTCCTTTTAAACACCAGACAGCACAGTTTACATCGGCGTTTGCTTTGGTTTGATCGGCATAAGGATTCTCCTCATTCGCTAAATTCAGAGTACTGTATACCGCTTCCGGTTTATATGTGCCCCACCGGTCGGCAAGATTGATTCCATAACTTGGGTTTTCGGCAGATGTAGTCTCATGATAGTCAAACGTATAAGGACTCAATGATCCCCGGTCGTCACCTCTTTCTGTGAAATACACCTGGTGAAGTGTCAGTTTTCCTCCTCCCGTAGCAGTAGAATTCGGAGTGCCCGGGCAAAGACCATATGTATATACGAAATTAACAGTCTTGATTGGGGTGGGTGAAGATGAGTTAAACAAGTCATTTTTTTCGTATAGCACGATTTTGTCAAGCTCTCTTACTAAGTTTGAACTTGCAATACCGCCTGCTATACCGGCAACGCCATACCCGTCTTGTCGGGTGCCTAAAGTAAACTCAGCAATATGCGTTTTGGTCTCAATGGAATTGAGATAATAAATTTCTTTTGATCCAAAGGTATAGGCAGCTTTGTCGTCTAACTTATCCGAACGATAACCCTCCTCATAATATTCACCAACAAAAGGGGCACGCCAGTTATAAGGAGTTGAGGAGGACGCTTCCTGTGTGTAATTGAATTTTACAAAATATCCGAAATCATCATCGCTGGGTCCGTTTCCTGTCAGGTCAACATAATCAGGGGAGTAGATGGCGGTCAGAAGATACGTATGCGCATATCCCGGCATAGTGGACTGACTGTATAAATGATCACGTCCTTTATCATTTCGGGTGCTGACATCTGCCGGAGTCCAGGAAACCGTTCTTGTTGCGCTGGGAGATGTAGCCTGAAGGGTAGAGTTCACAACATCTGTCTCGGAAAGGTTATATACAGGAAGTCCATATACATATCGTGTTCCATCCGGATTAACCACTTCCATTTCGCCCAGATGATTGACTCCTTTATTGGGATCCGTTGTGGAGTATGAAAGGGGAGAACCTGGATCAGAGGTAAATGACGGGTAGGCATTTTCAGGATAAAGCTGATTCACGCGTGAAGAGGTAAGGGTGTTATTATTCATTTCATCCCTTGTTCGGTACTGAATGCTCTCGGTGCGCTTATCTCTGTTTGCCCTTTGATTGGAGCTAACAATCGTCGAGGCATCGGATGCTCTCTGATTTTTAACACGGGGAACAGTAGACAAAGGCGCTTCGTAATCCATAGTAAGCGCAAAATCAGAAATAGCATTTTGCTGAAAACGGGATGTTTCATCCAGGGTTTCTGTTGCCAGATCCTGAGGAGATTTGAAATAGAAGGGTTCAAAAAGGTCCGGTTGTGTTATGTCCTCGCCTTTAAATCCAAAGGTATTTTGTATGTCATCCCATTTATCGGTCCACTGGCCGGAATATTGCGAAGTATAACTGAGTGTGGCATTTACACCATCATGCGAAACATTCCCCAAACCCACTTCAATAGAAGCTTCTTCACCCAGAAAGGTATTGTTCATGGATGGTTCGGTAAGCACTCCCAAATCAGAACGATAAGGCCGGAAGGAAGTACCCATGCCTTGTGCCTTGGCAAAATAAACGTCATTGGTAAATATGGGAAGAGGCATAAAAGGAGCTTCTTTGGCTACCGGGCCATCTTTGTCTTTGTTATAATCCATCAATTTATAGGTAGTCGGACTGGAAGGGCTGTTTTCTGAATTCATATATCCGAAAGCCGGAATCTGCTGTGTTGTCTGATACACCTTCTGCACACTCAGACTGGCGTTGATGTTCAGGGCAGGGTGCACACCAGTTACTTCTCCTCCCAGAGTAGCATCAATATTTTCATCACCACCAATCATACTCACAGGAATGGAAGGAAGATATGCCGGCATGCAAAAATTAAAACCGTAACCCACAGAAGGAATTTTGCCCATTTGCTGCGTTGCTAATCCAACACCCAAACTGGAAAGTCCATCTCTTGAATTGAAACCAACACTACTTTGTACGTCGGCTCCGTATCCGCTTGCAGCAATGGTAGAATTCAATCCACTACCATTCTGAGAATCCATGGTAAAATTGAGTCCCAAATTGAGTTTTGAAGAAGCATAGCTCAATTGTTTGGAAGCCCCGAAACCCAGAGCAAGCCCCAGTCCCTTATAGTTGTTATAATAAACTTCAGCATCCCAACCTACTCCTAAAAGGAAACGAAAACCCAGTATTTCAGAAATACCGGTTTCCGTGCCAAACCTTGCACTGAGCGTATAGTTTGGCCGAAAACTCAGCGTCTTTGTCACTAGTTCTCCGTTAAACTCATCGGGTAAACCCCTCATCTGACGGTTTATTTCACCGGCGTTGATATTCCATCCAAGACCCACCCAACTGGCCTCCTGATCAGGATGAATACCAGCATGATAAGCCAGGTTGATAGGATAACCTCCATTGGGGCCCGGTACGGTCATAAGAGGAATGTTGTAATTAAAATCTCCGGTAAAGGGATCTACCATTTGTGTTGTATTGGCCGGCTCGAAACTTTCGAACTCCACCTGACTGGGTCCGCCGGTTATGGCTAAAGCAACCGTAGGCGAAACGATTTCAAAAAACATCGTCAATGCCAGGTAGGCTGCAATAATCTTTGCAATTTTCTTTTTCATATTCATGCTAATTAAAATTGACAGTTGGAATATCTTTTAAATCACCGGTTGATATTTTCATCCAGATATTACCGGCACCAAATACATGATCCTGGTATAAAAAACTTAATTCATTATCTTCTTTATTCCTATTTTCCGAATCTTTAAAAGCAAGCACCAACGTTACGAATGGCGACAATCCATACGTTTTTTCATAATGACAAATTGAACAGGGAACACTATCCTTTCCTTCTACCAGTAAAAAATCACGCTGAATATCAGAACTCAGGTATCCTTGTTTTTGATCATATTCTTCCTGAGAAAGGGTACCGATACGAACAGGATCCTTTTCATCCTTTCCCTTCACACGAAAAGTGAAATAACGATAACCATCCAACTGTTTCCTTCGCTTTTCTAAATCTGAAGAAATAAGGGAATGATTCATCAGCTCCTTTGAAAGAATATAGTCCACCGGTTTATACTGAACGGAGAACATCACATTAGCAATTTCTTTTTTCATCAGCAGACCGGAGCCCGCAGTTTCCACTTTCTTTATGAATACATCGGGCCGCACAGGAGATGGGCGACCACAGGCCAGCAACAGTATCCCCAGTCCACTAAAAATCAAAATTCTTTTCATCATGTTTCTATTTGCTTACCCCGCCTTTATAGCGAATGTTTACATATTTTTTCATGGCATCTGTTACATTCACAGCATCCTGCCCGTAAAGGAGCGCTCCTTGTCCGTCATATCCCAAAATGTAAGTGTACCCCTGCTCTTTTCCATAGTCTTTTGCATACTGATTCAGCTGTTTCCATATCTGATCGGTATAGCTTTTAGATGTGCGGGCATTGTTTTCGGTAAATTCTTTTTCTTTCTGATAATATTCCTGCTTCCTGGCTTCAAACTCCCTGGCTGTCTGTTCATCCTTTTTTACAGAATATCTGTTAGATAAAGCGCTCAACTGTAACTTCAGACTATCGAGAATATTTTTTCTCAGATTCTGAACAGTGGTTATTTTAACTTCCAGTTCTTTTTTCAACTCAAAATCGTTGTATACCGATTCCAGCTCTACATAAGCTATTTTTGGCGCCCCCTTTTTTACGTAGATTACGGTAAAGGCACAACAGCCTATCATTATTACAAGAGCCAATCCCAGAATTATTTTATTCATACTATTTGTTTTTGTTTGTTATTCATTACTTTATAAAGACAGTTCAAAATCATTTCTCAATACTTATTATGTTAAGGCATCTTCACCCTTAAATATCTTTTCTCCGATTTTTCATTGGTCACTTCCAATACATAATACCCGCTGGATAAAGCTCCTCCTGAAGTGGACATATCCAGTCCAAAGCGATTGTCGCCATAAATAGTAACCGGATTACTCGATGCCGGATCATACGAAATAAGACTTGCAGACAAATCCTGTCTGGAGCCATTGTACAATTGGTAGGTCAAATGAGGACTTCCTGAATTGTACTCATCATCAAATTTGAAATAGAGGGTCCCTTTAGGAACGATAAAGTATCCTCCATCCAGTTTGCGTTTTAGCTCGGCATAGCCTCCGGTTATTTGTTTATAGATCAATGCAAAGGGAACCAAGCCACTTACAGACATGGGACTTGTCATCGTTACACTTCCTTTGGGCCAGTTGCCAAATGATTTGGTACCGTTCCGGTCCAACCATGTGGTTCCGTTCCAGCTTGCCAGGGATATATTGGCATTGCCCTGCACCGGGCAGTTGGTATTGAAATTAAGGCCTACCGAAACAGATGAAGTTCCCGTAATATGATTAAGGGTCCAGTATTCGCAACTGCTTATTCCCTCAATGGAATCGGCCCGGGTAGTTCCATACGTTTGACCCGTAGGATAATATTGCGCAACAAATTCGTCCGTTGTAGCGGATGGAGCCGTAATAGAAAGCGGATGATAGGCCCCTGTGGTCAAGGCTGTGCTTCCGAGTGGGAAGGTGAAGGCAGAGTTGCCGACTTTGTCTATGGGGCCGGAAATATAGGCCGTATCACCACCGCCTATAACGGTGGCTCCGCTAAGTACCTTTAAAATATTGGTGGATGTAGTGGTGACTTCTCCTTTTTTCAGCCATAATGTATCCGAAACAGATGCAAGCGAATTGAGTTGCAGGATTCCCGATGGCTTATTGACCATCAGATTATAAAACGGATAAGTGGCCGTTCCTGCAATCGTTTGTGTTCCGGAACCATTCATTACAACCATTCCATGGCGCTGAATAAATTCGGTAGAAGTAATATCGAAGTTGCCTTGAACAAAAAAAGTGCTGTTAAAACCAGTGGCATCTATTCTCCCGGCACTGCAAATTAAATTACCAGTGCAGGTAATATTTACTTCCGGCTCTAAATATCCGGTATTGTTTTTCAGGATGTTATTAAATGTCTCCGGAGCAGCGTACCGGGTTATCGTCTGAATTCCTGCACCGTTAAAAATCACGGTGCCGGTTCCGGGATTAAAAAACCCGCCGGTGTTTTGCCAGATTCCTGATACAGTAATATTGAATGATGAATCTTTTAGTGTACCGAATTGAATGTAAAACAAGTTGGATACTGTAATATTGGATGTAAGGGTGGTTGTTCCACCGGGAGCTACCAACTGGAACTGATAGAAATTTTCTGTCCCTCCCGGCTTCCCTATCTTGCCATTAGCCCTCATTACAAAACAACATAAATGAGGTATAAATGTGCCTCCGTTATTTGTGTAGTTACCATTCAAACTAAGTTCCGTGCTGGTATATGCATCAAATGTTGCTGTAGCGCCCACCGTCAGATTGCCCCATATCTGAGGGTATATCGTTAATCGCGTAGTACCTGATGGATTATTAATCCAGATATTATTGAATTGCTCCTGACCGTCTGAGCTATTTATATACTGTGTTCCGGCTTTTTGAAATACTACAGTACCGTTATCAGGAGTGAAACTTCCCCAACCCGAAGCATGATTATCATTCCAATCTCCGCTTATAAATAAAGTATCGGATGCCGAGCCTCCATCAATTGTTCCGTTATTGATAGCCAGTCCGCCTGCCCCTATACTTATATTAGAGGCCAATTTGAATGTACCGGAAGCTGTTTTAGAAATGCCATAAAAAACTTCAGAACCTCCTGTTTTTGATACGGTACTTGTACCTGACGGAGAGAAATAAACGGTTCCGGATTGGGGTATAAATGTACCTCCGGTATTATTCCAATTTCCGACAACGGAAAGACTATAATTGGAAGAGCTTACATCCAGAGATCCCGAATTTATAGTAAGATTACCTGAAGTTGATACAGGAGCAGCCAGCAAAACCGTTCCTCCTCCGGCCACTGTCACGTTGTTAAAATATTCGGTTGCCCCACCCGCTTTGGAAATGGTTTGTGTTCCGGAGGAGGCATTGAATGTGATATTCACATTCGTCAGGTTATTGATGGTGCTGTTGTTGGTCCAGTTTCCGCTAACTGTTAAAGCATAAGAAGCAGCGTTTAACGTGCCACCAGAATTAATAACTACATTATTATTTACGGTTAAAGCGCCCCCCATGGTAAATGTCGTACCCGTCATGATGGTGAAATTATTCAGACAAGTAACAGCACATGTGGTACTGCCTGTATTGGTTGAGGTGGAATCAACCAGATTATAAAAGGTCTCGGAACCACCGGAGCTGGCAATCTGACAAAGAGTAGGTCCTGCTCTGCAAAGCTTTACGGTGCTTGTGCCCGCGTTGAAAACACCTCCGGTACGATTCCATCCATACCAAAGACGAATTTCAGAAGTGGATGCATTTACGGTTCCTGATGAGATAGTAATATTATAGCCAACCCTTAACGTATCAGTAATAGTAACTGTTCCGGCACCAGAAAAATTAAGGTACGCAAAACGATCATTGCCCGGAACTGTACGTTTGAGGACAACAGACGTTCCTGTGGGAGGATTAAATGTTACGGTGCTGCTATAATCCGCCCAAAAAGATCCTCCGTTATTGGTCCAGTTCCCGCCTACCGTTAAGCTATAATCGGACGAGCTTACACTCAGGGTTCCTGCATTCAGATTTAAATCACCGGGAACGACTAAATTCGCTGCGAGGGTCAGCGTCTCTGATCCGGAAATAGTCACATTGGGGATTGTTATCGAAGAACGATAACCATCTGAAGTGATGGAACACGACCCGAAACCGTTAAAATCGAAAACAGCATTCGTGACCGTGCCTGAAACATTGTCATCCCTGAAGTTACCGGCAATATGAAGGGTGTACCCGTTTCCATTAAAACTAACCACAGAAGAGGTATAAGCGATAATGAAATTACCAGATAGAGTCGTATTTGAATTAATTTGATATGTTCCGCCACCTCCCAGATACAAATTAGCATAGGAAGAGATAGACGGAAATATACTCCCACCGCTATTTCCATAATAGGCAAAATTGTTTGCAGCACCGGATGCATCCAGACTTCCTGAACCGGTAATATTGCAATAAACCACTAATCTTGATCCTGCTTCCTGAATCCAGGTAGATCCGCTCGCCAGGGTTATGCAGGTAGTGGCACTATTGAAAGTCAAATCGCCATTATTTTGAACCGTTCCCGCACTAAGAATAAATGCACCGGAAAAATAAGTTGCAAATACGGTTCCTGATCGTATAATTAAGGTCCCGCTGTTGAGTGTAAAGTTTCCGGCAATTGTATTGGTATTAAACAACCCGGATAAATACATATTTCCAGTTCCTGAAAAGACCACATTCGCCCCGGAGTTTGATGCATATCTTCCGGTGGCATCAAGCTGAAGAGTACCTGTGAGTGTAATGGTGTTTGAATATTGAGGCAGATCGCCTCCGTTCAGTACCCTTATACTCTTTGCAGCAACATTACTTGTGACTGAGATCATGGATCCGTTTGTGATAACTACGCTATCTCCGGCCAAAGGAATTTGAGCCGGTGTCCATTGGGCAGTATCTGTCCAGTTACCGGAAGTGCCTCTGGAAGAAATAGTGGTAGCATGCACGTAGTTTGAACAAAACAGAATAACAAGGCAAACCCGGGTCATAGACCTGATTGCTTTGTTGTTTCCTGTTGTGTTGTTCAACGTGCTCATCTTCGATTTTGTATCAATTCTCTTTTTCTAAGGCATCTTCACCCTTAAATATCTTTTCTCCGATTTCTCATTGGTCACTTCTAATACATAATACCCGCTGGATAAAGCTCCCCCTGAAGTGGACATATCCAGTCCAAACCGGTTGTCGCCATAAATAGTAACCGGATTACTCGATGCCGGATCATACGAAATAAGACTTGCAGACAAATCCTGTCTGGAGCCATTGTACAATTGGTAGGTCAAATGAGGACTTCCTGAATTATATTCATCATCAAATTTGAAATAGAGGGTTCCTTTAGGAACGATAAAGTATCCTCCATCCAGTTTGCGTTTCAGTTCGGCATAACCTCCGGTTATTTGTTTATAGATCAATGCAAAGGGAACCAAGCCACTGACAGACATGGGACTTGTCATCGTTACACTCCCCTTGGGCCAGTTGCCAAATGATTTGGTACCGTTCCGATCCAGCCATGTGGTTCCGTTCCAGCTTGCCAGGGATATATTGGCATTTCCTTGTACCGGACAATTGGTATTGAAGTTAAGACCCACGGAAACAGTTGAAGTCCCCGCAGTATGATTAAGGGTCCAATATTCGCAACTGCTTATTCCCTCAATGGAATCGGCCCGGGTAGTTCCATACGTTTGACCCGTAGGATAATATTGCGCAACAAATTCGTCCGTTGTAGCGGATGGAGCCGTAATAGAAAGCGGATGGTAGGCCCCTGTGGTCAAGGCTGTGCTTCCGAGTGGGAAGGTGAAGGCAGTGTTTCCGTATTTCCCCATTGCACCGGAAACATAAGCTGTATCAGAGCCTCCAACAAGACCAGTACCATTATTGAGGCTTAGAAGATTGGTAGAAGTGGTTACAATTTGAGCCCGGATGAGGTGAAGTGTATCGGGAATATTAAGCGGACAATTCAAGGTAACCGTTCCCGCACTCTTATTCACAGTCAGTTTGCGAAAGGTCTCGGTTCCGGAACCTTTATTGATAGTCTGAGTACCCAAGCCATTGAGAATAACTTGAGAGCCCGTAGTGCAGTAATATGTACCGTTATTGGTCCAGTTACCTCCCAGGGTAATAAGCTGGGCATAGCCATATAGAGTCGCACCTGAACCAATGCTTAAATTTCCGCCAACCGAAATACTGGATCCTCCATTCTGCACCATCTCAGTTCCATTTATAACGAGATTATTAGCACAACTTATTGAATAGTAAAGTGTAGTCCATGCAGAAGTGCTATTGATCAGATTGTAAAAAGTTTCCGGGGCGGAGGGTTTTGATATGTAACGACTGGCCCAGCTGGCCGTTAAAATGACAGTAGAATTGCCCGGAATAAATGTTCCATTATCAAGCCAGTTTCCTGCAACCGAAATTGTGTCGGAGAAATTACCAGCATCCACGGTGCCAGCTCCGATACTAAATCCAAGAACACCCGAAACAGAGGTAGTACTGGTTACTTTTATGTTAGATTTGAATTTGGTTGTTCCAGGGTTTAGTTTCCCAAGATTGAAAAAAGTCTCGGTTCCATGTGAGTTATACACGGTGTCAGTATACCCAACATAAGGACACAAATAAGTAATACTTGTACGTGGGATAAAAGTCCCGTAGTTAGTCCAGTTAGCATATACTTCAAGCAAACTGGCACTTCCCATGTCGAACGTAGCCCCGGAATTTATGATGAGATTATTTACCTCAAGCCCTCCTAAAGGTGGGGTAACAGTACTGGTGCCAGACAATGTAAAGTCATTATAGTATTCTGCTGTTGAACTTTTATAAATCGTTTGTGTTCCCGTTCCGTTAAAATTCATTTTGGGCTGACCGGCATTGGTATAGGCTGTTCCATAGTTATACCAATTGCCTTTTAATGAAATGATATAACTGCTGGCTGTCATTCCTCCGGAAACGATTGTGAAATCGCCCAGAACCTGAATATTACCCGCCAATACAGGAGAATTACCGCTGCCCGATATTTTCAAATTATAATATCCCGGGCTTGCCTGGTATATGGAGGCATTGGAATAACTGTACTCAACCGTGTTTCCGCTTGCCGAAGCGTCTAACGTCCCTGAATTAGGACCTCCTATACCATGTCCGCCAAAATACGAATTGACACCTTGAGTCCATGTCCCGCCTCCTCCACCATTAAATGAAATTCCATATGCACCGCTGATAGATGTAACCGATCCGTTATTGAGAAGAGTCACAGCTCCATAGAGTATAAAATCAATCGCTCCACTGGTTGTTGTTCCTGCATCAATGCTTACATTAGCTCGAATACAGAAATAACAATTGTATGTGGTTGAAATAGTACCACCACCGCAAATGTGGGAGCCGGCTCCGTAAAAACCTACCTGGGTTTCATAAGTCACTCCCCCGCAAGAATAAGTCCCATCTACCTTTAAATTTCCATACAAATTCAATGCATAAGTCAACGTGTTCTTATTTGTTAGAGTAGCCCCCGATTGAACATTGAGACCTTTAGCATATGCGTTATATCCGGAAATCGTCATGTTATTACCGGAAGTAATAATAACAGAATCCGAAGTGGTTGGGATCTGAGCAGGGCTCCAATGCGCAGTATCCGACCAGTTACCACTTCCCCCTCTGGAGGAAATGGTCGTTGCGTGCATGGAGTTTGAACAAAACAGAATAACAAAACAAACCCAGGTCATAAACCTGATTGCCTTGCTGTTTCCTGCTGTTGTATTCAACGTGCTCATCCTTTATAGCTTATCAAATCCTTTTTTCTAAGGCATCTTCACCCTTAAATATCGTTTCTCCGATTTTTCATTCGTAACTTCCAATACATAATACCCGCTGGATAAAGCTCCTCCCGATGTAGCCATATCAAGCCCAAAGCGGTTGTCGCCATAAATAGTAACCGGATTACTCGATGCCGGATCATACGAAATAAGACTTGCAGACAAATCCTGTCTGGAGCCATTGTACAATTGGTAGGTCAAATGAGGACTTCCTGAATTATATTCATCATCAAATTTGAAATAGAGGGTTCCTTTAGGAACGATAAAGTATCCTCCATCCAGTTTGCGTTTCAGTTCGGCATAACCTCCGGTTATTTGTTTATAGATCAATGCAAAGGGAACCAAGCCACTGACAGACATGGGACTTGTCATCGTAACACTTCCCTTGGGCCAGTTACCAAATGATTTGGTACCGTTCCGGTCCAACCATGTGGTTCCGTTCCAGCTTGCCAGGGATATATTGGCATTGCCCTGCACCGGGCAATTGGTATTAAAATTAAGACCAACCGACACAGATGAAGTTCCCGCCATATGATTGAGCGTCCAATATTCACAAGCGCTTATTCCCTCAATAGAATCGGCCCGGGTAGTTCCATACGTTTGACCCGTAGGATAATACTGCGCAACAAACTCATCCGTTGTGGAAGATGGAGCGGTGATGGTAAGCGGATGGTAGGCTCCCGTTGAAAGACTGGTGCTTCCAAGCGGAAAAGTGAAGGCAGAGTTGCCCACCTTATCCATGGGGCCTGACACATAAGAAGAGTCGGAGCCTCCGATGAATCCGGTTCCGTTGTTGAGCTTAAGGATATTGGTGGAAGTGGTGACTACGGAGCCTCTAGTAAGTCTTAAGGTATCCGGAACTGTCAGAGGGCAATTAAGAGTTACTGTTCCTCCACCCTTATTCACAGTCAGTTTTCTAAAAGTCTCCGTACCTGATCCTTTGTTGATAGTCTGGCTACCGGAGCCATTGAGGACAATGAGTGAACCCGTACTGTTTGTAAAGGTGCCGTTATTGGTCCAGTTGCCGCCCAGATAAATGGGATGTGACCCCGTACTCCATGTTGTAGCGGAGTAAACTGTAAGATTGTTTGCGACATTTATTGGACAAGAGACTGTGGTAGTATAAGTGGGAATAGAGTCCACCAGATTATAAAACTGTTCGGAACCGGAAGATTTAGATAAGGTGGTGCTTGTCCAGCAACCATTAATTTCTACGGTTCCGGTTCCCGGTGAAAAGGTTCCACCTGTATTGCTCCAGTTTGCTCCAAGTAATATATTAGATGATAAGGCACTCAGTGTCCCGGATGATAAAACAAGACTATTGGCAATTTTGATATCATTCGCGAGGGAAACAGTGCTTGAGCCGGCAAAGGTGGTATTGTAAAAAAGATTTGTTCCACTAACTGAGCGTGATATACTAACAGGGCTTGTACTATTAAATGTTGTGGTTCCATTATGGTAGACAAAAGCACCTCCATTATTTGTCCAATTACCTGATATATACCAATTATAACCCACACCGGCATCTATGCTTCCGGAGTTTAATGTTAAACTATGCAACAGCATGCCAGCATAATTGACAATGACTGTACTTGTGCCCGAAACAGAAAGATTATTAAAGCTTATCCCCGCATTGTTATAAAGATTCTGGGTCCCACTTCCGTTGAAATTAATAGTTGAATTTACCGTCGTAGCTTCAATCCAGGCATTCCCCTTAACCGAGAGTGTATCTCCATTTCCATCGAAGTTGTGCACTTCAGTGTAAAAATCATTGTTTACTTGAACATTGCTAGTAAGCTGTTTAGGATTCCCCATTTTGAGATACAGATTATAATAACCTGCGGAAGAAGGCCATATATAATAGGATGCCCAAGTATAAAGGACAGTATTCCCGATAGCAGAAGCATTCAGTGTAAAACTGCCTACTGCATCATAATCAAATGTCAAAAAGCTATTAGTTCCATTTACCCAGGTACCGCCTGTTCCACTAAACGTGATATTAGTTTCTACTGATCCGTAATTAGTGATGGTAATGGCCCCGAAAATTTCCATCAGGCCAGTCCCTGCAATGGTAAATCCATTATCGATGGTATAATTACTTGTAATATAGAGTTTGCCCGGAAAATTAAATGTGGCGCTACCGTTCATATGTTTGTTAGTGCCAACTAATTCCAAATAGAAATTACCAGTTATGTATCCATCCAGGTGAAAGTTCCCATATACAGTCAGAGAGTATCCAGTAATAGAAAGCGTGGCTCCGGATTGAATGTTTATACTTCCACAATTTGAATAGTACCCAACCGTAATTGAATTTCCGGTACTAATTATTACAGAATCGGAGGAAGTAGGTATCTGTGCTGGGCTCCAATGAGCTGTATCTGACCAGTTGCCACTGCCAGCTCTGGAAGAAATGGTGGTGGCTTTAATGGAACCAACCCACAGCATTAGTGCCAGACAGAGATACCAACCACAAAAACGCTTATTCCTAATTTCTTTCATCTCAATCCTATTTATTGAACTGACGTTAACGTGTAAACAGTTCCATTTGCAGGTATTCCGGTAAGAAAGTGAAAACTATTAGGAGCCGACATCGTTGCTCCCTGAGCATGCGATGGATTTCCATATATCAGATATCCATTTTGTGGCGCCGTTTGTTGAAAACTTAACGCTCCAACAACAATCATAGAGGATGAGTCCTTAGCGACCGCATAGGAATTCGGCCCATAATGAAGCTCTATTTCCCCTGCTTGCTCATATAACCAAAGCTGCACATTGATATACTCTCTAGGGTCTGACTCCATTCCAATCTTGGAAAATTCAAGCATGAATATTCTTTGCCCAATAGAGCCAATGGTCTGATAACGTATATAGGAAAAATTTCCAGCGGTATCCGCTTTGTATCTTAAGTCCCTACCTAAAGAGATGCAATTCTGTAATGTTCCATCAAAAGAAACCTGGCCCTCCAGTTTCAGACAAATTGAATCATAAGATCCACCATTGTAGCTAAAATGAAACCCGATTGAAGTATGGATATTCCGCTGAGTCCAATTTTGCCCCTTAGGCAAGGCATAGGTTCCTGACGCAAGACAATTATAAGCTTGCTGGCTTTGAGAAAAGCTGAAATTATAATTCTGTGCTTGCAACTCACTTAGTGAGCCACACATTATTATCAAAACAAGGGAACAAACAATATGACTCCTAAACACCGGAAATGTTTTATGAATTATTTCTCTGATCATCGTACAAATTATTTTACTAAGAGTTTGCGTTGGAAAAATTCAAGGCTGCAATTGTAGACTAAATAATTCATTACATACAAACATTGTGAAGAATTATTTGAAAGAATTACGATATTCTTTACACGCCAATGATGAAATATTAATTCATCGAAAAACAGACAGCCCGCTTTGTAAATAATTCTTACACATGTAAGATATTCCGCGTTTATGTAGAATATAAAAAAGCAAATTGTCTCACCCTTGTGATTTTTTTTTATTCGAATTAACTTATCATGAGCCTTGAAAGCCTTTTTTGACGTGCTTTTCAGACTAACAGTGCTTATTTCACGATTTCAATTTCCATAACACAATGATTTTAATTCAGTTGACATCGCTAAACACATTCCTTTTTCACGAAGAGAGGTTTGTACGTTTTTATTTAACCAAATAATAGTTTACAATGTGCTTCCTGAATAATTTATTTCAATACTTTAGCAACCCATTCATGTAATTCAATCCACACATTGATGAACTTATTTTTCAATCTTTTCTTTCTGTTAATACTTCTCTTTTCCACACATGAGAATTATGCACAGGATAGTTTCAAAGAAAAAAAATCATATACGTTAACAGTCAATACCAATAATTCCACCATCAAATTCGATGTCCTTTCTAAAAAGGAAACATTTCCTGCTCAGAAGTCTCTGATCTATTTCTGGTATTCTACCAACAAAATTTTATCTACTACCGGTGGGTATGACGGCAAACTGCTGAACGGTACGTATGCTGCTTTTTATCTCAACAACAACCTGAAGGAAAAAGGAAAATTTTACAAGGGCCTTAAAGACGGACAATGGATCAGTTGGTTTGAAAACGGAAAGATCATGGAGATTGTTAACTGGAGAAGGGGACTACGACACGGAGCCTTCCGATCCTTTGATGAAACAGGAAGACCCGTTCTGGAAGCCGAATACAGCCACGGAAAACTAAACGGAAAAATGGCGACCTACACCAATGGTGTTCTTACCGACTCCAGAGTATATGCCGATGACAAGGAAGTAGTGCCTGCTGCAAAAAAGACAAAAGAGGCGAGAAAAGAGAAAGCTACAAACAAAAAAGAAAGTCACCCGAAGGAGTCCGGTCCAAATAAAAAATCACCCGAACCCGCTAATGGCAACATAAAAAAGAAACCGACTCTTCGGGAGAAGTTTCATAAGCTGTTTCATAGGGATAAAAAAAATCAACAAGACAAACCGGTCAACAGCTCAGCCAGTAAAAAGGAAAAGAGAAATTCTACCGGGAGTAATGATGACTCCCCTTCCAGCACTCAGAAATAATGCTCAGAGCAGGTGCCCTCATATATGCCATTTTTATTTCCTTCCTGATCGGCTTATCAGGTTTCGCCATTGTATTTATTGCTTTTACCAGCAGGGCTCAAAACGAGAAAGCTTTTGAAAGCAACAGACTTATACGCAATGCCCGCTCCGGAATAGAACTGCTCATGTCCAGCCAGGCTCTGATCCTGCCCGATGTTCCTAAAACAATCGATCTCTTTGGTAATAACACAGATTCAGTTTATCTCGAGAAAAAATCCTGGGGACTTTTCGATATCGCCGTCTCCAAAGCCTTTTCTAAAAATGCACGGGAAGAGAAAATTGTCCTTATCGGTTCTGCCGCTAACCAAAAGGATAGCATGGCCCTTTATCTGACAGATATGGACAAACGTCTTTCCCTGAGTGGAGAAACTATTCTCAAAGGCAATTGCTATTTACCTAAAGCGGGGATTGAAAGAGCTTTTATCGAAGGAAAGAATTTTCACGGCTCTCAGTTTGTAGATGGGAAGGTTTTAAAAAGCGAAAAGAGACTTCCCAAAATAAGCAAGAGCCTGCTGGAACGTATTCAAAACATCAGCGAAGGGAAATGGCTGAAGTCAGACAGCTTACAGGATATTTCATTTTTATTGGCAAAGGATTCCATGCAGCGTTCTTTCTTTGAACCAACGCTGTTGTATACCAGTTCCGTTCCCGTAGTGCTGGATCATAAATTCCTTCGCGGCAATATGGCTATCATCTCTTCGGTGTCCATCACCGTCAAAGCCTCTTCCAAACTGACGGATGTATTGCTTTATGCTCCCAAAATTATCCTGGAAGAAGATTTCTCAGGCAGCCTCCAGGCTTTTGCCAGCGATTCGCTGGTGGCAGGAAAAAATTGCCGCCTTGCATACCCCAGCGTTTTATCTGTTTGCCGGAACAAAAAATCAAAAAATGTAATCCGCATGGTGTTAAATGAAGAGGCCACCTGTCTGGGTGTGTTGTTTGCCTGGCAGGATGGGGCTGATACCAGGAAACAGGTAGACATCAGCATATCAAAAAAAGCAGTGGTATATGGACAGGTATTCAGTTGCGGAACCCTCGATCTGAAAGGCTCGGTATATGGTTCTGTCTTCACCAACAAGTTTGTATTGCGTACCCCTTCTGCCGTGTATGAAAATCATTTGCTGGATGCTACCATTGATGTGAGCAAGCTGCCCGTTGAATATGCAGGCATTGTGATCATGAAAGATTCGTCCATTGTTGACAAACGGATTGCAAAATGGCTGGATTAAAAACAACATACCTCAAAGCCTCTCTGCTGCCGGAAGCCCTGGCTGCGATGATCGTAATTATGATCAGTGTAGGCATTGGCGCCAGTGTATATGGCAATGTATTGGGTTCCGACAACGGATCTCAGAAATTAAGAGCGGAACTGCTTCTGGATAAAATGGCTCTGGATGCAACCCAAAACAACCGCATGCTGAATGAAGAAATTAAAGTGAATGAGTTAACCATCCGGAAAACGGTGGTGGCATATGCCGGTGCGGAAAAATTATATCAGCTTAAACTCGTCGCATTAAACGAACAAGGTAAAACGGTTGCCGAGCATTCGGAATTAACAAGACAAGCATTGACCCCATGAAACGCCTGCATGCATTTACACTGCTGGAAGTACTGATTGCCATGGTCATCTCTACCCTGGTGATTGGTGCGGGGTTTGTGGGGTATGAATTCACCATGAAACAATATTATGCCTATAAGGAAAATGCCGGCATCATGAACGAAGCCTGTACTTTTCAGGGTGTGCTGAAGAAAGATATTTCACTGTCTTCTTCCGTCACGCTAGCCGATCAGGGTATCAATTGCATTAAAAAAGAACACTCCATTCGTTATGAATTTCATCCCGACTTTGTGCTGAGAATCACTACTGACGATCTGAAGGACACCTTCCGGGTAAAAAATGATAGTCTGCAATTTATGTATCAACATATCGCGCAGACCGATCCAGGCAAACAGATTGATTATACCAGCTTCCGCATGGATCTGCAGGGAGAAAAACAATCCGTTATTATTCGCAAAGAATATGGTGCCGATGGCATTATCAACCAGGTTTTAAACGAACGCAATGGCTGGGATTGATCTGAAAGCGATAAAGGCCTACACGGCACAACGCATTCCCGATAAAACCGGGGACGGGAATTCCATTGCCGATCTGCTCAACAAAGACATCAAATTTCTGGAGCGTGGCTTCCCCGACAAAAAGAAAGAACAGTTCTATTCAGAACTCTGCACACTGCTGGCTGCGGGAATTGACATTCAAAGCGCGCTGGAGTTGCTGGCTGAGTCATTTGACCATAAAAAAGATAAGCTGCTGATTGATACCATCCGCAAGGATATCATGGAAGGAGACTCCTTCTCTGAATCGTTGAAGAAAACGGAAAAGTTTTCCGACTACGAGTATTACAGCATGCAGATAGGAGAAGAAGCCGGAAAGATGAATGAAACATTGCTGGAGCTCAGTAAATTCTTTGCCCGCAAAACCAAGCTCAAACGTCAGCTCGTAAGCGCGCTTTCTTACCCGGCCATTGTTACCCTGGTAGCGGTTGCCGCCATGGTGTTTATGCTGAATGTGGTGGTGCCCATGTTTGAAGAACTGTTCAAACGTTTTAAAGGGGAGTTACCCGGACTTACCAAGGCTGTCATCCATCTGTCCAAAGTAGTATCCCATTATTTCCTCCCCGGGCTTTTATCCCTTGTGACTTTCATCTTATTCCTTATCCTGCAACGAAAACGACTCTGGTTCCGGAAATATTCCTCCAAAATAATTCTGCGTCTTCCCCTCTTCGGTGAAATGATCCGTAAAATATACATAGCCCGTTTTTGCAATTCCATGAGTCTGCTCATCAGCTCCAAAGCCAATCTGACCAATGCGCTGGAGTTGGTTGGCAAAATGATCGGCTTCTACCCCATTGAATCGGCGATAGAGCCGATACGCAAAGAAATCATTTTCAAGGGCCGTCCTCTGCACAGCGCCATTGCAGAGTATAAGATTTTCGGAAAACGCATGTCTTCACTCATCAAAGTGGGAGAAGAAGTAAACAAACTGGAAGAAATGTTTACCCGGGTGGCTCAGCAATACAGCGAAGAAGTGGA
>JABDCB010000039.1:0-26643 GCA_013288325.1 Bacteroidota bacterium
AGGAATAAGTATAAAGTCCGGTTCCTCCTGTTACAACTGCTGTGGCCGATCCGTTACAGGATCCATTACAGGTGGCATTCACCGAACTCATGGTGATAGCTAATGCGGTAGGCTCTGTGATATTCGTATTGGATACCGATGTACAACCCTTTGAGTCGGTTGTCGTTCCACTATATGCTCCTGCGCATAAACCGATAATTGTGTCATTGGTTTGACTTCCGGGAGCCCACATATAAGTATAAGGAGGTGTGCCACCTACCGGCGCAATAAATGCTGTTCCGTTACAAACACCAAAACAAGTAGCATTCGTAGCTGTTATGGAAGAAGAAAGAACAGTTGGTTGGGTTATGGTACAGGTTTGTGACTGGCTGCAACCAAACATATCAGTTACTTTAACTGTATATGTTCCAGGACAAAGATTGGTAATGTTTGAAGCGGTAGCTCCTGTTGACCAGGAATAGGTATAAGGAGCGCTACCACCTGTTGGAACTGCCGTTGCTGATCCATTACACAACCCGTTACAGGAAACATTGATGGTAGTTATGGATACATTCAGAACTGCCGGTTGGGTGATAGTGTAAATGGCACTTGTATTACAATTATTGACATCTGTAACGGTAATGGTGTAATTGCCGGGTGATAAACCGCTGATAACCGATGTCGTTTGGCCGGTGTTCCAGGTATACGTATATGGCACTGTTCCGCCCGATGCTACCACTTTAATACTTCCGTCGTTTGCACCTCCGCAACTCACATTAGTTACAGTAGGAGTAAGGGTAAGAGGAAGCGGTTGTGTTACCGTTATCGGATCCAGAATAGTACATCCTATATGGTCAATTACCTGTATGGTGTAAGTGCCGGCACAAAGGGCCGTAATATGTGTTGTGCTTCCACCTGTAGGAGCGCCCGGTGACCAGCTATACGTATAAGGTGCTGTTCCGCCGGAAACTACTGCTGTTGCCGTACCGTCACAAGCTCCTGAACAACTGGTAGGTGTAAACGACATAACTGCAGAAGGGCCGCTTGGACTGCTTAAGGTTATTTTTACTACTGTATCACATCCTGAATTATCGTGAATGGTTACTGTATAAGATCCTGCACATAATCCGTTAATGGTGGAGGTTAGCTGACCGCCTGCCCATGAATATGTATACGGTGAGGTACCTCCTGTAGGGGCTACGGAAAGGGCTCCGTCGCAGGCAGCACAGGTTGATGGTGTAGTGATAGACGGATGAGGGAGAATGGCTGCCGGTTGCGTTACGTTAAATGTTTGAACCGAATCGCAACCATTTGCATCTTTTACATCCAGTGTATATGTGCCTGCACAAAGCGCACTGACACTACTTGTTGTCTGCCCGCCCGGAGTCCATGAATAGCTGTATGCACCGGTACCGCCGGTAACAGATGCGGAAGCACTTCCATTGCATAATCCGTTACAGCTCGTATTTAATTCGCTTACCGAGGGACTTAACAAAGGTGGATTGGTAAACGTAACACCTGCACTGCTAAAACAGCCATTTACGTCGTCAACGGTTACAGAATAGGTGCCGGCACATAGATTGATTGCATTCTGCCCTGTTTGAGCCGGAATGGAATTCCAGGAATAGGTGTAAGGTGGTGTTCCTCCTGTTGCATTTGCCGAAGCACTCGCATTACATATATTATGACAGGTAAGGTTGTTGGCGCTGCTGGTAATACTGATATTAACAGTTTGCGTAATGGTAGCAACTACCGTTGTGATACAACCGTTGGCATCGGTAACCGTACAGGTATAAGATCCGACACAAAGACTTGTTGCCGTAGGATTGCTTTGTGATGGTATGGTATTCCAGGAATAAGTATATCCAGGAGTCCCGCCGCTAACAGATACGGTAGCAGATCCCTGACAGTTTCCACAAGTGGTGGTTGATCCACCAACCGATGCAGATAATACAAGCGGTTGAGTGATAGATACGATTTGTGTGCCGCTGCATCCATGTGCATCTTTCACCGTACAGGTATAACTGCCCGCACATAATCCTACTATTCCGGAGGTAAGAGCCCCGGTGTTCCAGCTGTAGGTATAAGCTCCCGTTCCTCCCGTAGGTGCCGCAGTAGCCGTACCATTACAGTTGCCGGCGCAATGAACATTCGTAACACTCACATTCGGATTGATTGCCAGGGGAGAAGTAACGTTTACCGTTTGGGTAACATTACAACCATGCCCATCTGTTACTGATATGGTATAGGCCCCTACGCATTGGCCATTGATGGTTTGTGTAGTCTGTCCGCCCGGTGTCCAGGAATAAGTGTACGGACTTGTACCACCTGTTGGTGCGGCCGTAGCAGAACCGGAACAAAGACCGGCACAGCTGGCAGGCAATGCGCTGGCATTTGCAACCAACGGAGACGGTGTAGTAATAGAAGTTGAATTTGTATTTGTACATCCGTTTGCATCTGTCACTGTCAGTGTGTATGACCCAACACATAACCCGGCAAGAGAAGTGGTGGTTGCACCTGTATTCCAGGAATAAGTATAGGGTGCAGTTCCTCCCGTTACACTCGCAGAGGTAGATCCGTTACATAAACCACTACAGGAGATGTTTGTATTGGTAAATGAAATGACAATGGGGGCAGGAGCAGATATGGTTACAGCCTGCGTTTTTGTACATCCGCTGGCGTCGGTAACGGTAACTGTAAATGTACCTGCGCATAGACCGATAACTGTTTGTGTTGTTGCTCCGCCAGGAGTCCATGAATAGGTATAAAGCGGATTTCCTCCGCTGGGTATTGCAATTACCTGACCGTCACAAACACCAGCACAACTCTGATTGGTAGCCGATGCATTGGGAACCAACAGGGGAGGTTGGGTTATCGTAACACTAGTAGAAGCATTGCATCCATTCGCATCATGCACAGACAAGGTATATGTTCCTGGACACAGATTGGAAATAGAGCCTGTCCCTTGTCCTGTCGGATTGCCCGGTGTCCATGAATAGGTATAAACTCCCGTACCTCCACTTACAGATGAAGAAACGCTTCCGTTACATAATCCATTACAGGTAATATCTGTAGGGGTAAGTCCTATACTAAGTGCAGTAGGTTGTGTAATAGTACCTGTAGCAGTTTGCGTACATCCTGCAGCATCTGTAACGGTTACTGTATAGTTACCTGCACAAAGACCGGATAAGGTGGCTCCGGCTCCGGCAACGGGACTCCAGGAGTAGGTATAAGCTCCGGTGCCTCCCGTTACTACAGCTGTCAGGCTGCCATTACAGGCTCCATGACACGCAAGGTTGACAGGTGTTAATGTAATCGCTAAAGGTGCAGGTTGGTTAATGATGACCGTGGTAGTCAACGGACAGTTGTGAGCATCGGTTGTATGAAGTACATAGGTGCCGGCGCAAAGACTGTTAAGAGATGGGGTTGTTTGCGAACCAGGGGACCAGGAATATGTATACCCAGGAGTACCCCCTGATACGTTTACATTGATAGTGGCATTACAATTTCCATTACAACTAAGCGGGTTATTGGTAGTTGTATACAAGGCACTAAGCGGAGCAGCCGGTTGTGTAATGGTGGTAACATATGTTTTACTGCAATTGTTGGCATCGGTCACCGTACAGGTGTAGTTACCAGGACATAAGTTCGAAATACTTGCGGTAGTGGCACCTCCAGGAGTCCATGAATAGGTATACGCAGGGGTTCCTCCGGTAGGAGCCACAGTAGCCGTACCATTACAAGCTCCAAAACAAGTTACATTGGTGGAGGTTCCATGGGGTAAAATAACGGTGGGTTGACCAAGTACTTTGGCTGTAGTGGCTGTACAGCCTTTACAGTCTGTTACCGTTAATGTATAAGTGCCTGCACATAAACCGGAAATATTATTTGCTGAAGATACAGGAGATGTCCAGGAGTATGTATACCCCGGCGAGCAGTTACCTCCGTTGGGGTTGGCCTTCATGGCACCCGTGCAACTGCCGTTACATGGCAATGTGGAAGTAATCGAGAAATTGATAACCAAAGCCGCCGGTGCCGAAATACCAATGGAACAGGAAATCTGATCTCCACTAACGGTATCGGTTACGGTTACCAGATACGTATTAGATCCTAATCCTGAGCAATTGGGTGTTGTACACCCTCCTGGATTCCACGTATAAGTATATCCTCCCGATCCTCCTGCAACAATCGCCTGTACCGACCCATTTGACTGACCGTTGCAAATAACGCTGTCGGATGTAAGGGTAACCGAAAGAGGCGGGTTGTTGCAAGTAAGAGCTGTATGAATAGTGTTGAAACCCATGGCACGGGTTCTGAAATTTTCACAGGCAATGGTATCAGTGAAAAAAATATGAGCCTGAGAAGCATTCACTTTTAAAAGCGTAGAAGGAGTCAGCAACCATTTATTAAATACCGTAATGTTCGATTTGCCAAGATCCAGTACACCGGCCTGTTTCCCATCCCCACTGATCTGACCGAATGAAATATTACGATTATGTGTCTGCAGATGACCGCTTCTGAACATAAGCGTAGATTTATCAGCCGCAAACAAATCATGCACCAGGTTCCAGGTTCCGGAACCGTCAAAGATGATTTCACTGCCCTCATAGCGGGAACCTCCTAAGTCTATTTGTTCGGTACCGGAGGAAGTAAATATTATTTTCCCCGCATATTTAAAAGAAATTTTAGCAGGAGCAGGAAGCGAAAGCGAACCGGAAATGATAAGTACAGGATGAAGACCGGCAGAACGAAAAACAGGTTGATCCGGAGTTTCAGAACAGATGAAGTCCGAACAAAAGGCTGAATCGGTAATGGTTATAATGGGTTTGGGTGTTCCGAAGGAATTTTTGTTGAAATAAACACGGTCTGTTTTACCTGGAACCGTAGCACCGCCCTTCCCTCCATCTGATGCCGACCAATGGGCCGTGTTAGACCATTCACCCGATCCGCCAACCCAATACCTATCGGAACCTATTGCGTAAGAGGTAGAGAGAACAGATAAAAGAATGGTACAAAGAAGAAGTAGTTTTCTTTTCACAAGCAGGAATACGTTAAATGGCTGATAGCTTAATAAGCTTTGGCTTTATACGAAGGTACTAAACGTTAGTTTCAGACAAAAATGCCATTTTATAAGCCTGTGTTCCATCTTTTTAAGGATTGATTTCAACAGGGATATTAACACAGGGAAGGAAGATAGGCAGAATTGATCAGAAAGGCCTTAACTTTTGGGAGTAAAAGCATGCCTTAATATTGTATTGTCCTGTTTTGTAGGTGCTTATGCGTAAAAAACAAAAACCCCTTACAGCGTAAAGGGTTTTTGTTTTTATCATATACGCTGTTTGGCGTATAATATAAAGAAGGATGAAAATTACTTAGGCTTGTCAGCTTTCTTGTCGTCCTTCTTATCTTCTTTTTTCTTATCTGTTTTTTTGGTTTCTTTCTTAGCACCTTTTTTGTCGTCTTTTTTGTCTTTGTCAGTTCCCTGAGCAAAAGTCAATCCGGCAAAAAGAAAAGTGGCTGCGAGAATCATGCTGATCTTTTTCATGTTGTTTGGTTTTTGGGTTTGGTTTTGTTTATTATAAAATGAATGTTGTTCCGTTTCTGATAACATACCAATATCCGTACCACAAATTCGGATTCTCAAAAAAATGAATCCGGTATTTTTTATTGGCCGGTGTAAAGGTAAGATGAATTTTGAGCGATGACGCGGCTTTTGACCTAAATATTGATCATTCATTAATGACAGATTATCGGCATTTTTATAAGTCTCGCAGAAACAATAAAAAAAGCTTACCACCGAAATAAATGAACATTGGGTGAAGAATCGTTCAGGTAACAAACTTAAAATAGGACACTATATTCAATAATATTCAATTAATAACCAATTAATTACTTCGGTAGAGTGGACAAAAGAGATGCTTTGAAGTAGTAAAATATAAGTGATAGTGGTTTGTCGAACCTTGTGCATCAGAATAACTTTAACAACATCACCTGAAGGATTGCATCCGGTATTTGCTGCAATATAATTTATTCATCCCCTTTCCTATGGCTATTCGAAAAAAGAAATCGTATTCAGATCCGCAAAAACCCATGATCCTGCTGGCATTGAAAAAAACAGGAAGGGAAGAAGAGGAAGAAGAAGATCTGGATGAAATTTTCAAGGATCGTTCCGAAAACAGATTTGACTATATCAGCATGCCCAGAAAAAAAGGGTTTACCGTCCTGTTTATTCATCTCCTTGATCAGCAGCGTCACCCCAGCTGCTGATTAGTTGACTGCTCTTACTGCAAGCAGTGTATTTATACTTGTCCTTTCCTTCTGTTCGGGTAAATACAGAAATTCATATCTTTCCAACTGAAATTTCACTTCTTTGTGACTTGTCATGTGATTCTATCCTGTGATGTCAACCTTCATGATGTTGAAATCAGGGGTATTCAGGGCGTTTTACCCGGAACTGGTCCATGAGCGGAAAAAAGAATAAATGAGAAATGATAAGATGAATAAGGACAAAGACAAACTTTCGGATAAAGAGCTGAAGGAGAAAATGGATTTTGACCGTTTCATCCGCGATTATAAACCGGAGAAAAGTTACAGAAGCTGGAAGTTTTATGTAGGAATACTTGTGATCGTTGTATTTGCCATCGGAGTATATTGGGTTACACGAGAGGATCCTGAAAAAACAGGGCCTGAGAAAACAAATCAGGGCGAAGCCTGCATTCAACCTCCTATACAGGGAATTGACATTCCTTTCAGTATGTTTGAAGTGGATGCATCCAGGGATACGGCTTTGCGTTATTCTTCCGGGTCATTGCTTCATATCCCAGCCGGTGCATTTCTTGATTTAAACGGTAAACCAATCAAAGGGCGTGTTACTATTTCTTACCGGGAGATGCATGATGCGGCCGACTTTTTTGTCAGCGGAATTCCAATGAATTATGATTCGGCGGGACAGACCTATGGTTTTGAATCGGCAGGTATGTTTCAGATTAATGCCATGCTCAACAGCGAGCAGGTATATGCAAATCCGGATGTGATGATACATGTTGATCTGACATCGGATGTACCCGGCAACCGTTTTAATATTTATTACCTGGACACCAGTGCCCGCAAATGGGTTTATCTGAGAGAAGATGTTATCAATCCCCCGACTATAAAAACGGCCAATTACACCGCTTTTCTCCAGGAGCTGAAGCCCCCGGTGAAAGCAACTTCCGGTGTGCCCCGTTTTGATATTGCCTTCGACAAAAAAGAGTTTCCGGAGCTGGCAGCCTATGTTGGGGTGTCGTTTCAGGTAAGTGAAGATGAAGGAGCTTATGACCCTAAACTGGCCATGAAAGAATGGGACAATGTTAAAGTCCAACGGCTCAGTGATGGTATCCACTATATGATTACATTCAGTAATCCGGGTGAAGTACATACCTTTAAAGTGCAACCCGTTTATAATGGATCCGATTATACAAGAGCCCGGTTCCTTTATGAAAAGAAAGTAAAAGAATATGAACAGAATCTTTCTAAACTAAAACCGGTAAAAAGCAGAAAGGATTCTGCCGGAGATCAGCAAAAACAAACGATAGAGCAGGGAGAAGCACAGGCTGGCAAAGGCAAGCCAGGAAGTGATAAATGGGAAACCCCGGCAAATATGGTTTTCAGAGAGTTTGCTGTGAATCGTTTTGGGATTTGGAATTCTGATTGCCCTCAGCCCCAGCCAATAGGTAAAAAAATACTGGCTAGATTCACGGACTCCAATAAAAAAACACAAAATTTCTCCCGTGTCTACCTGACCGAAAAAGGAAATAGAACGATGTATACTTATCAGGCATCCTCTTTCCCTGCTTTTGCCTATAACCCGGCTTCCAGTAATATTGTATGGGCAGTTACTTCGGATAATAAACTGACTGTTTTCGGCCCTGAAGGATTTGAAAAATTAAAAAATGACAAAGACAGCAGTGTATTTATCATGGGTGCAGGGAAATCTGTCCACTCTGTAATGGAAATAAAAAAGCTTCTCGGCATTAGGGACTATATTGATAATTGAATGTATATTTGACAACCAACTAAAAAGCCTGTTACCATGTACAAACAAATCTTCCGTAATGGAATAAGTATGCTTGCAATCGCTTTTTTTCTGATCGGTGTTTCTGCATGCGGAAGCGGCGCAAAGAAAAATGATGCAACAGATAATAAGACTGCATCAGCTGACGTGAAAAAATACACCAATAAGGATGGAAAATTTGCCATTCATTTTGCCGGTGAACCTCAGGTAACCGATAAAAACATTCCTACTGCTGTCGGCAATATAGAATTGCACATGTTTATGTACGAGAAAAGTGCTACCGAAGTGTATGTAGTAGGCTATTCTGACTACCCTTCCGAATTAATGAAAGAAAGTAACAGAGACAGTGTATTAAATGGCGCGAAAAACGGAGTGGTAACCAATGTTAAAGCCGCTATTACCGAAGAGAAAAAGATTAAAATAGAGGGGAATGACGGACTCTTTTTTAAGGCCAATTCAGACCAGTATTATCTTACCTACAAACTCTTTATTGCAGGCAACAGGCTGTATCAGATTGGTATGATGCGCGATGGTAGCCCTGTAAATGAAGATGGAATGAAAGATTTCTTTGACACCTTTGAGCTGACCAAATAAGCGTTCTAAAAAGCAATTAAAACATTTGCATCTGTTCTCCGTTACGGCGTTTGAGCTCCGTACGGATTTCAGCAATCTCCAGTTTTAATTCTTTTAATGTATTACTGATACGATCTTTGGAAAGATTCGGCTCCGGAAGCTCTCTGCTCATATACGTGCTGAACTTCCATACTTCCAGTACCTGTGAAATATCCAGTTCATAAGGCTGATATTCGGTATTCGTACTCACCAGCATTAAGGTACGACGCTCCGCTATTTTATTATAAACACTCTTAAATACAATCCCGTCATCTTTGGTAAGAATAATGTAAGGGTATCCGTCCTTAATGGAATTCCAGTTTTCCACGTACTCAGCCACTACCCAGGATCCATGAGGCACAGGAGGCATGCTGTCGCCGCTTATTTCAAAAGAGCGGTATTTACGGTTACGATCCAGAAAAGGAAGACTAAATGCCTGTAATACCTTAATATAAGAAGGGTCGGCAAATCCTGCTGTATAACCGGCCTTTGCTTTTAAAGGTACCAGTTCTATATTATCTTCATTTTTGGCACTTACCGTAGTAGCCAGCACTCGTAAACGATTGCCACTGATATCAATATCATGCCCTTTTTCTATTTCGCTCAATAAGCTTTCGGAAATAGTCGAAAGCTCCGTTCTGATCAGTTTATCAAGCGAGATCTTGAAATATTCCGCAAAACGAATCAGAGTCTCCATATTCGGTTGGGTAGACCCATTTTCATAACTGCAAAGGGTGGTCCGTTTTATGCCCAATGCAATAGCCACATCATCCTGTGAACGTTTGCGACGCTTACGAAGCAGACGTATATTTTCGGTGAAATACATGGTGTTTGTTTTGCTGCAAGTTAACAATTGTTTTGAAACGTAACAAATTAAACGAAAAAAACACTACTTATGTTACAAAAACAAACATTTTACAAGATTAATGAATATAATGGCCAGGATTAAGGATCAACTAAGAAGTGATAGGATCTGATTAATTGACGGTAATTGCCAGCACACAGGTTATATCACCTTTGTGTTTTGCAGGGTTCCAGGTGGGCATGGATGAAATTAACCGGATGATTTCCACATCCAGTTCGGGGCTTATACTATGTGTAATTTCAACATCGGAAATCCTTCCTTTCGAGCTTACTGTAAACATAACCCCAACAGCCTTACCACTAAGGGTTCGTTTATCCTTAACAGGGTTTTTGAAATTCGAGGCAAGGTATTCTTCCATGGCTTCATTGCCTCCGGGGTAGCTAGGCATATCTTCCGGAAGGAAACTGGCTCCATTATCACGGGGTGCCGCAATCTGTCCGTTCCGGCTTTCTTTTCTGGACGATCCCGAGGTTTTAGTTATCTGAGACAAAACCTTAGCACTCACAATCTGTAGATCGGCATAATTTATTTTTTCAGATTCCGATTCTGTCCTGGGTTCCTCTTTTTTGGCTGAGCTTGCAGTCACCGGAGCTGGATTGGCTGCCGGAGCAGGAATAGTAGCCGGGTCGGGCTGAGCTATTAGCGGAGGATCTAATCCCGGACTCGGAAGCCCCGCACTTGTTGATGTCACGGTTTTTTCAACCGGAGAAGAAGCATCGGTATGATGTATCGGAAATTCATCCTGCACCGGTTTTTGAACTTCCTTCGTTTCTTTTTTATCGGATACGGCAGGAGTTGTTGTCGGAACCACAGGTCTGCTGCTAACTGCTGAACCGGAATGATAAGGATAAAGAGCAATACCGCTGAAGAGGATCAGGGCTCCTCCTCCAATCAGAAAATAATTCCGGTAAGCGGTCCAGAGGGAAGGACGAGGCAAAGGCCCAACCATCTTCAAAATACGTTTGTTTACATTTTCTACGATAGACTCCACTGTTGTTCTGCCTTCTTCACTCACGTCCATATCTTCCAGTACACTGGAGCAGAAATCACAATCAAGCAAATGTTTTTCAACCGTATGGATACGGGTTTTGGGCAGGGTACCGTCAATATACTGACGCAAAGCCACCGTGGAGAGGCAATGCCCACTATTCAGAGAAGAAGAATAGGTGTTTTCAGCGTTCATTGACAGGTTGGCTCAGAAAGCCTTTTAGATTACGTTTCCCATTTTGCAGGTAGCTTTTTACTTCCAGCAGTGAATAGCCGGTTAAATCGGCTACTTCTTTATAACTTTTTTCCTGAAGATAAAACAAGTCTATACAGATTCTTTGTTCTTTCACCAGGTGTGTAATTGCTTTTTTTAGATCATCAATCTGGTTATCCAGCAGGTAGGGGTCAAAATCATAATTCGACTCATCTGCCACTTGTTTCAGGACCGATTCAGGCTTAAACCGTTTGTCCTGGGCATTTTTAAGTTTTTTAAGGCAATGGTGTTTGGTTACACTATAAGCCCATGCCCTGAAATTGCCTATTTCATGTGTTTTGAGATCACGCAGAATGATTTCAAACACCTCCATCAATGCATCTTCTGCATCTTCCTGCTTTTTTAAATACTTATATGTTACCACAGCGAGATGGGGGGTGAATCGTTGAAATAAAGCACCCGCATAATGAGGCTCCCCAGTACTTTTGTATAGGGCGATAAGCTCTTCATCACTCAGCGAATCGGTATGTGGCGGACGGGCTTTCAAATCCAACTAGTTTAGTTGCTTCCGGCAGGCAAGGAATGGTTCCGGTCAGAAATACTAAAGTACAAAGTTTAATGTTAATTCCAAAGCCCTGATCGTTCATCTTACTGCTATAGGGAACACCCCTTCTGTTTTCCATAAAAAAAAGGCAAAAAAAATATTTTATTCTTTTTTTATGGAAATTCTAAACCTTCCTCCCTAGTATAGTATATAACCCAAACTAATTGGACAAAATGATGGCAAAACACAATCAAATCCCGGGGGCACAGGTGCCTGCAGTTAAATTGGTAATTTTTGGACAGCAACGCAGGTCCATGATGCTTAAAGGAATCATGATTTTTGCCACTGCAATAATGATATTTCCATCGTGCAGAAGTCATAAACTGTGCGAAGCTTATTCCAGCATACAATCAGAAAAGAAAATTAAAACCGGTTCAGCTTTCTCCTTTTACACAATCCAATCAGGCCATACGGTAAAATTATAGTTTGGCCCTCCCTCCCTTGTCACACTAGAGCAGGATACACACAAACCCTGAACCGGATTTTGAAAAGGCGTTCCACATGACCGGAACGCCTTTTTTGCTGTTAAAATTTGTTAATCCACAAGGGGCATGCGCCTTATGCGTAATTTTGCATAAGCGTGTCCTATATGAAGATCAAGCATGTCAAAATGATCAGTATTCTGGCCGGATTAGCCCTTTTCGGGTTGATCGGGATACAGCTCTATTGGGTAAAAAATGCCATTGCCCTTAAGCAACAGCATTTTGAACAAGGGGTGAATGAAGCCCTCAACATGGTTGTATACAAGCTGGAGAAACAATATGAAGGAGAAAAATTAAAACGGCATCTTCAGATGAGGGAAAATGGCCGTCGCTGGATGATGAAACGCGATTCGGTAATCAATCGTCTTGTGATTTTCAAAAATGCAGATTCTATCCGTACTCAGATAAGCCGGCTGAATGGTTATACCGAGGAATTTATTGTTCAATCAGCCTTACCGCATACCGAATGCAAAGACCCGGAACATTGTATTCATACCCGCGATAATATTCCCTGTACCCCTTGCACTCCGGGCTCCGCCTTTCTTTTTCATCGTATTGATCCCTCCAACGAACATATACAGATGATGGTGCAACGCTCGGATATGATGAGCGATGTATTCGATGAACTTGCAGGAATAGATTTTTTCAATGATACCCAATCTCATATCGATACCCTTTCTCTGGATTCTCTCCTTCGCTCTGAATTTCATAACAGAGGAATTTTCGCTCATTATAAATTCGGTGTCATACAACCCGGAGCATTGAACCTGCCGGTTCATCCGGATCAAAAGGAAAGTGTCATACAGCTGGTTTCTTCCCGATATCAAACCAGTCTTTCTCCCCACAACGTTTTTGTTGAACCCAAATTCCTAAGCGTATTTTTTCCCAATGAAAAAAATTATATCCTGCGTAAGATGGGAATGATGCTCCTGCTTTCAGGCTTTCTGATGTGTATCCTTATTTATTCCTTTTACTACACCGTATCCACCATTGTTCAGCAAAAAAAGCTTTCGGATATCAAGAGTGATTTTATCAATAACATGACGCACGAGTTGAAAACACCTATTGCGACGATCTCCCTGGCGTGTGAAGTACTGAACGATGCTTCCGTAGAAAAGTCCCAGGAAAAAGTGAACAATTATGTGCGGGTGATTAATGAAGAAAATAAGCGACTGGGTACATTGGTTGAAAATGTGTTGCAGACAGCAATCCTGGAAAAAGGGGAACTGAAGCTGAAAATTTCGGAAGTTGATCTGCACCAGTTGTTGTCAAAAGCAGTAGGTAACATACGTCTGCAGGTGGAAAAACAACATGGTACGCTGACCACGGACTTTGCAGCGACAGACTCTGTATTAGCACTCGATCCGGTACATATCACCAATGTAATTTATAACTTAGTGGATAATGCATTGAAATATGCACGCGAAACACCGGAGATTCATGTTTCTACCTACAATACCGGCAATGGTATCTGCGTTTGTGTCAGAGATAATGGAATTGGAATCAGTGTAGAGAATCAGAAACGTATTTTTGAAAAACTGTACCGGGTTCCTACCGGTAATATTCATAAAGTAAAAGGGTTTGGACTTGGTCTGAGCTACGTAAAGGCGATTGTTGAAAAACATGGTGGAAAGATAGAAGTAGAAAGTACGCTGGGAGAAGGAAGCGAATTTAAGCTTTGCCTGCCGGGTATTAAACACAAGAATACATAGTGCCAAATGCATATCACATGTCTGAAGAAAAAGTAAAAGTACTCCTGGCAGAAGATGACCATAATCTGGGAAATCTGCTCAAAGAATACCTGGATGCAAAAGGATATATAACCAGCCTTGCAGCCAATGGTAAGGAAGCGCTCGATTTATTTCGCCGGAGCAAATTTGATATTTGTTTGCTGGATGTCATGATGCCGGTAAAAGACGGATTTACATTGGCGCGCGAAGTAAGAGCGCTGGATATGCAGGTGCCTGTGGTTTTCCTTACAGCCAAGTCGATGAAGGAAGATGCCATTGAAGGTTTTACTGTAGGTGCCGATGACTATATTACAAAGCCTTTCAGCATGGAAGAGCTTTTGCTAAGACTAAAAGCTATTCTACGTCGTACCAGGAATCAGAATGTAGCACATTCCACCCAGCATGAGTTTACCATCAGCAGTTATAAATTCGATTACAATCGTCAGGTTTTGGAACATAATGGAAAACCGGAAAAACTAACTTCCAAAGAAGCCGATCTGCTTCGTCTGTTATGTCTCAATTCCAATGATGTGTTGGATCGCTCGTTTGCATTGAATACCATCTGGAAAGACGACAGTTATTTCAATTCCCGTTCTATGGATGTATATATTGCCAAACTGCGTAAATATCTGAAAGACGACCCTTCCGTGGAGATTCTTAATATCCATGGAAAAGGATTTAAACTGCTGGTAGGAAATTGATTTTTAAAGACAACCGGTTCTGCCTCCGTCAACCGGTATGTTAATACCTGTAATATAAGCGGCAGCCGGTGAAGCGAGAAAAGCAATCGCATTGGCTACTTCCATAGCTTCGGCAAAACGTCCTGCGGGAATTTCATCCAGCATTTCCTTTTTAACTTCCTCCATTGTCAATCCGGTTTTCGCAACCTTGTTTTCGAGTATACTCTGAAGCCTTGCTGTTTGAGTAGCACCGGGTAATACATTGTTGACGGTAATTCCAAAAGGAGCCAATTCCATGGACATCGTTTTTGACCAATTGGCAACAGCGGCCCGGATGGTATTGGAAACACCAAGTCCTTTCAATGGCTGTTTTACGGAAGTAGAAATAATATTAATAATACGGCCATAACCGCTTCGTTTCATGCCATCTGCCAGGGTTTGCACCAACAAGTGGTTACACAACAAATGATTGGAAAACGCTTGCACAAACTCTTCCGGCTGGGCCTGGATAATAGGTCCTCCCGGAGGGCCTCCTGTGTTATTGACCAGGATATGAACTGCCCCGTTGCGGATTATATACCGGTTGATTTTATCACGAACCTCTTCCGGTTTTGTAAAATCAGCTGGAATAAAATCATGTTGTTGTCCCTTCGCAGTACTTAGCTCGGCCTTTACAGCACGCAATTTCTCTTCATTACGGGCCAGAAGAATAACCTTGGCACCGAGTTGTGCCAGTTCCAAAGCTGCTGCTTTGCCGATGCCTTGTGTGCTACCGCATACCAGGGCTGATTTGTGACTTAAATCCAGGTTCATAAACACAAAGGTAAGCGAATATCCAAAGTAGCCTCTCTCATCTCATAATCTATTCTTAACTTCGTATAGATAAACTTCAAATCATCATGAGCATTCGCAGACCGTTCAACTTCAGAAAGTGGATAGACGAGAACCGTCATCTGCTAAAACCTCCAGTAGGCAATAAAGTGGTATTTGAAAACTCGGAATTTATTGTGATGGTTGTAGGTGGGCCCAATGCACGGAAGGATTACCATTATAATGAAAGCGAAGAGTTTTTTTACCAGCTCGAAGGAGATATAGTAGTTCAGATTCAGGAAGACGGAAAAGCCGTTGAAGTGCCTATAAAAGAAGGAGAAATTTTTCTGCTCCCTCCTAAGGTTCCTCATAACCCGCGCCGGGGACCACAAACAGTGGGTATGGTAATTGAACGTAAACGTCATGAGCACGAAAAAGACGGGTTGCTCTGGTTTTGTGAAAAATGCAATGCCCCTTTGTTTGAAAAGTATTTTAAACTTAGTAATATCATGACGCAGTTTCAGGAAACATTCACGGAGTTTTATGGAAACAAAGAGTTAAGGACCTGTAAAAAGTGCGGACATATGATGGAACCTCCTGTAGCACCCAAAGCAGTATCATCTCCAACCTGATTGCTGCATATGCTCACGATTGATATTCACACTCACATTCTTCCGGAACACATTCCTGATTGGAAAAAACGGTTTGGCTACGGAGGCTTTATTGCGCTTGATCATCATAAGCCTTGCTGCGCGCGCATGTTGCTTGACACCGGAAAAATTTTCCGGGAAATTCAGGATAATTGCTGGAGCCCGGAGCGAAGGGTAGAAGAATGTGACCACCATCAAGTACATGTACAGGTACTTTCCACCGTACCGGTTATGTTCAGCTATTGGGCCAAACCGGCCGATTGCCTGGAGCTGAGTAAATTTCTGAACGATCATATAGCCGGAATTGTAAATAAATATCCCAAACGATTTATCGGTCTGGGTACCGTTCCAATGCAAAGCCCTGATCTGGCCGTGAAGGAATTGGAGCGTTGCAAAAAAATAGGTTTAGTAGGAATACAGATTGGCTCCAATATTAACCAGTTGAATCTGAATGATCCCTCCTTTTCTTCCGTTTTTGCAGCTTGCGAAGAATTAGGTCTGGCTGTATTTATCCACCCCTGGGAAATGATGGGAGAACAGGAAATGCAGAAATACTGGCTTCCCTGGCTGGTAGGGATGCCCGCTGAAACATCGCGAGCCATTTGTTCCATGATTTTTGGAGGGGTATTTACCCGTTATCCCAGATTAAGGGTAGCTTTTGCACACGGTGGGGGCAGCTTTCCGGCAACATTGGGACGGATAGAACATGGTTTTAACTGCCGGCCCGATCTTGTAGCAGTAGATAACAATCTGAATCCCAGGACATATACCGATAAATTCTGGATCGACAGTCTGGTACACGATCCTCATATGCTTGATTTTGTAGTGAATATGTTTGGCCCTGAAAGGGTTGCATTGGGTACCGATTATCCTTTTCCACTTGGAGAGCTGGAACCAGGTAGCCTGATCCATTCTATGCCATATACTGACGCTAAAAAAGAGCTCCTGCTAAGTGGAGCGGCATTGAATTGGCTGGCTCTGGATAAACATGCTTTCCAGTAAAAAAACGAGCCCCCCGCTCACAGATTTATCGTAAATTTGATCTTCTTTTCACAGTCACACAACCATGAGCGAAGCGATTAAACACGAATGCGGGATTGCCTTGATCCGGCTTCTCAAACCGCTCTCTTTTTACCAGGAGAAATACGGCACGAGCCTTTATGGCATCAACAAGTTGTATCTGTTAATGGAAAAACAGCACAACCGGGGTCAGGATGGAGCAGGGGTTGCAAATATTAAATTTGATGTGGAGCCGGGCAACCGGTATATAAGCCGCTGCCGGGCTACCGGAAACGGTGCCATACGGGAAATATTTTCCAAAATACATTCCAAATTCGAAGAGGTTCAGAAACGTAAACCGGAAAAATTAAATGATCCAGAATGGCTCAAACAACATGTGGCTTTTTCAGGCGAATTATTTCTGGGACATCTCCGGTATGGTACTTATGGAGGTAACAGCATTGAAAATTGTCACCCTTTTTTAAGACAAAACAACTGGATGACCCGTAACCTGGTAGTTGCCGGTAATTTTAACCTCACCAATACGGAGGAACTCTTCGAACACCTGATTGAACTTGGTCAGCATCCCAAAGAAAAATCGGATACCGTTACCGTGATGGAGAAAATCGGTCATTTTCTGGATATGGAAAATGAACGTCTCTTTCGTCAGTTCAAAAACAAAGACCTTACCAATGCCGAAATCTCTCACGAGATTGCCAAGCATATGGATGTTCATCGCATTTTAGTAGAATCAAGTAAATACTGGGATGGCGGTTATGCCATTGCAGGTTTGCTGGGCCATGGAGATGCTTTTGTACTTCGCGATCCGAACGGAATACGCCCTGCTTATTATTATATAGATGATGAGGTGGTGGTGGTTACTTCCGAAAGACCGGTAATACAAACGGCTTTTAATGTTCCGCTTACTTCTATTAAAGAGATTACTCCGGGACATGCTTTGATTATAAAGAAAAACGGACTGGCAGAAGAAACCATGGTGATTCAGCCGGGCGAAAGAAAAGCTTGTTCCTTTGAACGTATTTATTTTTCCAGAGGCAGCGATGCCGATATTTATCAGGAACGTAAAAATCTGGGAAGCCAACTTTGCTCTTCTGTTCTTAAGTCGATAGATTACGATATGCGTAATACGGTATTCTCCTATATCCCCAATACTGCAGAAGTAGCATTTGGAGGATTGGTAGATGCCTTGCACCATTATATGAATGTCGTTAAGCGGCATGAAATCATGAAGATGGGCAACAATGTTACAGAACCCCGTTTGAGTGAAATACTTTTCCAGCATCCCCGTATTGAAAAGCTTGCTGTAAAGGATGCAAAGCTGAGAACCTTTATTACCAATGATAGCAGCCGGAATGATATGGTGGCACACGTTTATGACACAACCTATGGGGTGTTGCAGCGTGGTGTGGACAGCCTGGTGATTCTCGATGATTCCATTGTAAGGGGTACTACCTTAAAACAAAGTATTCTTCGTATCCTGGATCGTTTGGGCCCTAAGAGAATAGTGGTGGTTTCGTCAGCCCCGCAGATTCGGTACCCGGATTGTTATGGTATTGATATGGCTAAGCTAGGCGATTTTATTGCTTTTCAGGCAGCCGTAGCCTTGCTGAAGGAACAGTTTAAAGAAAATATTCTGGATGAGGTTTATGAGAAAGCAAAAGCAGAAGAGGAAAAACCTATCCGGGAAATAAGAAATGTAGTGAAAGAAATATACAAACCTTTTACTGCGGATCAGATTTCAGCAAAAATTGCAGAGCTGCTTCGTCCCGAAGAAATTCATGCTGAAGTACAGCTTATTTACCAAAGCATTGAAGGATTACACAATGCTTGTCCTGATAATCTGGGCGACTGGTATTTTACCGGTAACTATCCTACACCGGGAGGAAACAAAGTGGTGAACAGGTCCTTCATTAATTTTATGGAAGGGAAGAATGTTAGAGCTTACTAGAGGAGGCGGGAGGCAGGCGCAGGAAGCAGGATTAATTCACTTGAGCGTTTAATATTTAGCGTTTATAATTATTAATTTTAAACGCTAAACTCTAAATGTTAAAGGTAGGATGGTTGTTAAACGGATTTGGCTTTCTTATAAAGCGGCACGGTAGAACAAGGCTCTCCATACATGATGCTCTGGACCAGAGGCCTTAGGATACGTGTAATTTCCACATAAGCAGAAATCGGTACCGGTACCTGGCTACATCCTTTGATAACCACACGCTGATCTTTGTATTTCGTAATATCGATATTCATTAAAGCCTTTTCAAAAAGGACCGTTTCCATCGTTTCCAGGTTTCCGAAAACAACAAACGAAGCATAAGGTGCCAGTGCTGTGGTAAGTAGCATATAGGCCCAGGTAGGGACAATGGCATCGGCGCTGCAGGTGATGGCTGTAAATTTATTCTGGTATCTGCTCCAATCTTCCCCTTTTACAAATTCACGAAAATCTTTCTCTTTCAATATCAGACCCTGGAAAAGTTTATCCTTGATGTCGAGCAATACCCTTTCGCCCTGAGGATAATACTCCTCCAGATTGAATTCGACAAGTCCGCTTTGGGATACTTTATTTATTATTTCTTCCGACATTTAAATGGAGTTTGAAAGCCCGCACGAAAATTCCAGTCGCCTTCTTTCTTCTGATTTCTGACTTCTTTCTGCTGCCTTCTTTTTTACATAAATCCTAACTCGAGCTGCGCCACTTCACTCATCATTTCTTTTTCCCAGGGTGGTTCAAAGGTGAGCGATATTTTGGCGCTCTTGATTCCGGCAATATCTCTTAGTTTTTGTTCCACTTCCGGGGGCAGCGTTTCAGCTACCGGACAGGAGGGAGATGTAAGCGTCATAACCACATTCAGGTTTTGCTCCTCGTCCAGATTGATTTCGTAGATCAGTCCCAATTCCCATATATCAACCGGAATTTCCGGATCATAACAAGTCTTGATTACATCTATAACCTGCTGGGTAAGCGCCGTATTTTGTGTTCTGATAATCGGAGGCATATTCTAAACCTTTGTTTTGAATGCCAGGGCATCCAGTTTCATTTGTCGTATCATACTTACCAATCCATTGGCCCGTGTGGGTGAAAGATGTTCTTTTAACCCGATGGCATCAATGAAATCCATACTTGCATCCACTATTTCATCCGGTGTATGCCCCGAAAGCACTCTTACCAGCAGTCCTACAATCCCTTTGGTAATGATTGCATCGCTATCTGCAGTGAAATGGACCTTTCCGTTTTTTAATTCAGAATGAAGCCATACCTGACTCTGACAGCCTTTGATCAACCGCTCTTCCGTACGATAACGGGCATCAATCAGTGGAAGGGATTTTCCAATATCTATGAGGTGCTCATATTTCGCCTCCCAGTCGCCTTCAAAAAAGCTGAACTCTTCTTCTATTTCTTTTTCAATCTCTGCAATATTCATATGCTTATGCCAGCATTTTTACAGCTTTTCTGGTCGCTGTTTCCAATATATCTATTTCTGCCTTTGTGTTGTAAAAGGCAAAGGAAGCACGCACCGTTCCGGGAATACCATACCGGTCCATCAGTGGTTGTGTGCAATGATGTCCTGTACGTACAGCCACCCCCTGCTGATCAAGAAGCGTTCCTATATCGTTGGGATGCATACCGTCAATTACAAAAGAAAACACGGACGCTTTGTTTTTTGCCTGACCTATGATACGGAGTCCTGGTATAACACTGAGCTGTTTGGTAGCGTAAACGAGCAGTTCGTTTTCGTACTCCGCAATCCGGTCCATGCCAATGTTATTCATATAATCCAATGCAACGGCAAGCCCTATGCCGCCCTCGATATTTGGTGTGCCGGCTTCAAAACGAAGCGGCAGATCAGCATATTCCGTTTTAGCAAATGTAACGCGTTTGATGGTTCCGCCTCCTACCTGATAAGGGGGCATCTGCTGAAGCCATTTCTCTTTTCCGTAAAGAATGCCTACACCCGTAGGGCCGAATGATTTGTGTCCGCTGAAAACATAGAAATCGGCATCCAGCTCCTGTACATTTACTGCCAGATGCGGAACAGCTTGTGCTCCATCTACTAATACAGGAATACCCTTGCTATGTGCAAGTGTTATAATTTCCTTAACAGGATTAATCGTCCCCAGTGTATTGGATACATGCGTAAGCGCAAACAGTTTGGTTTTCTTAGTAAGAAGCGTTTCCAGCGCCTTGAGATCAAGAGTTCCTTCTTCTGTTACAGGAACTACTTTAAGCACGGCTCCATTATCTTCGCAAAACTGTTGCCAGGGAAGGATGTTGCTATGATGCTCCATTTCGGTAACCAGTATTTCATCACCGGCAGTTATGTATTTTTTTCCGAAGGAATGGGCCACCAGACAAATGGAGTCGGTTGTGCCCTTGGTAAAAATGATCTCGTGCGGGTATGCGGCATGAAGATGCTGCTGTACTGTTTCCCGTGCTTTTTCGTAGGCTACTGTTATATCCTGACTGATGCGGTGCACACCTCGGTGTATATTGCTGTTCTGGTAAGAGTAATAATGAGTCAGGGCATCAATTACGGCTGTGGGTTTTTGGGTGGTGGCTCCGTTATCCAGATACACCAGCGGCTTATTGTTCACTTTTCTGGATAGCAAGGGAAAATCCCTGCGTATTGCTTCCAGATCCAAAAGTGCCGTATGTTTCAGACTGCTTTCCATTTCAATTGGCCAGACGTTTTTCAATAAGTAGTTCTATTTCTTTACGCAGAGGTTCAATGCGGATGGTATTCACCACATCTTTTGCAAATGCCTGCATCAGCAAGATTCGTGCACTGTCGGCACTGATCCCTCTTGCACGCAGATAAAAAAGGGCTTCTTCATCAATCTGTCCGGTTGACGAACCATGCGAGCATTTTACATCATCAGCATAAATCTCCAGCTGAGGTTTGGTATACATACTGGCATCATCGCTCAGCAACATGTTTTTAGAGCTCTGATACGCATTTGTTTTTTGCGCATCGGGGCGTACATATATCTTACCGTTAAAAACACCAGTTGATTTATTCTTTAGAATTCCCCGATAAAGCTGGTTGCTTTCGCAATTAGGTTTGCGGTGATCTACCAGCGTGTGATTATCCGTATGTTGTTCTTCATTCAGAATAAATAATCCATTGAGGTGTGTTTCACAATGTTCTCCGTCGGGAACAATATTCAGGTTGTTACGGGTCCAGCTGCCGCTGAAGGTAACGGTATGCGTATCGAAATGCGAGTCGTGGTGCTGATATACCTGTGTGGTACTGATCAGTTGCAGTCCCGCACAATCGTTCTGCAGTTTATAAAAAAGTGCTTTGGCTCCTGATTCCACTACGATTTCAGAAACGGCATTGCAAACAGTAGCGTATTCTTTTTTTGTAGAGGCAAATTGTTCAATGATCTCAACAGAAGCATTTTTACCTACATGGATAAAGATGCGTGGCTGAGTAAATGATGCATGGGTGCTATCGGTAATGTTTTGGATGAGGATAGGTTTGGCTAATGCCGCTCCATCGGCAATCTTGATAATCAGTACATCCTGAAACGCTGCTGTATTAAGCGCAATAAAAGGATCCGTATCGGGAAGGGCATAATGGGCAAAATGATTTTCAAAAAAGGACAGCTCCTCTTTCGGCAGACTTTTAAGACTCCAGGCTGCACAGGTTGCCGAATCAAAGCCGGAAACAGGAATATGTACCACTCCATTCAGGATGCGAATAACGGAAGCATCTAAGCCGGCAAGGGCAAATGAATTTTCTTTTTCATCCGATACCGGCGAGGCAGTAACAAAAGAGAGTTCTTTCTGGAAAAGGCGGTTGACAGGTGAATATTTATATTCCTCACTTTTGCGTGCCGGCAAACCTTGTTTCGAAAAACTCTTCAGCGCATTACGCCGAGTTGAACGAATAACATCGCTGCCCGTCAAAGAATCCTGATTAAGTTCAAGTTCGGCAATGAGTTTATCGCCCGGACTTATTTTTTCTGCAATGTTTGTCATGCTTCAATAGTTTCTCCCAACTCTTTCTTAATCCAGTCATATCCTTTTTCTTCCAACTCTAAAGCCAGTTCCTTGGTGCCCGATTTTACAATCCGTCCGTTGTACATCACATGCACAAAATCAGGAACGATATACTCAAGCAGCCGCTGATAGTGCGTAATAACAATAAATGCGCGCTCAGGGGCACGTAGTTTATTGACCCCGTTGGCAACAATACGGAGGGCGTCAATATCCAGTCCGCTATCTGTTTCATCCAAAATAGCCAGCACAGGTTCCAGCATAGCCATCTGAAAAATTTCATTTCTTTTTTTCTCTCCACCCGAGAAACCTTCATTAACGCTTCGGTTAGCCAGAGAAACTTGTAGCTCCACCAGCGCTTGTTTTTCTTTCACACGTTTAAGAAAGTCTTTGGCTTCCATCGGAGGAAGACCTTTGTATTGTCTTATTTCAGCAAGTGCTGTCTTTAAAAAATTGATATTGCTTACTCCCGGAATTTCTACAGGATACTGAAAGGCAAGGAACAAACCTTCTCTTGCCCTGTCTTCGGGACTCATTTCCAACAGATCTTTTTTCAGAAACTGCACGGAGCCATCGGTAACAGCATAGTCTTCCCTTCCTGCCAATACGCTGGCGAGTGTGCTTTTGCCCGAACCATTCGGTCCCATGATAGCATGTACTTCTCCGGCTTTTACTTCCAGATTAAAACCTTTCAGGATTTCTTTGTCCTCGATTCCGGCTTTCAGATTTTTAATAGATAACATATGTTTTCTTTGTCAGGAAGATTAGATGGATGAGGAGCAACAGGGCCCTCCTGAATATGACCCCAGGTTCCGGAAATATATTTAACCAACAGATCCTTCGAGTGAAACGGCCAGCAGTTTCTGTGCCTCCACTGCAAACTCCATTGGTAACTGATTCAGTACTTCTTTACAATAACCATTTACGATCAGAGCTACTGCTTTTTCGGCATCAATACCCCGTTGACGGCAATAAAACAACTGATCTTCTCCTATTTTGGAAGTAGTGGCTTCGTGTTCAACGATGGCCGACTTGTCTTTTATTTCTATATATGGAAAAGTATGGGCTCCGCAGGTATCGCTCATCAGCAATGAATCGCACTGGCTGTGATTACGTGCATTGGAAGCGCCTTTGGCAATACGTACAAGTCCGCGGTAGCTGTTATTGCTAAACCCCGCAGAAATCCCTTTTGAAACAATTGTGCTTCGGGTATTCTTTCCGAGATGTGTCATCTTGGTGCCGGTATCGGCTTGCTGTTTGTTATTGGTCACAGCAACAGAGTAAAACTCTCCTACCGAGTTATTACCTTTCAGAATCACGGAAGGATATTTCCAGGTAATGGCAGATCCTGTTTCCACTTGTGTCCAGGAGATCTTGGAGTTATCGCCGGCACAAATGCCTCGTTTGGTAACAAAATTATAAATACCGCCTTTGCCGTTTTTATCACCGGGATACCAGTTCTGAACGGTTGAGTATTTTACTTCCGCATTTTTCTGAGCCACTATTTCCACAACGGCAGCATGCAGCTGATTCTCGTCGCGCATGGGTGCGGTACATCCTTCCAGATAACTCACATACGAACCTTCATCGGCAATGATGAGTGTTCTTTCAAATTGTCCCGTGCCGCTGGTATTGATCCGGAAATAGGTACTGAGCTCCATAGGGCATCTTACTCCCTTGGGAATATAACAGAACGAACCGTCGCTGAATACTGCTGCATTGAGTGCGGCGAAAAAATTGTCGGTATAAGGAACCATCGAGCCCATGTACTGTTTAACAAGTTCGGGATGCTCCTGCACCGCTTCACTGAAAGAGCAGAATATGATTCCTTTTTCAGCAAGGGTTTCTTTAAATGTTGTTTTTACGGAAACACTGTCGATGACAGCATCTATGGCAATGGTAGATTGAACACCGCTCAGCCGTTTTTGTTCTTCCAATGATATGCCCAGCTTCTCAAAGGTTCGCAATAGCTCGGGATCCACTTCATTCAGGCTACTTAGTTGCTGCTGTTTTTTAGGCGCAGCATAATAAATGATATCCTGGTAATTAATGGTGGGATAACTCAGATGAGGCCAGTGTTTTGGCTCTTCCAGCGTAAGCCAATAACGGTATGCTTTAAGCCGGGCTTCCAGCATCCAAGAAGGTTCTTGTTTTTTATTCGAAATAAAACGGATGGTATCTTCACTCAGACCGATGGCGGCTGTTTCTGTTTCAATATCGGTGCTGAAACCATATTTATATTCGCCCCCGGTAATTTCTTCTAATATCTGATTTTCTTTGGCCATGCTACTCGTATTAATTAATCCGGTTTATTCAATTTTATCGGATTTAAAAGGCAGTTGTTAAACAGAAAATGATTCTCCGCATCCACAGGTGCGGCTCGCATTGGGATTATTAAACACAAATCCTTTGCCGTTTAGTCCCCCGGAATAATCCAGCTCGGTTCCTACCAGATACAGAAAGCTTTTCTTATCCACTACAACACGTATTCCTTTATCTTCAAAAACCTGATCCCCGTCTTTGAGCTGGTGATCAAATTCGAGCTTGTAAGATAAGCCGGAACATCCTCCGCCTTCCACTCCTACACGGATAAATGAACCTTCCGGTTTGTGTTCATCCCGGATCAGTTCCAAAGCCCTGGCTTTTGCATTTTCTGATACACTAATCATGGTATAATATTTTGATTATCAGTTATTTATTAAGCAATCCTTATTTGGAATAAGTCTAAATACAGTACAAAAGTACCGAAAATTAATAAGGAGGGCAAATATAAGGAACACAAAGTTTAAGGTTTAAATTTTGGCTAATAAGTTTACTATTTTTGCATCCTAACAGGGCATTATGGCTAAAACAAAACAAGCGGATAAAAAAGGGGCTAAAACGGTTCTGGCAAGTACGCCAGGTAGTTTATTCGACCGTCTGGAAGGGATGCTGGAGAAACAGGATACTACCTTATTTTATGGTTTTGCCGTGCTTTGTGCCCTTGTTTCTCTGATTCTTTTTAATGCCCGGGTGAGTGAGGGGGGAGATGATTCCACTTATATTCTGGCCGGTTGGGAATACTCTCAGCGTTTCTTTCACTACTATTATAGCTTTAATGCTCCTTTTTATCCTCTTTTTCTGAGTTTACCCATCAAATTGTTCGGGGTAAGGCTTATTTTTCTGAAGTTTCTTTCCGTTCCCATGCAATTCTTCGGTCTGGTATTCTTTTACAAGGCCTTTCACAAAAGAATGCCTTATCTGGTACTTTTTCCGGTTTTGTTTTTCATAACCGTCAATGGTTCTCTCCAATATTATGCCAGCCAAACAAACAACGAGGCTTTTTATATGTTCTGGCAAGGTTTGTTTTTCCTTGTTTTTGTAAAACTCCTGGATGCACTCGACAGCCCTCAAAATACGTTAAAGGATACGTGGAAACGATGGCTGAGTTTTGGTGTCCTGGCTTTCATCCTTACGTTCACAAAGAATATTGCAATCTGTATGATACCGGCAGTTCTGTTGTTTTTTCTGCTGCAAAGGAAATGGAAGGAAGCCGGTTATTCGTTAGTGTCTTTTATCGGAGTTAAAGTTGTTTTTGAACTGACTCCTGAAAATTACCGCAATTATATCCCTGCCAAAGGCACCATTGATATTATTGCATTGCCCCGTTAAGAAGTTAGCGAATGCTTCAATTCTGTTTTATTTCGTAAAGCACTGCCGGTTCTGAATCACCTTCCTGATGCACGGCAACCACCCTATCCGGATATTTCTGCATGATAGGGGCCAGCATATTATGCAGGGTATTGATTACATCTCCCGTGTTTTTATCGGGGTTCATCCTCAGACTGGCAATAATCATATGTGTTACTTTTTCCCTCTTAAACAAAGCCAATAAAGAATCGGGATTACTTTGATGGGTGAGCGTGTCGTAGCACATTACTTTATACACAGGGAAAAACTTTTTGCCCTTGGCATACAGG
>JABDCB010000039.1:26653-27208 GCA_013288325.1 Bacteroidota bacterium
GTGCTTTACGACTTGCAACGAATGCTGTTTCCGGCAGGCTATCAGCGCACCAGCGACTCATCTTCAAAAAGTTTACCCAGTCAGGGGTGAAACCATAATAGACATCACCGCGAAGATTCTTGGCCAGCACCGGCAAATTTTTCCCGCTTTGCTTCAGGGTTGTGATAACCATGGAAGAACAAAGAATCAGCACCATCACGAGATAGAGATTCTGTACAAATCCTCTTTTTCTGGCAAACACATAAAAAGCATAAAAAATAATCAGCAGCAGAAAATGCATCTGAAGGATGATCAGACGGGGCTGATCCCATCGGGTTTGCAGTACAAGAAAAGTGCCTGCTGTAATGGAAAGCGCATAGAGTGCCGCAAATTGCAGCAGTCTGTTTTTCGATCTGAAAATGCTTACAAGGCCTATCAGCAACAAAACAACAACAAGCAAAGCAAGCCCTGCATATAATTCAGTACTGGCCGGATCACGAAACCCGATGATCTGAAAAAAACGTTTGGAAAGATAGATATTGATATTGTCAAAAAACCGTCCCACAAAACCCATTA
>JABDCB010000040.1 GCA_013288325.1 Bacteroidota bacterium
GCTTTGCCAGGAGCATTCTCATGGCAGGTGATTCAACATAAAAACAACCAATGCAACGTCCGGTGCTTAATAGGCTTTTTATTTTTTCATCCTGTTTGAATTTTTTGATATCATGGATATCGATTTCTACCTGGCAATTGTTTTTAATAATACCCAGTGCATCTTTAATTTTTCCAAGCCCGCGTTGGCTCAGGATATCGAATTTATACAAACCGATATCTTCGGCTTCCAGCATACTGAATTGCGTAGTAGGATATCCTTTAGGAGGAATGAATGTGGCGGAATAATTGGTAATAGGTTCTTCTGAAATAAGTATGCCGCTGGAGTGTATGCTCAGGTGACTTGGAAAACCTTGTATGAGCTGGCTATAGCGAATCACCAGTTTGCCCAGTTTGTCCGTATCGTTGGCTTGTTGCCGGGCCTGGAGCCGGTCAATCTCGCCGGGTGGCAAACCGAATACTTTTCCCAGTTCACGAATTACAGCATCGTGCTGAAATGTGGAATAGGTGGCCAATAACGCTGTTTTTTTCTTATCAAAACGGTCGAAAATGTATCGGGTAATGTCATCCCGGTCGGTCCAGGAAAAATCAATATCAAAATCAGGAGGGTTGCTGCGAAATGGATTGATAAAGCGTTCGAAATACAAATCGAGATCGATCGGATCTACATCGGTTATCCGTAGCAGATATGCAACGAGGCTGTTGGCACCGCTTCCTCTTCCTACATAATAATAGTCTTTGTGTTGGGCATAATTAATAATATCCCAGTTGATCAGAAAATAAGAGGCAAACCCCATCTGGTTAATGATCAGGAGCTCTTTTTCCATGCGTTCGAGTACGGTGGCAGAAGGATTTCCGAAACGATAGGTCAGCCCTTTTGCACATTCATTGCGTAACAGCTCTATATCGCCTGCTGTGTTTCCCGTGTAGTTGGTAAGGTTTTTGTTGGCAAATTTTCCATACTCAAATTCTATCTTACAGGATGCCAGTATATGTTCGGTGTTTTTTTGAACGGATGGATAAATGGCATATACTCTATACAGCTCATTTTTTGGAGGAATTGTTTCATCCGCCCCGGTTTGTTCGAGGAGAGGTAGTTTGCTTAAGAGTGTATTTTTATCAATAGCCCGTAGCAGACGGTGGGCATTATGATGAGCTTTATGTATAAAGGTGAGAGGCTGGAGCGCTACCAGCTTTGTAATGGAAAATTTAAGTGTAGTAAAAGGGAGTCGTTGCAGATCTTTCAGGGAGACGCCTATGAATTCGTTTTCTTTCAGTTCCCATCCGGTATAAACAGAAAAGGGGTAGATGATATAAGCATTGGAAAATGCAGGAGCGCAAACATCAAAAAGTACCCCCGCATGCAAATGTTCTGAGAGGTGCTTGTTCAGTTCCTGAAACCCTTTATTGTTAATAGCAATACCTATATAACAGGGCTTTATGCCGTTTCGGAAATCAATGCCGAGAATCGGTTTTAGCCCGCATTCGGTAGCCATCCGGGTTGTGTCGAGACAGGCAGAAGTATTGTTGATATCGGAAAGGACAAACGCGTCATATCCTTTGTCTTTCACTTCATCCAATAACTGCTGCACCGATAATGTACCGTATCGAAAACTGTAATAGGTATGGCAGTTTAGAAGCATGTATTCAGGTTCTTAGGCCGTTAAATGGGTTGAAATCTCTGTGTACGATACCCATACCTGCGGCACGTTGAACGGCTTCTTTTCCATATCGCCGGCGCATCTTGTCCATAGCCTGGTATAATTGAAGTTGCTCTGTCGTATCTTCAAACAGGTTATACTGGTAGCTGCCCTGAATAAGATGGCTGAAACGAACTCCAATCAGACGGATAAGCATTCTTTTCTGATAGAGCTTTTCAAACAGTTCTTTTACTTTGTCAATAAGCACATGATCCAGTGTGGTATAGGGGATCCGGGCCTGCATGGTATAGGTATTAAAATCGGAGTACCGGATCTTCACCGTTACACAGGAAGTTAATTTTTCTTCCGTACGCAGCTGAAATGTAAGTTTCTCGGTCATACTGATAAGCATGGATTTAAGATAGGCTATATCAATCGTGTCCTTATCGAAAGTAGATTCGGTGGAAATAGATTTTCGCTCTGAATAAGGTTCTACCGGGCTGTTGTCAATGGCATTGGCTTTTTTCCAGAGTACAATACCTTGTTGCCCTAATACCTGTTCCAGAAGTTCCGGCTGCATTTCCTGTATAGTCCTGACTTTTTCTACACCCATGCCGCGGAGTGTCTGATAAGTCTTGTCGCCTACCATGGGTATTTTTTTGATGGAAAGCGGGGCCAGAAAATTTTTTTCTGTGCCGGAAGGAATTTCTTTTTGCCCATTCGGTTTGGCTTCTCCGGTTCCGACCTTGGCTACCGTTTTGTTGGTGGATAAGGCAAAGGAAATGGGCAGATGCGTTTCCCGCATAATTTTTTGACGAAGCTCTCCCGCCAGTTTATAACAGCCAAAAAAACGATCCATTCCGCTGAGATCCATATAGAACTCATCAATGGATGTTTTTTCATATACCGGAACTTCTTCCTTGATAATATCTGTTATGAGGTGAGAATAGTAGCTGTATTGTTCATGGTCGCCTCGTTTTACAATGGCTTGTGGACAGAGCAAACGGGCGGTACGCATCGGCATGGCAGAATGGATACCGAATTCCCTGGCTTCATAACTACAGGATGCTACTACCCCCCGGTCGCTTCCCCCTCCGATCAATACCGGTTTGCCCTTCAGTGAGCTGTCAAGCAAACGCTCTACGGATACAAAGAATGTATCCAGATCCATATGTACGATTGTCCGGTCCATGATATTTATTTGCAAGTTGATAAAATATTTAGCACCTTAGCGCTAAAATAATTAGCAATGAGCAACATTTCTGACAACCTACGGATACTGAGGAAGATAAAAAATGTTTCACAGGAGGTAGTTGCCGACGATCTGGGTATTCCCCGGTCCCGTTTTGCTTCCTATGAAGAAGGCCGGGCCGAACCACCCTGTGCCATGCTTATCAGCCTCTCGGATTATTACCATGTATCCATTGATGCTTTGCTGAGAGGGGATTTTTCACGAACCTCTCCGGATAGTCTGTTGAAAATCGGGAAGAACCGCTTTCTATTACCCATTCTGGTCGATCGAAAAGGAAATGACTGTATTGAAGTTGTTCCGGTAAAAGCTTCGGCAGGTTATCTGAACGGATATGCTGATCCGGAATATATCGGCAAACTGCCGCTCATGAGTCTGCCTTTTTCCATCACCGGCAAGCACCGCTCTTTTCCGATCAAAGGAGATTCCATGCCTCCGCTGAAAAGCGGAGATTATGTGATCGGAAAATATGTCGAATCCGTTTCCGAACTGGTGAACGGAAGAACATACATCCTGTTGACAAAGGAGGATGGGATTGTATATAAAAGGGTTCAGAAAAAAAGCAATGCTATTCTGGAACTTCATTCGGATAACAAGATATATGATCCATATCCTGTGAAGACGGAAGACATCTTCGAGATCTGGGAATTTGTTTGCAGTCTTAACTTATCCGACAAAAAAGAAGAAGAAATCAATCTTCAAAGTGTAATGGGAATGCTCCGGAGTTTGCAGGTTGAGATGCAGCAGATAAAACGATGAGTATGCGGATCAGTTGAGTTTGTAAAGGCTGCCATAATCGGTACGATGTACGAGGATGCAGTGTTCAGCCAGATTGTGCCGAAGTTCTACATAGGCCGGCTCCGTTTTGACCGACAAATCTCCCAATATCCAGTAATAGAGCGGATGATTCCGGATTTCTTTTTTAATCTTTTCAAGATTCCCGAATGAGCGTACATTGTCTATCAGGTCGTTCATTTGTCCGTAATTTCGCCATACCAGCGGAAAATAAGCTGTCTGACATTCATAATCCTGCAATGGTATGCATTTTTGCTCCATGCACAGATAATTGTGATAGTGCCCTCCGAGCCAGTCGTCATCTACTTGGTACGTGTATAGAAACGACTCCGGTTCTATGAAATGAGCTTCTTGAGTTATGGCTGCCACTTCAGGCGCCCGGCTTTTGATAATATCGGTATAGAGGTTAAGACGATAAGCCTGACACACTAAAACAAAGACGAGCAGTGCAGCAAGAAATGGTTTATATAAGTTGAAAGAAGCAAAGAAAAGGATACAACAGATAAACAGGATGATGCACAAACGCATGGAGATAAATCCTCCCATTCCATCTGAATCGGGCATGAACCAGTATAGTAACAGGATAATCAAGACGGAAGGGAATAGAAAAAAAGTTTTGGAACGTATTCCGTAACGGGAGAAAGAAAAGATCAGCAGGAACAGACCAATAAAAAAAGCACAGCAAATTGACATGGATATTGCTTTTGCTGCAAGAGCTTCATCCTGACTATAGGCAATAAAAATAGTTCCGTCCAACACACGCTGAAACAGATCCGATGTGTTCAGAAATTGATAGGACGGCTGTCCGGTGGTTGGCGCCCTTAAATACAGGATCATGAAAAATACGGAGGGGAGCACTGCAATAATGATGCGTAAGGTTTTACCGTTAAACCATTTCAGGATCGATACGCCATGAGTGATGTATTGCTCATGAACATAAATAAGCAGAAGTATCAGAAAGGTAATGCAAAGAACCACGGGGTGCGAAAGGAATGTAAGAAATACCAGAAGGCTTAATGTCAGGTAATGACGGAATAACGCTTTGCCCCAAACAATGTGTTTATAAAAATAGCCGATACATAACAGGAAGAAAATCAATGCCATTGAAAAGTTGTAAAAGGAAAACAGGGTAAGCATATTGTAACTTAATGGGAATGCCAGGTAAGCCATATATCCTCGTCCTGGCACCATACAGGAAATACAATATCGCATGGCAAAGGGAAATCCCACAAAATAGATCAGGAGAAAATATTTCTCGGTCATCCATGGATTCAGAAATAAATGCAAGGGCGACATGATTAAATATGAAATCCAGTTGGGAACAAGTACGGAGTTAAAAGCAAAATACTCTTTGTAAAAACTGCAATCTCCGGAAAGTAAATGCCAGAGTACCCCCGAATTGTATAAATGAGCGGGAGCATCCATGAACGGAAAATACCGGGTGAAAAACAAAGGAGTGGCATTTGCAACAACCAGAATCAGAAAAACACTTCGCTCTATCCAGCGATTTTTAACCCACCAATCAGGAATGGACATTTTCATAATAACAATGCAGGTGTTTTCTGGTGAATCAACAGAATACAATCATCAGGAACTAAAGTTAGAATAATTAGCGCACCTTGCTATTCCTTAATAGAAACAATTTTCTGTAACCTTTCTGATTACAGACTATAGAATATGATTGATAATAAAAGAGCATCAGGGTTTTACGATGGCTGAGGTGTCACTGTCGTTCTTCGGGGCAGGCTTATCCGGATAGTTGTTAAAACAGTCAACCATACTTTCTATAACCAGGCAAAGTACAATTCTGGGCTTTTCAGTCCGGATAATATTTTCATTCAGCCGATGCTCCCATTTATCCCATATGTATACAGATGACCGGAAATGGCAGGAGAGTAAATCCCTGAAGATGGCATTGGTAAAACTATCGCGGATTATGAGAACAGACGGAAGGGTTGAATCGGATGTTACGCGATGGTCCTCATATTCGCGTACATAGGCAAAATCAGAGGGAATGGGATATGGATGAAGACTTGCTTTATGCTGAGGCCATGGTTTTCTGGGTATAGCTTTAACAAAGGTATTGTGCCAGTATTTATCCATACCCAGCATGGCAATGATATTTCCCGTACTCAGGGTGTCGTAAAAGGTAAGATCATCCGGTTCTAAAGGAGGGGGGATTGAATAATCTTTACGAAGCCAGTTTATCACTTCGCGATAACCATAATATGCTCCACGGCTATTCCAATGATTATCCCCTTTCATATAGAGCGGTCCATTTTTTTTGGCTTTGATAATAGCTGGGCGAAGATCAAGAACAGGAATATCCGAGTACCGGTGAAGATAAGAGATGAGCTGATCGCATGCATTCGGCCCCGGATATTTGATAAGACTTGCAGGAACGAATTCAGGATATACCGTAAACTTGCTGGGGATAATAACAATCCGGTAGTCGGCACCCAATGATGCACTTTCTTTTCTCCGATATTGGATCTCCTCCATGCTTTTCTTTAGCTCATCCTCGCTAAACCTGAGTTGTCCGGTATATACTTGTTGTTCATAGTTTGCGAGAAAGAGCCAACCGTCTTTGCCAATTGTTACCTGACCGGGCTTAGGAGATTTCTGAAGATACCGTGCTGAAAAATAATTGTATAAAAAGAGCAGGGAATTGCGTGCCGGAAAGCGACTGTTGTAATAAGCTTCAAATTGGGCAGGAAAGGGATTCAGTTCGCGCCATTTTAAAATTGGTTTTTTTACCTCTGCCTTGTTTTCAAAAGAAGCCGTTTTGTCTTTCCAGCCGCTGATCTGGACTATAGCCGGTAAGGCCAGGAGAGCCAGAAAAAGAATAATGAAACAGATTCGCAGCGTCTTCATTGTGTTTAGAAACGAAAATAGATAAACGGGTTATATGAATCGCTCAGTAGGTATATGCTACATATCGCCAGTGTCAGAAGTAAAGCGGTATATCGAATCCCTGTCCAGGCTAGCTCTGCACGATAATTAAAAATCAGGTCTGCTTTTTTACCAAGCCAGCTGAATACTCCTGCAGCACCCAATATTGCAATTATACTGACGGCGGTAAATTCGGGGTTGAGGTAAAAATAGAAATCCTTCAGAACGTCTCCCTCAGGCTGTATGCCATACATTATTTTTAGATAATGCAATGCATAGTGAAGATCGGGGGCATTAAAAAAGACCCAGGCATTCACCACAACGAATAAAGTATATACATGATTCAGAATGGGTAGTTGTTCAAGCTTTTTTCCCAGAAACAGACGTTCGAGAATGAGGAAAAAACCGTGGATGAATCCCCAGATGACAAAAGTCCAGTTGGCACCGTGCCAAAGACCGGTAAGGAAAAATACGATGAGCAGGTTGAGGTACGTTCTTATTTTCCCTTTTCTGTTTCCTCCCAGGGGCACATACAGATAATCCCTGAACCAGGTGCTGAGGGAGATATGCCACCGGCGCCAGAAATCCTTTATTGAACGTGCCAGATAAGGGAAGTTAAAGTTTTCGGGAAAGTGAAATCCGAACATCCTGCCAAGTCCCAATGCCATATCGCTATATCCTGAAAAATCACAATAAATATGTAATGCATAGCAAAGCGCTCCAAACCATGCCAGCGGGGCGTTGAGGTGAGTAAGATCTGTTTTAAATATTTCATTGGCAGGTAAGGCAAAGACGTTAGAGAACAGCACTTTTTTTGCCAGTCCGAGAATAAAGCGCTCTGTCCCGGCTGCAAAATCTTCCAATGTTATTTTTCGTTCTTTGAGTTGGGCAGCAATATCATGATAACGAATGATGGGGCCGGCAATGAGCTGAGGAAAGAAAGAAATGTACAATGCCAGACGCACAGGATTTTTCTGGACTTCGCATTCTTTGCGATAAATATCCACTACATAACTGATGGCATGAAAAGTAAAAAAAGAAATTCCTGCCGGAAGCAAGACCGGAGTCATTGATAAGGGCTTAAGATGAGCCAGATGCAGGAGGCTATTCAGATTAACCACCAGAAAGCCTGAATATTTCATAACTGCCAGCAGACCAAGATTTACGGTGATACAGGCAATAAGAACCGCTTTCCGGGTACCGTTCCTGGAGAGTGCGCTAATCCACAGGGCAAAAAAGTAGTTGAAAATAATTGAGAACAGCATGAGCAAGGAATAGCTCACCCAGCCCCAGGAATAAAAAACAAGACTGGCAATCAGCAGAATAAAATTCCTTGCTTTTGCCGGGAGAAGGAAGGTAAGAAAAAGGGTAACGGGAAGAAAAAGATATAGAAAGATTAAAGAAGAAAACAACATATCTATTCTATAAATATGTTTTGAAGGGGAAAGCCAATTTCATCGGCTAGTAGTACGTTCCCAGCTGAAGCCCGATCACAACTTCGGCAGTCCAGCCACTGGCGGTAGCCGGGCCAATTACATCGGCTCCGGGATCGCCGCTCCAGTTTTGGTGTAGTAAATCGATCCGGTAACTGCCTCTTGCCCCTATGACCAATTGTCCGAAGATAAATTTAGGCATGACCGAAAGCTGTGGCCCGAAGTAGAACTGATTATAGGTGTATCCTGCATAATTGTAGGTGTAATTTATTTCTCCATAATGCAGTCGGCCCCCGGTTAAACCGATCGCTATTACAAGATCGAATTTTTTGTTTGTAGGAGCGACATCTCTGCCTGTAGCAATACTTGCCGATATGTCAGAAAGATCAGCTTCCAGAAGTCGTTGCTCTTTCAGCGCCTGGGGAAGGAGGAAATTAAGTTCAATGTAATTGTCAAAGGAGCCACCTTTCCGCATTTTGATAGGGAACTCATAGCTCATGCCTGCATAGGGTATTACAGAGGCAAATTGCTGTCCCATAAAACTTTGCACATGGTAATTGAATTGCTGAAAATCAAAATCCATCATGCCGATACGGAAAAGGACGGAAGGGAAATAGGTATTGGTACGGGTTTTATAGACAAATACATTCTTATCCAGTGAGTGGGCAACCGTTTTGTTGCCTTCAAAAGACGTACTGTCCGAGCATCCGAAACCGGGAATACGGGAAGCCAAATCAGGCTTCTCGGCAGCAGAAAGATAGGTGGTTAGAAAAAGGAATGGTACTATTCTTTTCATGATACTTAATTCCGCTAATTTTTGGAAACTGGAGTGATTAGGATGAACAAATGTAGAATATTTTCCCTTCACTTGAAGTCTAATAAATAACAAGAAGATTGAAACGCACGAAATTGGCCTGTTATTTAACCTGTATAAGGATCCTTTGAGAGAAAGGATAAGATTTTCGACCGAGATTAATTGAAATATTCTTGTTGGTTTCCTTCATAGGGCTTTTTTTGACCCGAAAATGAAATTTATCCCCTTATTTCCAGCCCTGATAACAACTAATCTCCGGGTTGAACCACTACGTATAAATACTTAGAAAATGAGATTTGTGGTTTTAAGGCGCCCTTTGAAAAAGCTAGGTTTGCCATATCTCCATTTAGGATTTTTTTCTATACCCTTTTCATCTATAACCAGTCACAACATGAAAAAACTTTTTTCGTACCCCGGCTTGCTGCTGGCTCTTATTGCGATCCCTAATCTTTTTGACGCCCAAGTCATTACCAACCTTGCTGGTACTGCACCGGCAGGATTTGCCGGTGACGGCGGCCCCGCAACTGCAGCTAAGTTGGATTATGCCATGAGCATAGCCGCAGATAATACGGGTAATATTTACTTCTGCGATTATGGCAATAACCGGGTTCGGAAAATCACCACTTCGGGTGTCATAACTACGATAGCCGGAACTGGTACCCCAGGGTATTCAGGGGATGGAGGGCTTGCCATTAACGCAGCACTTAATGGACCAATGGGGATAGTTGTAGATCCCAACGGAGCCAATGTATATATAGCCGATAATATCAACAACCGGGTTAGAAAAGTGACCATGGCAAGCGGCATTATCTCTACCTATGCCGGTACAGGGGTGCTGGGCGGGGCTGGAGATGGAGGACAGGCCGATTCAGCTCAGGTTAGAACCCCGGAAGGATTAGCCCTTGATGCGGGAGGGGATTTATTTATCGTGGATAATTACAGCCAGATCCGCAAAGTGAATGGCTCCACGCATATTATTTCCACCGTGGCTGGTGGAGGTGTAAATCCTCCCAACGACGGATCTGTTGCTACCTCTGTTTACCTTTATCTCGAATATATAGCGGTTGATACCAACGGAAATCTGTTTTTAAGCTCACCAGGATATCATCTGGTCAGAAAAATAGAGCACGGCACCGGTATTCTTTCCACTATTGCCGGAACCGGAATCGGAGGGTTCTCAGGCGATGGAGGTGCCGGTTCATCGGCAGAGGTCTACTATCCTTACGGTCTGGCTACCGATCTTGCCGGTAATGTATATATCGCAGATGAATCAAATAACCGGGTACGTAAAGTAGATGCATCCAGCGGCACTATTTCCACCTTCGCCGGAAATGGGGTTTATAATGATGCCGGTGACGGCGGCTCCGCCTTGTCCGCAGCCATTTCCCATCCGTACAGTATAGCCATTGATCATTCCGGAAACATGATCGTATCTGATTCTTCGTTCTGCATCCGTAAAATAACTACTATCACCGGTATTCAGGAACTGAATAATTCAGTTGCTCCCAGACTTTTTCCTGTCCCCTGTTCAGGGACATTCACGCTGGAAACCTTCGGCCCGGGTTATACGGCCATAACGATTTATGATCTTAGCGGAAGAGTGGTGGTTTCGGAATCCCTGAATCCTGCATCAGCCAATGGGGCTTATCCGTTTGTAATGGATGCGGAAGAAGGCCTCTATCTTGTGCGATTGAAAAACAAGGATAAAGAGGAGTATTTAAAGCTGGTGATCAAAAATTAAATTTATATATGTCAGGAACATCCTTGTTGTTTTTCATAGACACTTTCAGATCTTTGATAATACCATTCCCCACATCATACACCCAGCCATGTATCATCAGGGGTTTGTTGATATCCCAGGAATTCTGTACTGCCGAAGTTTTGCTGAGATTATGAACTTGTTCTATCACGTTTAATTCCACCAGGCGGCGTGAGCGGCCTTCCGGATCGGTAATGGCATCCAATTCGGCCTGGTGCAAACGATACACGTCCTTGATGTTGCGAAGCCAGTTGTCTATCAGTCCGAAATGGGTATTGCTCAATGCTGCATTGATGCCCCCGCAATTGTAATGACCGCAAACGATGATGTGTTTTACCCGGAGCACGGACGTGGCGTAATCAATCACACTTAACAGATTGATATCTGTATGTACCACCATGTTGGCTATATTACGGTGTACGAAAACCTGGCCTGGTTTTGTATTAGTTATCTCATTAGCGGGAACCCGGCTGTCAGAACATCCTATCCATAACACAGGAGGATCCTGGCTGAGGGCCAGGTCTTTAAAAAAATCCGGGTTTTCCTTCAGCTTTGCTTCCACCCATATTCGATTGCCGTCTAAAAGGCCTTGGTATAACTTACTCAGCTCGTCAGAGTTCATGGGCTATTTTTTTCAAAAATAAGAATTTTGTAATAGATATGATTTTTCATGCTTTTGCGGTTTGCTTTTCCACGCAACTGACTTTGCAGACGGATTAAAACAAACCAATCAGTTTTGGTTACTGTATGGACAGAGGTAGCCGAAAACTATTCTATTAAAGTTCTTTGGGAAAATAATTTTGAGTGGATACGGATGACAATGAGGAAGGATCGGTGGGAGCAGATATATAAAATAAAACAAGGGGCGATTTTAGTCGCCCCTTGTTTTAAGTATTAATGAATTACATTCAATCGTTTGGTATCTACCTGGCTGTTGGTTTGAATCTGAATTAAATATACTCCAGGTTTAAGAGCGGAGGTATTTACATTCATAAGATATTCGCCGGCTTGTTCGTTTGAAACGGACTTCAGGTTTTGCACCAATCTTCCGTTAACATCAAATATATGGATGTTAACAGCAGTTGTATTCGTATGTGAGTAGCTCAGCGTGGTATTGTCTTCGGAAGGGTTGGGATACAAACTCCAGATAAAGGAAGCGGATTGTTCCTGGATATAAGAAGGAGCGTTGGGGTCATCAATCACGCTAACGGTAACGGGTCCAAACGGATTTGTTGCCTCGCTGCGTGCAAACAATCCACTGCACCAGGTAGAAGAGCATCCAACGGCATCCGTAAGAGTAAGACAAATCCGGTATACGCCTGGATTTGCATAGGTGTGAGTAGGATGAGCGGCAGTATCCGAAGCGCTACCATCACCCCAGGTCCAGAGATAATGAAACGGACGTACTCCTAAAGAAGTGCTTACTGCATAATAGCTGCCTGTGGCAGCAGTATCGCGTTGCAGATAGAAGGATGCATGGCAATGTGGAACAAGGTAACTAACCTTAACGCTATCGCAGGTGGTGCATTGATTGCCATCGGTAACACATACTACATAAGTGCCTGCAGCAAGACCGGTATCCACCCGGGATGTAGATCCGTTTGACCAGGAATAAGTATAGGGTGGTATTCCATGTTCTATTCCTATTACTTCTGCAAACCCGTTATGGCAGGTATTGCAGCTCGCAGGACGGCTATGTGTCTGAACGGTGAGGTGACAAAGATGTGTTCCGCTAACTCTTACCGTATCACAATAGATGCTATGGCAGGCATAAGGTGCGATGCTGTCAGAAATTCTTAAGCACACGACATACAATCCAGGGTTATAATAGGTATGCGAAGCAGGAGAGCCGGAACCAATGTATCCATCTCCGAAGCTCCAGTGATAGGTTGTGGAGGAGCCGGTGCCGGTGGATGTGCTGGTGAAAGAAACCAAATTGGGCGCTGTTTGGGATGCAGCAAAATTTGCCTGGCAGGCTGTCTGGCCAATGGCAACGCCGCCCCCTGCAAAAAGCAGGAGTAGGGAAGTAATGAATGCAGGAATACAGTTTTTGTTTTTCATAATTGTTAGGTTTTGGTTTAGTAAAATTGGTTGTGTGTTTCCTTTGATAAGCGTGTTTTTAATATTTACTGACATTGATTTTTAATATAGCGGAACTTAATTTTATTTTTTACATTTATGGTGTATTAAACAAGATATATTATATATTTAACTTATCTTGTCAAAATTAACCAGACGGGATTTTTAATGTATTTTGAAAATAAATTCCGAAATGAAAAATAAAATTTAAAAGAACAATTTTGCGTGCTATAAGGAGGCGCCAAGTGTCAAGGTCTTGTTGTGGAAATTCCAACCGGAGAGGCTGCTATCCAACTGAAATCCACCATTTGCTTCCGGGCGCAATGTACCAACGGGCAAAGGGGGAGATTGGGTTTATTATACGAATAGATCGTTTTATTATACGAACCATATTATAAGAGATGGATTATGCGAAGAAAAGGCTTTGGTGATGTTCGTTATGTTCACCGGAATTTGATTGTGCCGAAACAATACGGTAATAACTATATCCGATGAGACCGGTTCGATGTATTATTGTGGATGATGAGCCATTGGCACTCGAAAACGTTCGCTTTATGATAAAACGCATTCCTTTTCTGGATTTGCTTTATACGTTTCAAAATCCGTTAGAGGCTACTGGTTTTCTTTATGATCAGAAAGTAGATCTGATTATTTCCGATATAGAGATGCCCGGGCTAAATGGTATTGAATGGTTGCGTAGATTGGAAATAAAACCACTTGTAATTTTCACTACCGCTCATCCGGGATACGCTGTTGATGGATTTGAACTCCATGCCATTGACTATCTTCTTAAGCCGGTTTCTTTTGAACGATTTTATAATGCAGTAAGTCGTGCGCATGAATACCTGGAAATGAAATATCAGCGGATGCACCCCGAGGAAGAGAGCTTTATCTTTATCCGCTGTAAGGGGAAATTCGAAAAAATTCAGCTCAATGACATACTTTATATAGAAGGACTAAAAGATTACGTAAAAATTGTGGTCCGAAATTCGGAGCAGAATATCCTTACGGCGATGAATGTGAAAACCATTGCAGAAAAACTCCCGTTAAATATGTTTATCCGTATACACCGTTCCTATCTGGTCAATATCAACCGGATTAAGAGTGTGGATAAGGATACGTTGCTGGTTCAGGATGTAGCGCTGCCGGTAGGGGATAGCTATAAGAAGCAGGTGTTTAAAATGCTGATAGAGGGTAAATGGCTGAGAAGATAAAGGGTTTGTCATGTAAAAGAGCCCCCTTATCCATATATAAAAGGGGCTCTTTCCTTATTTGTGATCTATCGTTGCAGAATCACTTTACGCACACAGGTTTCGGAACCTTTTTGCAAACGAATAAAATAGATTCCATTTGGTTCCGCAGAGAGATCCACCGTTTGGGTTTTTGTCAATTGCTCGTTGGTAAAAAGAAGTTGCCCCAGGGAGTTTAGTATGGAATAGGAACCTGTTTCTGCTCCAAAACCTTCCAGTTCCATCGTATAGATTCCATTTGCCGAAGGTGTCGGATATATTTTTAAATCGTTTGCAAGATGTAAATCATCCGTTCCCGTAACCATATATTGACCTGTCGAGTCCACACATCCGTAGCTGTTTTTAACGCCAAGCATAACCGAGAATCCACCGGAGTTTGGAAATGTATAAGTAGTTGGATTTGTTGTGGAAAATGGCGTGGATGCACCTCCTAAAACCCAGAAAAGACTGGTTACATTACCGGTAGACGTACTTGTAAATGTATAGGTATTCCCTGTTACATGTGTCCAGGTAAACTGTGCTACCGGTTGCGGATAAACATGCACATATTGTGAAATCGTTCCATTGCCGCTGCTGGTGTGCACGGTGAGGGTAACTGTATACGTCCCCGGGCTGAAAAAACAATGTGCTGGATTAGGAAATGATGTTGTATCGGGGTTGCTTGTGCTTGAGTCGCCAAAATTCCATTTGCAGGAAATGGTATTGGGGGTTGTATTCGTAAATTGAGAGCATAAAGCCGGGCAGCCTGCAGAATCGGAGGAGGTGAATGATGCCGCCACCTGAGCTTGGAGAGAGGCTATGGCAAAGAAACAAAGAGCGGATACAGTAAGTAAGGATTTCATAGGTGTATAGATTAGTGTTCACTTCTATACACGAGCAAAAGGAAAGGGTGGTTGGGTTGTCTGTAGTTTTAATTCCAGGGCGTAAAAAAAAGCCCCGACATCGTCAGGGCTTTTTTTGAGCATGCTTTTATCGTCTTCCATGGTATCCGCCACGGCCACAACCGCCTCTGTATCCGCCTCCACCTCTGTAATATCCACCTCCACCTCTGCAGTATCCGCCTCCGCAAGGGCGACCATAATAACCGCCTCTTGGGTGACCATAGTATCCTCCGTAGTAACCGGGGTAATAACCGCCTACGTTGATACTTGCATAAGGATAATAGCCAGGGTAAGCATAATAGGCTGCAGGAGCATATACCGGAGGAGCCACTACTACTGCCGGACGAAAATAAGGCCTGTAACCATAATGTGGGTAGTATCTTAAAGATCCTGCAGAAGCGCTGCCTGCAATACTTATAAGAACTAAGAGGGCAATCATTCGGAGCGTTTTCATAGTGTGGGGTGTTGGTTATATCCCTTCTCTTCCCAAATGCGTGCCAAAGATTTAAAATCGGCGAACAATCTTTCGATCTAATCTTGTTTTAATGCGCATGAAGAGCAGGTGAAAAAGATGTAAAGTATATGTTATTGATTGGTTCTCAGTGAGGTGTGTGGTTTTTGATGTAATGATAAGCCTTACCTTACAGTAATCGCATGCTAGCCTCTTTTAACCGCATAGTGCATAGTTCAAGGAATAGTTTATCTTTATAAGTAGAATTATCCTCTACTTCATTAATTGTATGAGATCAGGTGCCCATTACTCCTTTAAAGGAGTGCCTATGTTATGCGTCTTTCGCAGCCGGTTCACGGGTGGTATCCTGACTATACTTTTATTCTTATCCTGTTATTCTTCAGGAATTTACGCCCAGACTAATCTGAATCCATTCAGTTATACCGGAGCTGTACAAACATTTACCGTACCTGCCTGTGTCAATACCATCCATGTAAAAGCATGGGGCGGTGGTGCCAGTGGCGGCGGATCGGATAATTATAACGGTGCTGCAGGCGGAGGCGGAGCTTTTATTCAAACGGATATTGCGGTGGTTCCGGGACAAGTGCTAACCATTATAGTTGGTGGAGGCGGCGGTGCAGGACGAGGTTGTGTGACCGGCACAGGCGGTGGACCGGCAGGATGGGGAAACGGGTTGATTGCGGGAGCCGATGGTGGTAATGCAGGCGGATCGGGTTGTTCCGGAGGTGGTGGTGGCGGTGGTGGTGGAAGCGGAGTATTTAACGGCGCTACACCCATGGTTGTGGCCGGCGGTGGTGGTGGTGGAAGCGGAGGAGGACAGTTCAGCAGCGGCGCATTGGGCGGCGGTGGCGGTGTAAATGGTAATTCAGTTGCCGGTTCATGTACGAATCCGGGTATAACGGGGGCCAGTGCCAACGGAAATGGAACAGTAGGAGCCAATAAAGGCGGCGCAGATGGTGGTGGTGGCGGCGGTGGCGGCGGCGGTTATCTGGGCGGTACCGGTGGGGGAGTTGCCACGGCTTGTGATTGTGGTGCATGTGGTGGGGCCGGAGGTTCCAGCTGGTCGGGAGGAATCAACATAACGATTAATAATGGAAGTGGTCAGACACCCGGTAATAGCGCGGACCCTGACTTGCCAGCAGGAGATGCTGCCGGCGGCGGCGGATCAACAAGCGGCGGAAATGGTTTTTTACTTATCTCCTATGCTACACCTATCCCTATTGTAGCTACCGTTACTTCTTCTTCCAACCCTTCCTGTTTCAACTCCGGTAACGGAAGCATTACCGCTACGGCAAGCGGAGGCAGTGGAGGTGGATTAACTTATTCCTGGAACCCTTCAGGTCAGACAACACTTACAGCAACAGGTCTTGGCCCCGGTACTTATACCCTTACCGTTTCCGACAACTCCGGTTGCCCGGTAGTTACAACACAAACCCTTACATCGCCTCCACAGCTTCTTTCTTCTGCTGCCGGCATTGATGCTACCTGTTTTGGAAAATGCAACGGACAGGTGATCTGTATTCCCAGCGGAGGATCTACACCTTATACTTATTCCTGGACCGGTGGATGTAACCAGGCCAGCTGCAGCAATGTATGTGCAGGTAATTATACTGTTACCATTACGGATGCAGATGGATGTATCAAACTTGATAGTGCTGTGGTAAACCAGCCAACGGCATTGGGGCTTACTGTTTCTTCCACTTCATCGCATTGTAATAAACCCGATGGAAGTGCAACTGCTACTGTAACCGGCGGAACCGGTGCCGATACCTATACCTGGACCCCAGGTCCCGGTTCGGGAACCGCAGCCAATAACAATATTACACCCGGTACTTATACGATTCTGGTTCACGATACAAAAGGATGCGCAGACAGTGCAACCATTGCAGTGCCGGATATTCCCGGAGTTGCAGCCAGTATTACTTCGAGCACAAATCCTACCTGTTTTAACGGAACCGATGGATCGGCCAATGTAACAGCTAATGCCGGAACGCTTCCTTATACGTATAGCTGGAGCCCGGCCCCTGCTACGGGTCAGGGAACACCCAACGGTGGCGGTCTTTCGGCCGGAAGTTATACCTGTACCGTTACCGATAGTTCGGGCTGTGTAAGTAAAGCCATTATACAGCTTACACAACCTGCTGCCGTTACGGTATCGCCTATGGCTCCTGTAACTCTTTGTATCACTCAATGTACTCCTCTTACCGCCACCGGAGCAGGCGGAACACCCGGTTATACGTATACCTGGGTTCAGAATGTAACACCTGTTGTACCGCCGGTTTGTCCATTGGTAACAACCACTTACACGGTAGTTGCAACGGATGTCAATGCCTGTATGTCTGCTCCCAAATTGTTAACTATAACTGTCAATCCTCCTCTGGGAGTTACAGCCGTGCCTAATAGCTCCATATGTCCGGGTGTTTCCACTACGTTAGGAGCAACAGCTACCGGTGGTGGCGGAACCTATTCTTATTCCTGGACTCCTGCTGCCGGTTTAAGCAACACAACTATTGCGAACCCCGTAGCTACACCTGCTGTAACCACTACGTATAAAGTAATTGTTTCTGACGACTGTGGAACGCCTACGGATTCTGCAACGGTAACGGTTACCGTATTTCCTCAACCGCAAGCAGTGATCCTTGCAAATGATACAGTAGGATGTCCCCCGCTTTGCGTTACGTTTACCGAAACTTCCGTTCCGGCCTGTCAAACGGCTATCTGGGCTTTTGGTGACGGGACCACCTTTACAGGATGCATTCCTCCGGTTCATTGTTATACCACTTCGGGTTTGTATAGCATCGGTTTGCATGTAACCGATGTAAACGGTTGTAAAGCCGTTGCAAACAATGCGAATATGATCAATGTGTATCCTACGCCTAAAGCCATGTTCTCCGCATCCCCTCAACCTACCACCATTCTGAATCCGGGTATAACATTTACCAATACCACGGCAGATACTTCCTGTCTGTGGCAGTGGACCTTTGTAGATATCGATACCACCACTTCACAAGTCAAGAACCCTACAGTATATACTTATCTGGATACCGGTTGTTATCCGGTACGGTTGATTGCCATCAATCATGATGGCTGTAAGGATACATCCACCATTCAGATCTGTATTGATCAGGCCTATACTTTTTATGCACCCAACTCATTCAGCCCGAATGATGATAATGTGAATGATATATGGGTGCCCAAAGGAGAAGGAATAGATCTTAAAAATTATGCTTTGCGTATTTACGACCGATGGGGAAATCAGGTTTTTGCCACCACTACCTGGGGACAGGGCTGGAACGGCAGTGTGAATAACGTTGGTCAAAAAGCCCAGATCGATATTTATGTCTGGGAGGTGGATCTGAAAGATTTCAGTCGCCAGCCCCATCACTATAAGGGAATCATCAATATGATGAAGTAAAAACAGGTGCCTGCCGCTGCCTCCTTTTTTACACTCTTATTCCGATAATCGTCACATCATCCACCTGTTCAAGGTTTCCTTTCCAGGCGGTGAATGTCTGATCGAGGATTTGTTTTTGTTCTGTCAACGGTAAGGATGCAATGGACTGTATTTTTTCTTCCAGCTGTTTGTATTTGAATTTTTTTCCTTTGCTGCCGCCAAACTGATCGGGATAGCCATCGGTGGTGGTGTATACAATATCTCCTTTTTTGAGCGGTACAGTCTGTAATGAAAACGGCGCCGTTTCGTTGTGATATTTACCAACCGGCATTTTATCGCCTTTGTAAATAGTCAGTTTGCCATCTCTCAGTATCCACACCGGGTTATTGGCTGCTGCAAAGCGGAGTTCCATCTTATCCAGATCAAAGCAGCACAATACGGCATCCATTCCATCCCTGCTTTCTTCTTCCGATCCTTCCGGATTAAGTGCATGAATTATTTCCTTCCGGACCATATTCAATACCTCCGCCGGATTGGTAATATGACGTTCCACCACCATTTCATTCAGAAGAGAGATGTTAAGCATACTCATAAATGCGCCCGGTACTCCATGCCCTGTACAGTCGGCTGTGGCAAGATAAAACAATCCTTTTCCATGGCTGTGAGTTCCCGGGAGGTGAAGTGCCCAGTAAAAATCACCGCTTACAATATCTTTGGGTTTGAAAAGAATAAAATATTCTTCCGACAGGTATTTGCGGAAATAGCCGTTGCTGGTGAGTAAAGCCTGCTGGATCCGTTTTGCATAATGAATGGAGTCAAGAATTTCTTTTTGTTTTGCTTCCACCATTTCTTTTTGTTTCTCCGCTTCCTCTTTCTGTTCCCTTACTTCAGCCGTTCTTACAGCGACTGTGGTTTCGAGTATTTCCTTGTCTTTACGCAGTGAAGCGGTCCTCCAGCGATACATACGGAACATAAAGATAAATGCAGACAGACCATAGATTCCATACATCCACCAGGTTCTGTACCAGGGAGGACGCACGGTAAAGGAGTAGCGTACAGGTTCGCACCACCGGCCTTCCGGGCTCTGCGCCCGTAGCATAAAGGTGTAGGAGCCTTCATATATATTGCCAAACGTGGCGCTGGTATTGGTGGTAGCAGGGCTCCAGTTTTTGTCATAGCCGTCAAGCCGGTACTGATAATGGACAAGAAAAGATCGGGCAGGCTCAATGGCTTGAAATACGAATGTGACATTATTGTCTGCATACGGAAGCACGAGCTGTTCGGGTATAGGATAGAAAGACCGGATGCCATGAAAACGGACTCCTGAAAATTTGATCCGCATTGTGTCCAGCTCCTGGTCTTTGAGTCTTCTGCCAAAAGTTGTTACCTCTTCCATTATCTGGGGTGTGATGGATATGCTGTCTTTATGATCGGCGTCTGTCTGAGCTGTTTTATCAAGAAGGTGCCAGCAAACATTCTCTTCATTGAGTTTGATGGCTTGAAGCTCCAGATGCGGGGCTTCCTGATTTTCATTCAGCGCCGAAGGATCAAAACGAACCAGTGCCGTATTATCATCTCCTGTTCCTGCCCAGATAATGCCTTTGCGATCCATAAACATACCATGCTCACCGGTATTGGCATCTTTGATGGGGCATCCTGTTTTTTGATTATAAATGTCAAAGACAGGTAGAGCATTGGCTGTTTCTCCCGGGTAGGCTGTTGAAATGATAGTACCTGTTTTATCTTTCCATCCTTTAATAACACTGATGCCCCAGTTGGTGGCAATATATATCTTTCCATCTAATCCTTCCAGAATATTGGTAATGCCGTCATTCGCCAGTCCCTGCTCCGTTGTGATGGTGACAAAGATCGGTTTGCCATTTTCTGTTCCTTCATCGTTCCGATTTTTTTCGGGAGGTAAAATGCTTACACCGCCTCCATAAGTGGCAATCCACAAATTGCCCTGTTTGTCTTCCGTCAAAGCCGAAATGGTATTATGAGCTAGTCCTTGGGCAGTAGTGTAGGTAGTAAACGACGTTCCATCAAAACGGCATAGCCCGGCACCTTGTGTTCCAAACCAGAGTGTTCCGTTTTTATCTTCCAGCATACAGGAAATAAAGTTGTGGGCCAATCCCTGCGTTGTAGTATAGTTGGTGAATTTTTTACCGTCAAAGCAGCTTACCCCGCCACCATGTGTTCCGAACCATTTGTTTCCTTTTCTGTCTTCTATAATATAGGCGACATTATTGTTGGTAAGCCCCTGTGCAGTGGTATAGGTGATAAATGATTTGCCGTCATAACAGCTTACTCCGCCTCCTTCCGTACCAAACCACAGATCTCCGTTACTTGCTTCCATCATGCCGAATACGATATTATTGGGCAAACCCTGGTTCATCCCGTAAGTGGTAAATGTTTGTCCGTCATATCGGCACACACCGGCTCCCTGGGTACCAAACCAATGGTTTCCTTTCCGGTCTTGCATAATACTAAATACACTGTTATGTGCGAGGCCCTGAACAGTAGTATAGGTGGTAAAAGCTGTTCCGTCAAAACGACTCACCCCGCCGCTGTAGGTCCCTATCCACAGATTCCCGCTTTTGTCGGGAGTGATGCATAATACAATATCATGAGCCAGTCCTTCTTTTACCGAGTAGGTGGTAAAGGAATGACCGTCGAAACAGCTCATGCCTCCGCCTTGTGTTCCAAACCACAGATTTCCGTGTTTGTCTTCGGTAATACAACGGACATGATTTTCGGCAAGCCCCTGAACAGTGGTATAATTGATGAATGATTTTCCATCATAACAACTGGCTCCTCCGCCTTGCGTTCCAAACCATAACAGGCCTTTGGAATCCTGCATAATGCTCCTGACCCCGTTATGAGCCAGGCCTTGTGTGGTGGTATAAGCAGTAAATGTTTTTCCGTCATACCGGCAGGCGCCGCCACCGTGTGTGCCAAGCCATAAGTTTCCGGCTTTATCTTCGGTAATACATTGTATGGTATTGTTGGAGAGCCCCTGTGCAGTGGTATACCTGGTAAATGCAGTGCCGTCATATCGGCTTAATCCTTCCTGTGTTCCGAACCAGAGGATGCCGTTCCGGTCTTCGGTAATGCAGTAAACAGTATTGTCCGATAATCCTTGTGAAGTAGTATAAGTATGAAACGATTGTCCATCAAAACAACTCACTCCTCCGCTGAATGTAGCAAACCAGAGGTTGCCGTGTTTGTCCTGGGTCATGCCCCATACGGTGTTATTGGCAAGACCCTGAGCGGTGGTATAGGTGGTAAATGATTTGCCGTCATAGCGGCTTACCCCGCCTCCATAGGAACCAAACCAAAGGTTCCCGTTCCTGTCCCTGTAGCTGCATGCAATAGCGCTGAGTGCAAGACCCTGTTCGGTATTATAATGCTGCATGTGTGCAAAGAAGCCCGCTTTTTTAACTTCCGGCGGGGCCGGGGTTATGATGATTCCGTTTTTTAATGTGATGTTTTGATGGGATGCCGTAACGGGGATTAGCGTAGTTACAGGAGGGGCGCAGGTATCGGGCAGGGGACAGACGGGATGACTGGCAAGAATTTTTACCGGTGGCGTTAGTGTTGATGAAACTTTAGCAAGATGTGTTTCGGAGTCTATGTTTTTTTCTCCGCAGGAATAAAAACAGAGCATTATCACAGCCAGGAAGAGGCACCCGGCAATGAATTTTTCAATTCGTAACATCATTCCGCTCTGGCAAATAAAGGTTGGGATTAGCAAGGGTAAAGTTATTGAAAATTATATCGGGGAGAAGAAGAAGTTTGTATATTAGAAGAAAGAAGTAAGAATTCAGAAGTCAGAAGAAAGAATTCAGAAGTGCGTTTTGATATAATGAATGCAATTCGTTCCGAATCCATATTATTCTGACTTCCTTCTTCCTTCTTCTGACTTCTGAATTCTTACTTCTGATTTCTTTGTTAGCATGAAAAAGAAAGACTATCTACGACTAAAAGGTTTGCTTTCCATAGCCCTGGCGCTTTTTTGCATTGGTCTTGGTTTTGCAGTAAAAGCAACAAGTATTATTGGTTTATGTGCAGTGGCAGGTATTGGGGTTTATTCTGTTTTTGAAGCTTATCGGTGTTTTGAACGTATTCCTAAAACCAGAGAGGAAGAACAATACTATGCACCTCCTACGGATGCTACGGCAAAACAGAAGGTAAAATATTTTAAACGCGTCATCCTTCTGGGCGCTATTGCTTTTCCGGCATTAACAGCTATCACCGTTATGAATCTGAGCTCGATCGAATCCGGTGAAGCTGAAAATCTGATTGCTCCTGTCTCTATTTTGTATCGGCATGCAGGATACTGGCCCGCGGTATTGTTTGTACCTGCCTTGTGGATTGTATGTACATTGGTGCTGTGGCGGAAAATAAGGAAGTTGGGTGCACAGGAGGAGGGCGCAAATTAGCCACCACACCAGCAGATTCTTCACCCTCATTCACTTGCCCCACCCTTCTGTTCAGAATGACCACGAATAGGTTCACCGATTGATACAAAAGGTGCGCATATACCACCTCCTTCTTCGCAGATTGTACGTCCTTGTCTGCAGATACCATCTTCAAGTACACCGATGCATACAAAAGCTTCGCCTTTACCACCTGTAAGTACACAAATCCTATCTCCAGCTACACGGATCCGTACTAAATCTTCGCCTGTACCACCTCCATTGTCACAAATACTAACAATTCCTTCACCGATACTATCTCCATCTTCACGAATTGTATCTATTCCTTTAGCTGTACACTCTTTTCCTTTAGATAAATAGTCTCCTCCTTTAGTTATAGTACCTGTTCGTGAGAGGGTACATGCTCTATTCGGAAATTTTGATCGGATTCTCGGACAGATTGACAGTATTCCTGAACCCTTAAATACAATCGGTGAAAGAAATGTTTCATTTCTTTTAGCGGGAGATGCTCTTCGTCTACTCAAAGGATAAATTCCTGAAAAAATTGTCAGAATTTCTGACAATCGAGACACTTTCTCTTTACCAAGAGATACAATCGGTGAAGGAAAAGATACAATATCTAAAGGAAAATAGTCTTTTCCTTTAGATGGAGAGTGTCCTACTATAGATACAGCACCTGTTTTTGAAATTTCGGAATAAAATTTGCTGACAAATTGACTGGGCTTCGGCTTTGCTTCGGCAAGCTCACCACAGGCGCTCAGCCACCGGAAGGAAAGTCGGCGAAGTTGGAGAATGAAAGCCATCTGTATCTACTGTGTTTACCGGACAAGACGGAATTGTTAACAAAACATAGAATGGCACTGATAACAAAACATGCCGGGAGGTAAAATAGTTTTTACTTTTATATGATGGATCTTATAAAAAATGAAAATAATAAAACCGGCATCGCAAGGGTAAAGGATTCCAGTGTCAATACGACGATTGCTAATCTTACAACAGGTTTGGCCGGTATGATTGGCGGTGCCGCCCTCTGCACTGACTTTGGAATTGTCGGGTCAATAATCGGTTCTGTCCTGGCTGGTATCCTTCTGTATTACCTGGCAGTTAAATCCGAAAAACAGAACTAAGTGAACTAAATATTGTGTTTTCTCATCATCTGACTTCTGTTATAGCCCTTGTTCTTGGAATCATCTCAACGATTTTATATCTTATTGTTCATTTTTACAGTGGAAAAAAGGCGGGTGGGTTGCAATTGTCTCACGTGATAGTGATTTTTGTCAGCACCACGGGAATAATGGAAGGGATAAAAATAGTGATCCTGATTTTTGAGAATAGTGCCGGATGCATGTCCGAAATAGATCCGATAGCCTTATTTCTAGGTGGACTTTCTCTCTTTTGGGTTTCTCTTTCAGAGGTTTATAAAAGAATAAAAGGATAACAAGGGATTATTAAAGATGTTCGTCCCCCTTTGCAAATAGTATGCACTATGTTTTGCTCCTCTTCGTATAAGGAGATTAATCCAGCCCGTAGTAATGAGACTTGGGATACATAGTGGACACAAGAAAGAAAAATCTTAAATCATAATTCGTAAATCTTAATTCTTTCCCTTATCGGGTCAAAAACCCTCCCCGTCGGTTGAAATTAGGATTCTGTTAGAAAATACCTTAACTTAGCTTGTAGAAATGAATCTGTTCTTAAGCTATTTTTCTGGTTTTTCTATTTATTTAAGTTCAATCCAAATACCACGAATGAAGAACCTTTTACACATCTCCCGTGTGCTATGTATTGTTTTATCTGTTTGTTTTCTGTCGTCAGTATCGACAGCACAGACGGCTACTACTACTGTTACCTATACCGGTTTTCAGGCCTGTGGTGGATGTACTATATGCGGAGCGGATTACTGGTGCTTCAATACGCCTGGCAGCTATTGCGGAAATACAGCTCCCTGCGGCACTCAAACATTTACAGATCCTTGTCCCCCGGGTAATATCGTGACCTCTGTACTCATGCAATATTACACCGGCGATTGTGCGGGAGGTGCCATCAATGCAAGCATCGATGGAAATGCGATTCCATCGGTGAACGAAGGCAGCACCGGTTGTTTGTGTTCCAATAACCCTTGTGCCGTGAGTGCTTCTTCTTCCAGCAATTTTCCATGCGGTTTACCGGGTTATGTAAACGGCGGTACCAACAGCTTACAGTTGTGTACCGGAAACAGTGTTTGTGTCAATAAGATCGTATTGATTTTTACTTATGCACCGGCTAACCAGGCTACGCCTGCATTTACGCCTGCTGTACCCACGGGACCTACTCCTGTTTGTGCTGGTACTTCCTATACCTATTCCATACCAGCAGTAAGCAATGCCACTACGTATACATGGACTGTTCCGGCCGGATGGACTATCAACTCCGGACAAGGTACTACCACCATTACAGCTACTCCCGGAGGTGCCGGTAATGTTTGTGTAAAAGCCGGTAACTTATGCGGACAAAGTGCCGTATCCTGTTTTCCTGTTACCATTGCTACTGCATCTACGCCTGCTACAAGTGCTACGGCAACACCTAACCCGGTATGTGCTTCTACACCTACTACCTTATCACTTACCGGAGGATCGCTGGGTAGCGGTGCTTCGTGGAGCTGGTATTCGGGTAGTTGTGGTGGAACATTGGTAGGTACGGGTACTTCGGTCTCCGTTTCTCCGGCTGTTACTACCACTTATTATGTACGTGCATCGGGTACTTGTAATACAACCGCCTGTGTTCCTGTTACAGTAAATATTGGTGGGGCTCCACCCGCTCCTGCTGTTCCTACCGGTACCACAAGTGTTTGTTCGGGAAGCAGCCAGGTATACAGTACAACGGGTAGTGCAGGAGCTACTTCGTATACCTGGACAGTCCCTTCAGGTGCTGTTATTAATTCCGGACAGGGTACCACTTCTATCAATGTTACCATGGGAGCCGTTTCGGGTAATGTTTGTTTGACAGCTACTTCTTCCTGCGGAACCAGTGCCGCAAGTTGTATTGCTCTTACGGTTATTACTCCACCAACAGCACCTGTGAGTGTAACAGGTACTACACCGGTTTGTCCCGGAAGTGAAAACTATTCTACTGCCGGCGTAGCCGGTGCAACAAGCTATGTATGGTCATTAGGCGCATCTGGCGGAACCATTACTTCCGGTCAGGGAACAACAGGTATCGGCGTCAACTGGCCTGCGGGCGGAACCGATACGGTATTTGTTACTGCCAATAATGCCTGCGGTGCCAGCAGTGCTTCTAAATTTATTGTAACCGTAAATCCAATCCCTACACTCACTAACCCTTCCACACAGCAAACCGTGTGTTCGGGTACTCCTACTTCGTTGGTAACACTTACTTCTTCTGTTGCCGGTACCACATTTGCATGGACCGCCACCGGTTCGGCCACCGCTTCCGGTTATGCTACCAGCGGCACCAACACCATTCCGGTACAAACCATTACCAACAGCGGCTCGGTTGCCGATACGGTTGTGTATGCAGTTACACTTACAGCTGCCGGTTGCAGTGCAGCATTACCGACTAACTATCTTGTTATCATAAACCCGGTACCCACGCTTACCAATGCAAGCACTACGCAAACTATTTGTTCGGGAGCCAGTACGTCAGCCGTTACACTTACTTCGAGTGTGCCTTCCGCTACCATCACCTGGACTGCAACAGGATCTGCTACGGCATCCGGTTATACTACCAGCGGCACCAATACCATTCCGGTGCAAACCATTATCAACAGCGGCACAGCGGTTGACACAGTTGTGTATGCAGTAACCATGACAGCCAACGGCTGTTCGGCATCACTACCTACCAATTACATGGTATTTGTGAATCCTTTTCCTACA
>JABDCB010000041.1:0-25489 GCA_013288325.1 Bacteroidota bacterium
CCCTTTTCTTTCAAACCTTTTTTCTTCATCGCTATGCATCCCATAAGATGTTTGCCATGAGTAAGGGATGGGAACGGTTTTTCTATTTCAGCACGTTTGTGACACAAGGCACTTCTTTTCTGAATCCAAGGGCCTATGCCATCATGCACCGTATGCACCATGCTTATAGTGATACAGAGAAAGATCCGCACTCACCGGTGTTTTTTAAAGATGTATGGGGATTGATGGTAAAGACCAAAGACATCTATGTTCAGTATACCAAATACAAGCTGGAACCGGAGCCTCAGTTCCGCGATCGTTACCCGGCCTGGCCCTTATTAGACAAGATCAGCGACTCCTGGTTTGTACGCATTGCCTTTGCCGTTGGATACACCCTTTTCTATATTCACTTTGCTACGCATTGGTGGATGTTTTTGCTCCTTCCTATTCATTATTTCATGAGCCCGGTACATGGGGCCATTGTAAACTGGTGCGGACATAAATACGGATACACCAATTTCGACAACGACGATCACAGTAAGAACACGCTGCCATTCGACTTTTTGATGATGGGCGAGCTGTTTCAGAACAACCACCATAAAAGCCCGAACTCACCGAATTTCGCCAAACGGAAATTTGAATTCGACCCGAGTTATCCGGTCATACGGTTTCTGCATTTTACCCGGGTTATTAAATTGAGGAAAGTTCCTGTCTAGATTTGAGATTTAAGAATTAAGATTTAAGATGTAGATTGGGGAGTTAGAAATTAGGAATTCCAAATTATTGTTCTAGTTTTACTAATGTATATCATTCATCCTTTTCAAATCATAAATCTTAATTCATAAATCTTAAATCAAAGATGCTTCTCCCCATGCTTCTCGTCTGTTTTCTGGCATGCAGTATTGTCATGATATTGGTATGGGTATGGGCCTACCGTATTCAGAATGCCGGAGTAGTCGATATTTTCTGGGCTTTTAATTTTACCATTATTGCTTGTCTTATCTGGCTCATGGGCGATGGATATGCTGCGCGTAGAAATGTCATTTGTCTGCTGGCTGTATGCTGGAGTCTGCGTTTGGGCATTTATCTGCTCATCAGGGTGGGCAGCCATCTGAAAGAAGAAGAAGGACGTTATAAACAATTAAGGAAAGAATGGGCTCCCAACCCCGATCGTAAATTCTTTGTTTTTTTCCAGGCTCAGGCTCTGTCCAATATATTTTTAGCCATTCCTTTCTTTATCATAGCCATCAATAAAAATGAGGGTCTTTCCTTGTTGGAAGAAATAGGCGCCGGTATGCTGTTTATTTCTATTCTGGGCGAAGGTCTTTCCGACTGGCAGCTGATGCAGTTCAAAAAGAATCCGGCAAACAAAGGACAGGTTTGTCAGCAGGGTTTATGGAATTATTCCCGTCACCCGAATTATTTTTTCCAGCTCATGATCTGGATTTCGGTATTGATTTTTTCGCTTGCATCACCTTATGGCTGGATTGCGGTAGTATGTCCTCTCACCATAGGCTATCTTATCTTTAAGGTTACCGGCATTCCGATGACCGAAGAACAAAGTCTTCGTTCCAAAGGGAAATTATTCGAAGAATATCAACGCACCACCAGTGTGTTTGTACCCTGGTTTAAGAAGAAGTAAATTCTCAATATTATATGTGGTACGACTCCCTCCTTGAATCTGACAAAATACCTGATGTTGTTATCCGTACCGGTATTCGCCGTTTGCTTGCTCAACGTTTGAAAGAAGAGGACAAGGGCAGTGCTGAAGCTAACCAGACTGCTTTGATGGCCATGATCGGTTCGCTTAAACAGGAGCCGATAGCTATTGAAACAGTGGCAGCCAACGAACAACATTACGAAGTGCCAACACGTTTCTATCAGCTTTGCCTGGGCAAACACCTTAAATATTCAAGTGGGTACTGGATGGAAGGAGTCCATAACCTGGATCAGGCAGAACGGGATATGTTACAGCTCACCTGCTCCCGTGCCGAACTTAAAAACGGACAGTCTGTGCTGGAACTAGGATGTGGCTGGGGCTCTCTCTCTCTTTTCATGGCAGCCCAGTATCCGGAAAGTCGTTTTACCGTCGTTTCCAACTCTCGTACACAAAAGCTTTTTATAGATGGGGAAGCTGCAAAAAGGGATATCCGGAATCTGTTGGTGATAACGGCAGATATGAATACTTTTCAAATAGATAACACCTTTGACAGGGTCGTATCGGTAGAAATGTTTGAGCATATGCGTAATTACGAATTGCTGCTCTCCAAGGTTGCATCATTTCTTAAACCGGAAGGAAAACTGTTTGTCCATATTTTTACCCACTTGCATCTGGCCTATAAGTTTGAAGTAAAAGACGAAACGGACTGGATGAGTAAGTATTTTTTCAGCGGGGGTATCATGCCTTCCGACCACCTCCTCCTCTATTTCGAAAATGATTTCCAGATTGAAAAACACTGGAGGGTAAACGGCATACACTATAGCAAAACTGCCGAAGCCTGGCTGGATAATATGGATAAACACAAACAGGAAATCATGCCCCTGTTTGAAACAACCTATGGCAAAGATCAGGCCCTGAAATGGTGGGTATACTGGAGAATCTTTTATATGTCCTGTGCCGAACTATGGGGCTATGACAAAGGGGAATCCTGGATGGTGAGCCACTATCTTTTTCAGAAACGCTGAATGGAACGACTGGCCATTATAGGAACAGGCATTGCAGGAATGGGATGCGCGCATCTGCTGCAACATAAATACGATATCCGCCTGTTTGAAAAAAACAACTATGTAGGCGGGCATACCAATACCGTTACCGTTCAGGAAGATGGAATTCCGGTATCTTTCGATACCGGTTTCATGGTTTTTAACTACCAGACCTACCCTAATCTTTGTAAGCTGTTTGAAGAGTTGAATGTGCCCGTAAAAAAGACAGACATGTCCTTTAGCGTGCAACACCTGCCCAGCCGGCTGGAATACTCCGGTTCGGGGTTTAACGGCTTGTTTGCACAACGAAAAAATCTGTTCAACCTTTCCTATATCCGCATGCTACAGGATGTGAACCGGTTTAATGAAAAAAGCATACTGATCAAAGATGACCCGGCCTATGCCGAAGTAAGTCTCCGCGATTTCATCCAATCATTTGGTTTTGGATCCGACATGCTATGGAAATATCTGATTCCCATGAGTTCGGCTGTTTGGTCCACACCCATGGACAAGATGCTCGATTTTCCGGCCCAAACCCTGATCCGCTTTTTTTATAATCATGGATTCCTTGGGCTGCATACCCAGCATCAATGGTATACGGTGGAGAATGGAAGCCAGTCGTACCGCGAACGACTGATACAACCATTCAAAAATAAAATCAGTATTAATGACGGAGCCTCCTCGGTAATGATACGGGATGGGAAAGCAATCGTAAAAACAGTTTCCGGAAAAGAAGAAGAGTTTGACAAAATAGTACTGGCTTGTCATGCCAACGAATCTTTACAACTGCTTCAAACACCAAGCGGGCTGCAACAGCGTTTACTAGAACCGTTTAAATACCAGGAAAACATTGCCACTATTCATACCGATGAATCATTGATGCCGGAGACAAAACGGGCCTGGTCGAGCTGGAACTACCGGATGATAGAAAAAGAAGGAAAGCTCATCCCCTCCACCATATACTGGATGAACAACTTGCAGGGGCTTACCTGCAAACGCAACTACTTTGTTTCCATCAGCGATCCCGGAACGGTAAAAGAAGAACAGGTCATAAACCGTATTACATACGAGCATCCGCTTTTTGATGTTCCTGCCATAAAAGCACAAAAGGAATTGCATCTGCTGAATGAGGGAGGTCCCTTGTATTTTTGCGGAAGTTATTTCAATTATGGATTTCACGAAGACGCCTATGCATCTGCTGTTGAACTAAGTAAATCATTGTGATGAACAGTTGTCTTTATAAAGCCCGGATCATGCATCACCGGATGGAACCGAAAAAACATCGGTTTCATTACAATGTATATATGTTTTACATCTGTCTGGAAGAGCTGGAGGAATTGTCGGGGCGCTTCCGGCTGATGAGCCGCAACCGTTTTAATCTCTTCAACTTTAAGGACAGCGAACATTTGCAATTGCCCCGGGAGCAACCCGACAAAAGCAAAAAGATCAGGGAACATATCCTCACCTATCTGCAAGAAAACGGTGTAGAACAGATCCCCGCCCGTATCATGCTCCTTACCAACCTGAACACGTTGGGTTATAATTTCAATCCTGTATCGTTTTATTTTTGTTACGACGAATCCGATACTGCTTTTTGTGCTATTGCGGAGATCGGTAACACCTTCGGAGAAATGAAACCCTATCTGTTAAAGGGCCAAGATACCGATGACTCGGGGTTTCATCTGAAGACAACCAAATATTTTTATGTGAGCCCCTTTTTCGACCACGACACTTCCTTCGATTTTCATCTGGCCTTGCCGGGAGAGAAACTGAACATACGGGTGGATGATTTAAAGGAAGAACGAAAAATATTTATCAGCACCCTTACCGGAACGCGCAAAGTGTTGAGTGATGCCAATATGTTGCGATATTTTTTTTCCATACCCTTCATTACCCTCCAAGTCATCACCCTGATTCACTGGAATGCGGCTTTATTGTGGCTAAAAAAGATTCCTTACCGAAAAAAAGCCGAGCGGGCCGATCTGCAAAGGGAGGTTTATAAACCGTATAAATAATAAAATCTGTTTTAAAAAATTGATTATTTCAGTTATGAAATGGCACTCTCATTTCTTATATTTGTAATATGAAAAAGGCAAACAAAGTAAACGTGAGGTATATTTTATGGAAAGAAGGAAAGTACTATGTAGCTCAATGTATTAATGTTGACGTTTCGAGTTTCGGAGAAACGAAAAGGGAAGCTATTCTGAACATAACAGAGGCGCTGGCGTTGTACTTTGAAGATATAAAACCAGTGAAGCTTCCAAGGCTGGGTAAACCAGAAGTGCATAGCACTTCAGTAAAGTATGCCTAAAACCTATTCTTCCAGACATATAGTAAAAATTCTTCTGGCTCATGGTTTTCACTTTGTCTCTCAGAAAGGAAGCCATGCAAAATATCGAAAAAACACTATCCCTGTCATTACTGTCATTGTTCCTTCAGATAGAAAGGAAATCCCATACGGGACTTTCCGGTCAATTCTTCGTCAATCTGGACTTAAAGAAGAAAATTTTAAATAATCAAGCGTAATTTATTCTCATTGGTAAATCCAATCTCTTCCCGTTTCCGTATTTTGATTTATCTTAGTTGCTCACATGAAAGCGATCACCCTTACTCATCAGTCCGGTTTTTACGAACGCATCGTGCTGGATTTTCTGAGCAAAATGCCATTGGGCAGATTGACCCTGACTCTTCCTAGCGATGAAGAAGTACTGCTGGGTAATGGAGAAGGCGGTGTAACAGCCGAAATCACGATCAAAGATTCCGACTTTTTCCGGCGTATTTTCCTGTATGGAGATATCGGTTTTGGAGAAGCTTATACAGACGGAATATGGGAAACCGGCAATATCACACAAGTGATACGCTGGTTTATATTGAATATAGAACATGCTCCTGGGGTATCGGGCAGCAAGGCTCAAGCTTTTACGCTTAATATCTTCCGTATTTTCAACCGTATTTTTCATAAGAAAAGAGCCAACAATCTGGATGGAGCACGAAAAAATATTGCGGAACACTATGATCTCCACAACGATTTTTTTGCCTTGTTTCTGGATCCTTCCATGACTTACTCTTCGGCCTATTTTCTGGAAGAAGGAATGAATCTGCAGGAAGCGCAGATGGCAAAATATGAAAGGCTTGCAGGACAGTTAAAACTTCAGTCGTCCGACCATGTGCTGGAGATAGGCAGCGGATGGGGAGGCAATGCCATTTTTATGGCAAAAAAATACGGTTGCCGGGTTACGAGTATCACCATATCGGAAGAACAGCTTAAGCTGGCCAGAACCCGTGTAGAGGAAGCAGGGCTGTCAGACCAGGTTAAGATAGAGCTGTGTGACTACCGTTTGCTCCAGGGCACTTTTGACAAGATTATTTCCATAGAAATGCTGGAAGCGGTGGGGCATGAATTTCTGGAGCAATATTTCCAGCGTTGTCATGAATTGTTAAAAAAAGGAGGTTTATTGGCCATACAGGTCATTACCTGTCCCGATTCCCGTTATGACAGCCTCCGGAAAGGTGTGGACTGGATCCAAAAACACATCTTTCCCGGCACCTTGCTGCCTTCTGTAGCTGCCATCAACAAAGCCATCAATAATACCGGCGATTTGAGCCTGGTGGATCTGAAAGATATAGGTCTTCATTATGCCCGCACCCTGTCATCCTGGCATGACACATTTAACACCAAGCTGGAAGAAGTGAAAAAGCTGGGCTTTGACGATACCTTTATCCGCAAGTGGAACTACTACCTGTGTTACTGTGAAGCAGCCTTCCGGATGCGCAATATACAGGTGATGCAGATGGTTTACTCCCGCCCTAATAACCTCGAGCGATAGTCCTTCCTCCTTTTTTCTACTGTTAAAAGATGTTAAGCCTTATCATTTCTTAAAATATTGGAGCGTTTGTTGCGTTCTTCCCTATAGAAATGAAAAATAAGCAAACATCAAAAATGTCCACTGCACGAGATAAACAAAAGCCTGGCCATTCAAAAACAAACACTGCCATGAAAAAAGCCGCTAAAAAAGAAACGAAAGGAATCGTCAGTCAATTGGGTGAACAGATCAAATTGCAACTGGATTATCGTACGATGATATATGTACGAAGCAAGGAATCCCTAAAAATGTGGATGAGCAAATACCCGAATGCAAGGGTGATCGCTTGAATATCAGCATATCTCATAAAAAAACCGGATCATTTGTCCGGTTTTTTGCATTTTGTTCCTTTTCTGAGTGATTAACTATTTTATGGCATCATCAATGGCATCCATTTTCGCCTCTGTCCAGTTTCCGTTGGTGGTATAAACCACTTTACCCTGGGGATCGAGCAGATAAATATAGGGGGTATCCTTTTTCTCTATCGATAGTTCTGTTTTATAGGACGTAATCTCTCCTTTATAAAAGATGACATGTCCCTGCAAGTCTTTTTGCGTGGTTTCCTTCATCTTATTCTTGCTTTTATCATAAAACGGCAGGCTGCTTCCGCTAAACATAGGGATGAAATATACATTCACATCTTCGGCTGCATCCATCAAACCGCTTTTGGCAATATATTTCTGATAAATAGGATCAATCCAGGTTTGAAGATCCTGCTCTGCATCGGAAGAATGAGCCATTCCCACTAAGGTATATTTCCCTTTGCCTGCATCGGGCATAGTTAAAGCAACACCATCCAATGTTTCGCCGGAGAGTTTCGGAAATGTTTTACCAACCTGAGCCTGCATGCCTGTAGCGGCCAGGAAACAGAATAAGGAGAGGGTGCCAATACGTAACATAAGCATAGGGGATTTGAAACGATTAATAAAAAACTGTTTTGATAATCGGATGTCCTAAAATACGGCTTTCATTGTACATCGCAAATTTTGTGCCGTATCCCTTTCAATCACGGCTCTTTCTTCTTTTTGGAAATTTGCCAGGTATTATAAACTTAATACTTTTAACTCTCTTAAATAACGGATTATTGCACTATGAATAAAAAATATGTGTTCGTTGCCTTCCTGACTGTGCTGAATTATCTTGCCTTTGCTCAGGGCAAAACAGGCAAAAAAGATAAATGGGATGTTTCCAACCCTCCCGGTACGTATAAAGACATCAGCTTTGATACCGAAGAAGGAACCTGGATGGATCTGGATGTAAGTCCCGATGGGAAAACAATCGTTTTTGATATGCTGGGCGATATCTATACACTTCCTATTGCCGGCGGTGAAGCTAAAGTGTTGAGAGAAGGAATGCCTTTTGAAGTACAGCCCCGCTACAGTAATGATGGAAAAAAGATCTCCTTCACCAGCGATGCAGGAGGAGGAGACAATATATGGGTGATGGATGCCGATGGAAGTCATGCACGCCAGGTAACCAAGGAAAGCTTTCGTTTGCTGAACAATGCGGTATGGACAGCCGACAATCAATACCTGATTGCACGTAAACATTTCACCAGCACCCGTTCCCTGGGAGCGGGTGAATTATGGATGTATCACATTTCGGGTGGTGAAGGTGTACAGCTTACCAAACGCAAAAATGATCAGCAGGATCTGGGGGAACCTTGTACATCGCCCGATGGTAAATATGTTTATTTCAGCGAAGATGTATCACCCGGGCCTGTATTCAGATATAATAAAGATCCCAACGGACAAATCTATGCCATCAAACGTTATAACCTGGAAAACGGAGAAACGGAATTTGTTTGCGGAGGCAATGGAGGAGCTTTAAGACCCCAGCTGTCGAAAGACAGCAAACGGATGGCTTTTGTGAAACGGGTAAGAGAAAAAACCGTGCTTTGTATTCACGATCTGCAAACGGGAGAAGAATGGCCCGTTTATGACCAGCTGAGCAAGGATATGCAGGAAACCTGGGCCATTCATGGGGTATACTCGAATTTTAACTGGACTCCCGACGGAAAATCACTCATTATCTGGGCCAAAGGAAAACTATGGAACATAGATGTAGCAGGCGCTACGGCTAAAGAAATACCGTTTAAAGTACATGTTAAACAACGTATCTATGATGCACTTCATTTCCAGCAGGAGGTGGCTCCGGAACAATTTACCGCCAAAATGATTCGTCAGTCTGTTACCTCGCCCGATGAAAAAACACTGGTGTTTAATGCAGCCGGCTATCTGTGGAAAAAGAGTCTGCCAAACGGTACTCCTGAACGACTCAGCAAAGGAAGCGATTTTGAATATGAACCGGCTTTCTCTTCCGATGGTACTCACCTCGTATACGACACCTGGAATGATGAGCAATACGGGTCCATCGTGTGTATGGATCTGAAAACAAATTCAACACAAAAGCTGAATACAGAAAAAGGAATTTTCCGTACTCCCCGTTTTTCTCCGGATGGCAAATCCATTGTTTATCTGAAAGAAGAAGGAAACGATCACCAGGGGTTTGACTATTGCGTAAAACCAGGTATTTATATCTGTGATATGGCTACAAAAATTTCCCGCTTTATTACTGATGAAGGCTTTGATCCCTATTTTGCCAAAGACAACAAACACATTTTTTATCAAAGCGGTGTGGAAGATGGAGGCAAGTCGTTCAAAAGCTACGACCTGGAAGAACATAAGAGCAAAACGCTTTTCACCTCCAAATATGCCAATAGTTTTGTGCCAAGTCCGGATAATAAATGGCTGGCTTTTACAGAGCTCTTCGAAGTATACATCACAGTACTTCCCGAAACCGGCAAATCAATTGATCTTGCGCATGAATCAGAGGCTATGCCCCTGGCAAGACTCAGTCATGATGCAGGAATTAATCTGGACTGGTCCCACGACAGCCATAAGCTGCATTGGACCCTGGGCGATGAATACTTTACCAATGAACTCAAAAGCCGTTTTTCTTTTCTGGAAGGAGCTAAAGACAGTCTCCCTCCCCTCGACTCGGTTGGGTTAAAAATTAACCTCGTTCTCAAGTCGGATAAGCCCTCGGGAACTCTTGCCCTTACAGGTGCCCGTATCATTACTATGAAAGGCGATGAAGTGATAGAAAACGGAACCATTATCATTACCGAAAACAAAATCACGGATATCGGTCCGGCTGCTTCTGTACAGATACCAAAAGGAGCCAAAGTGATGGACATGAGTGGCAAAACGATTATGCCCGGTATCGTGGATGTACACGCTCATTTGGGCACGTTCAGACAAGGGATAAGTCCTCAGAAACAGTGGAGCTACTTTGCCAACCTGGCTTATGGAGTTACTACCACACATGATCCATCCTCCAATACCGAAATGGTTTTTTCTCAGTCGGAAATGGTAAAGGCGGGATATATGACAGGCCCCCGGATCTTTTCTACCGGCTGGATTTTGTATGGAGCCGACGGTGATTTCAAAGCGGTGATCAATAATCTGAATGATGCTACTTCAGCCATATACCGTACCAAAGCCTATGGAGCCTTTTCGGTAAAGAGTTATAACCAGCCCCGCAGGGAGCAAAGACAGCAGGTGATTACGGCGGCACGTAACCTGCATATCCAGGTAGTACCCGAAGGAGGATCTATGTATTTCCAGAATCTCACACAGATTATTGATGGACATACAGGGGTAGAACATAATCTGCCGGTAGCTGATTTGCATAACGATGTGATCCAGCTTTGGAAAAACAGTAAAACTGCCTATACCCCTACCCTCATTGTAACCTATGGAGCTGCCAACGGAGAATACTACTGGTATCAGAAAACCCCGGTATGGCAAAACAAAAAGTTGCTCAATTTCACCCCCCGTTCGGTTATTGATCCTTTATCACGCCGGCGTACCCAGGTGCCCGAGGATGAATATGAAAATGGATTTATAGAGGTATCGCGCTCGTGCAAAAGATTGGCTGATGCAGGAGTCAAGATCAATCTGGGGGCACATGGTCAGTTACAAGGCCTTGGGGCTCATTGGGAACTCTGGATGCTGCAGATGGGCGGTATGAGCAATATGCAGGCCCTGCGCTGTGCTACCATGAACGGCGCCGAATACCTGGGTATGGAAAAAGAGATTGGTTCATTAGAAAAAGGGAAGCTGGCCGATCTGATTGTGATGGATAAAAACCCATTGGAGGATATCCATAACTCAGAAACCATTAAGTATACCATGATTAACGGACGTATTTATGATGCGGAAACACTGAACGAAATGGGTAATTATGACCGGAAAAGAACGCAGTTTTATTGGGAAAATGAGCATGCAAACAGCTCTTTTCCCTGGCACGAAAAGGCCTTGGGCGATGGTGACTGATAAGCTGTTGGAAAATTCGATTTTTATTTGATAAATTTCTGAAACTTTTATATGATTGGGCCGTAATAAGCTCAGGTTTAAGGCTCAAAAACGATTTAAATCATATCATTGCATGAGACAATTAAAAATTTCAAAGCAGGTTACCAATCGTGAAACAGCTTCCTTAGACAAGTATTTGCAGGAAATTGGCCGTGTTGAGTTGATCACGGCAGAAGAGGAAGTAGATCTGGCCCGTCGTATTAAAGCGGGAGACCAGTCCGCTTTGGAAAAACTCACAAAAGCCAATCTGCGTTTTGTGGTTTCTGTATCCAAACAATATCAAAATCAGGGATTAAGTCTGCCCGATCTGATCAATGAAGGAAATCTGGGTTTGATAAAAGCAGCCCAGCGTTTTGATGAAACAAGAGGATTTAAATTCATCTCCTATGCCGTATGGTGGATCCGTCAGAGTATTCTGCAAGCTTTGGCTGAACAAAGCCGTATTGTAAGGCTGCCCCTCAATAAGATAGGCTCTATCAACAAAATCAATAAAACCTTTGCCAAGCTGGAACAGGAATTTGAGCGGGAGCCCAGCATGGATGAGATTGCAGTGGCTCTGGAGCTAAGCCCGGAAGATATTAAGGAAAGTATGAAAAATCATGGACGTCACGTGTCTATGGATGCTCCTCTGGCCAATAGTGATGAGAATACCAGTAATATGTATGATGTGATGACCTCGGACGACAGTCCAAGTCCTGAAGGAGGTCTTATTAACGAATCCCTTCGCCGTGAAATTGAACGTGCCCTTACAACCCTTACTTCCCGTGAAGCTGATGTGGTGCGGTTATATTTCGGATTGAATGGAGAACATGCCCTCACCCTGGAAGAGATCGGTGAAAAGTTTGACCTGACCCGCGAACGTGTACGACAGATAAAAGAAAAAGCCATTCGTCGCCTTAAACATACTTCACGAAGCAAAATCCTTAAAACATATCTCGGATGATCAAAACTTTACTCTAGATTACCTGTCCACCGGACAACTACAGACAAGGGAGGGATGCGGCCACGCATCCTTTTTTCATTTTAAGGATTTATGATTTAAAAATTATGATTTATGATTTAAACAATACTAAATGTTTGAGAGATTGCTTCATTTGAGGTGATTTATGATTGAAAATGGTGTGCGAAGATTCCTACATTTGAGAAATGAATAAGGAGGATCTTAAGAAAAGGACAAAAACCTTTGCTATTAATGTATTTAAAATGGTTAATGGTCTTCCAAGCGGCAAAGCCAGCGAGGTGATTTCTTACCAGTTATTCAAGTCATCCTCTTCCGTCGCTGCCAATTATCGATCTGCCTGTAGGGCAAAATCCGGACCCGATTTCGTTAATAAGTTGAAGATTGTGAACGAAGAGGCCGACGAAAGCCTGTTCTGGCTAGAGTTTATTGATGAATTGGAATTACCAGTCGACAAAAAGGAAATTTCCCGCCTTAAGAAGGAGGCGAATGAGCTAGTCGCAATATTCTCTTCCTCAATAAAAACAATAGTTATGAAAGGTATTCCACATTCTAATTAACTTTGTGTCTTCTTAAACAATCATAAATCATAAATCATAAATCATAAATCATAAATCATAATTCTTAAATCTTAATTCTTAACTCCCTAATGTCCTACCTCCTCGCCCCTTCCATCCTATCAGCCGATTTTGCCAACCTGCAGCGTGATGTAGAAATGATTAATGGCTCCAAAGCGGACTGGTTTCATGTGGACATTATGGATGGGAAGTTTGTTCCTAATATTTCATTCGGGTTTCCGGTTATAAAAGCCATTAAGAAACATGCCAAAAAGCCGTTGGATGTGCATCTGATGATTGTGGATCCGGATCGTTATCTACAAGCTTTTAAAGAAGCGGGAGCGGATATACTCACGGTGCATATCGAGGCCTGTCCTCATCTGCACCGTACCATACAGGCCATTAAAGCCCTGGGTATGCAGGCCGGAGTGGCATTGAACCCGCATACACCGGCAAATTTGTTATCCGAAATTATTGCTGATATAGATCTGGTTTGTGTAATGTCTGTCAATCCCGGTTTTGGGGGACAGAAATTTATACCCGGAATATATCCCAAAGTGCGTCAGTTAAAAGAGATGATAGCTGCTTCCAAAAGCAGTGCGAAAATAGAAATAGACGGAGGCGTGAGTCTTGACAATGCCACTGCATTGTTGCAGGCAGGAGCAGATGTACTGGTAGCAGGCAATACCGTTTTTTCGGCTAAAGATCCGGTACAGATGATTGCCGATCTGAAAAAGATTCAGTGAACCGGTAGTTCACCGAAAGCATAGTCATGCAGATATTCAAAATTGGAGCAAAGCTTCCCGTCTTTACAGATGGTGGCGCGTTCAATTATGGCATCTTCATCTTTCCCCAATAAGGCAGGGAATACCCTTTCCACCAGATCACGGCCGAACCCGTCGGAAGCATCACGTGGCAGTTCGCAGGGCAGATTATCTACAGCCATTACGGTAACCGATGTCTTACTGAAAGGAATATCTATTTTCTCTGTCTGTGGATTATATCCATAAAAAGGATCATCAATGGTACTGGCTTTTACGGTACATGGTATGGAGCCATTCAAGTCGCAGGTAATATCGGCTACTACGGCAATATGAAATCCTGGCGAACGCATATCTTCCTTGGTAAACAGAACAGGAGCCTTAGGATCCCAGAAATGAGCGGAGATAAGCAGATCGGCCCATTTGGTATAGGGCTTGAAAGTGGAAAAATAATGTTCCGGTTCTTCATAAAATTCTTTGAGCGTCCAGGAATGGCCGTCTATTGCATCATTGTAATCTTTGGAATGAAGCTGACAGTATACCGGTTCCCGATAGGAATGGTGAAGGAATTCGTAAGGGGTTACCTTTCTTATTTTTAAAGTTCCCAGGGTTTCAATTACCCCGTTGGCTACCCTTCCTCCTCCTGTTACCACAATCTTAATGTTGGGCAGTTTCACCCTTTTCATTTCCTCTTCCAGTTCGGCCTTATCCCTGCATTTGTTGGCAGGTTTGATATGAAACAGATCGTAACGCATGCCATAGGCGCGGATTCCGTTATAGGCACCTACTATACCGGCATATCGTCCAAAACCGATGATACGATTGTGTTCATAATCGGTGAGTGTTTCATAATCGATCATTTCAATCTTTTTCTCAATAAGTGCCTTCATCATTTTCTGATTGTGGGGCTGTTTTTTTACGGTATGAGAGAAAAAGAGATATTTCTTACCGGGAATCAGTTTATCAGCAGGCACTTCTTTTACACCCAGGAGGATGTCGCAAAAAGATAAGTCTTCACGGATATTAAGGCCAAAAGCAAGAAATTCTTCATCGGAATAGCAACGAAAGGTGCTGGGTTGCACATATATTTCCACTTCCGGATGTTCGCGCATCAATTCAGTGCATTCCAAGGGGGTAAGCGGAACACGTTTGTCATGTGGGATTTTTTCTTCGCGAAGAACACCGATTCTGTACTTAGGCATACTGATTTTGTTTGAAACAAAAGTAGTAAAAAAAAGTGGCAGGAGGCAGGGGCAGGAGGCAGGAAAATCAGAGTGAGAGCGGAGAGTGAGAGCGAAATAAGCGGCAGGCGCAGGCTTGCCAGCCGGAGCTTTAGCGAAGGCTGGAGGCAGCGGCAGCAGCAGTGGCAGTCCCGCTTTTTGTTTTGTCTCCTGCTCCTTCCTCCTTTTTCCGCTCTCTGCTCTGCTTCTCGTTCTGCTTTTTTTGCCTCCTGCCTCCTGCCGCCTTTTTTTTATTATCTTTACCACAGCTACACAAACTGGGGTCGACAGGCTTTGACAGCGGGTGCGATCAGTATGTAAGCATGCCGTGCGTTGGGAATATGGCACGTAAATATCAACTCTCAAACAACAAAAGGCGAGTCTAACTACGCCCTGGCTGCTTAAGACTAAGTCTTAACCACCATGTTTCCCGGGAAGCTTCTCCCTGCTGCGTCCCGTCAGAAACACCATAAATGCCGGGATAGTGCTATAGAGCTTCGGCTGTAGTGCGAAACTAAAGAAGATAAGCAGGTTAATGGCCCGTTACCTTGCCAAGACCTGACGAAAACCAAAAGGTAAATAAGCATGTAGAAAGCATTCGGGTTCCTCGTTTGGACGGCGGTTCAACTCCGCCCGACTCCACAGAGCGAAAGCCTAATTAGTTATAAAATGACTAGTTAGGCTTTCTAATTTTCTATCCAGGTCCAACACTAGTCCAAACCAAGGTCTTTCCCCCTTTCTGAATCATTTGGTATAATTGATAAACTTTGTGCAATAATCACTGCTGTTAAGGCATACACCCATGGTGAGATTGCCTGTTTGTCGTGGACTCTAAATGAAATGATTCCCGGCTGTCTTGGTTTTGAAATTACCAGAATACAGCTATTTTTATACGTATGGAGAAAGACTTTAACCATATTTCCGAGACTGCGCATTGGATTGCCGCTTTGAGGGCGATGGAAACCGAGCGAGCTAACCCGGTTGTGCGTGATCCGCTCGCTGCGCGACTTGCAGGAGAACAAGGCTTCGAAATGGTGCGAAGCATGCCTCATATTCAGGCGATGTCGTTTGCCATGATAGTCCGCACGACGGCGATTGACAGACTCATTGAATCAGCACTTCAAAAGAACGTTGATCACGTAATCAATCTCGGCGCGGGACTTGATACACGTCCATACCGCCTAAAACTGCCAAACTCGCTGAAGTGGACTGAAGTGGACTATCCTGAACTGATCAGCTATAAAGAAAAGAAACTGGCTGAAGAAACACCGCAGTGTAATCTGCAGCGTTTGGGATGCGATCTTTCAGATACCATACAAAGAAGAACGTTATTTGAACAGCTGTCATTAAAAAGTACCTGCGCTCTCGTTATCACCGAAGGTGTGATTGGATATCTGCGGAATGAAGACGCGGAAACGTTGTCTAAAGATATTTTTGCGCAAAACAATTTCAAGTATTGGCTGCAAGACTACAGCCAGGGAAAAATGCGTCGTCACAAACAGGCGAACGATCTTCTTAAAAAAATGAAACGGGTACCCATTCAATTCGATGTGGAGTGGCCGCTGCGGTTATTTAGTTCGCACGGATGGAAAATTGACGAGGACATTCATATTCTGGACGAAGCTGACCGTATAGGAAAAAAGCTGCCTTTAAGTCCAGCTTTAAAACTGGCTTCTCTATTGTTTCCGAAGCAATTGCGGAAGCTGGGTAATGATACCTACGGATACGTGTTATTCTCGAAGTAAGCGGTGTTATTCATTTCCATTAATACTCGGCCGGGATACCTATTGGTTTTCAAAGCCGAGGTTTCTTATCTTTGGTTCACTTTGTTATGTCCCTCTTTTGTACCGACAAAAGAATGAATCTTGATACTATAAACTACACCTTGTGACCCAACCCCAACCTTCCTCCTTTTCCATCGAAGCTCAGCTTATTGATTTACATTCCGATTCCATCTACCCGGCCCGGATTACGGTAAAAGACGGAAAGATTGAATCCATCACCCGTATTTCAAACGCCCCTGATCACTTTATCCTGCCCGGTTTTGTAGATGCCCATGTGCATGTGGAAAGCTCTATGCTTATTCCTTCCGAATTTGCCCGCCTGGCGGTGATGCATGGAACGGTAGCCACCATATCTGATCCGCACGAGATTGCCAATGTGATGGGGGTTAAAGGGGTTGATTATATGATTGAAAACGGCAGAAAGGTTCCCTTTCATTTCTTTTTCGGAGCTCCATCCTGTGTACCTGCTACCGGTTTTGAAACAGCCGGAGCATGTATTGACGCTAATGATATCGATGCGCTGATGCAACGGGATGAGATTCTGTATCTGGCCGAAATGATGAATTTTCCGGGTGCGATTAATAGGGATCCCGAAATAATGGCGAAAATAGACGCTGCACATAAATATAATAAACCCGTAGATGGGCATGCTCCCGGTTTGATGGGAGAACCTTTGAAAAGCTATTTTTCGGCCGGTATCAGTACCGATCACGAATGTTTTAAATATGAGGAAGCCCTGGAAAAGTTGAATCTGGGTATGAAAGTATGGATACGGGAAGGCAGTGCTGCCCGTAATTTTGAAGCCCTGATTCCCCTGCTTCATGATTTCCCCGATCGGATGGCCTTCTGTTCGGATGATCTTCATCCGGATAGCCTGCTGGAAGGACATATCAATCTCCTTGTCAAAAGGGCCCTGGCTAAGGGACATAAGTTGTTTCCGGTGCTGAAGGCCGCTTCCGTCAACATTATCAAACATTATAACCTGCCGGTGGGGATGCTTCGAGAGGGTGATGGCGCCGACTTTATCCTGATTGATAACCTCACCGACTTCTCCATACAAAAAACATATATTAAGGGATGTCTCGTAGCGGAGAAAGGGGCAACCTATATCAGTCCGGTTGCATCCGAAACGATCAATAATTTCCATTGTAAGACTAAAAAGCCTGCCGATTTCGCTATCCCTGCCCGTTCTGCTTCCGTAAAAGTGATTGAAGTATTGGATGGACAACTGATTACCAACAAATTACAGCTCCATTGCAAAGAGAAAAATGGTCTTGCCATATCCGATACAGACCGGGATATTCTGAAGATAGCCGTAGTTAACCGCTATGCAGACGCCCCTCCGGCCCTGGCGTTTATAAAGAATTTCGGACTCAAACGAGGGGCTATTGCCTCCTGTGTGGCGCATGACTGTCATAATATAGTGGCGGTAGGTACCAATGACGACGACCTCTGTACTGCCATCAATCTTATTATTGAGGCTAAAGGGGGTATTTCGGCTTGTGACGACCAATTCAGACAGGTACTTGCACTCCCTGTTGGGGGTATTATGACCAACCGGGATGGGTTTGAAACAGCCGAACTGTATACTACCATTGACCAGGCGGCCAAAGATATGGGCGCTACCCTCCGGGCCCCTTTTATGAGTCTTTCTTTTATGGCCCTGCTTGTTATCCCTCAGTTAAAATTAAGCGATCGGGGATTGTTTGACGGAAACCAGTTTAAATTTGTGGATCTCTTTGACTAGACACGATTTGCGTCGATTCAAATTAAGATGAAAAAATATTGTTGGAATTGAATTATTATCTAAATTAGTCATACCAAAAAATTAAATCTATCGAGTTATGGCAAAGAAATCCTCCCGAAAACCAGCCAAAAAAGCTGCTAAAAAAGCATCCAAAAAGAAAGCTGCTAAAAAGCCTGCAAAAAAAGCAGCGAAAAAGTCTCCGAAAAAAGTAGCGAAAAAAGCAGCCAAAAAATCGTCGAAGAAAGCAGCAAAGAAAGCCGCTAAAAAGGCAGCCAAAAAAGCTCCGAAAAAAGTTGTTAAGAAAGCAGCGAAAAAAGCTCCGAAGAAAGCAGCAAAGAAATCAGCACCGGTAGCAAAAAAAGCTCCGGCCAAAATCCATAAAAAAGTTACAAAAGCGAAAGTGATTCACAAACCGATGATGGAAGAAGAAAGCAATGATGAATCAGACAACTTCCTGACTCCTGTACTTGAACAGGAAATGATTGAATCTGTGGAAATTATTTCTGAAGATGGCGATGATATGGATTCCTCTGATGACAGCACATTAGATGCAGACATGGACTCCGAGCACCCACTGGACTAAACAATATTACATACTATAAAAAAAGGCTGCCTGGAACGGGCAGCCTTTTTTTATTCAATTAACTGACGTTCCATATATCCGGCAAAATCGAATTGCTTGTTCAACGTCTCCCGGTTGGAACGAAGACTTTCTTTGCTGATTTCAGAAATGTATTTTTTAATCACTGTCATATTTTTGTTTTTCACCTTCTCATCGGAAAGCATCCGGATCACTTCCAGAATTTTTGCGTGTGTCGGGAAATCATTTTTTCGCGCCATCAAACGACGCATCGCATTCAGTCTGTTATCAAATAAGATATCGTCCGACTCGAACAACACTAACAGATAAAGTAAACGGGAATTCAACTGAAGCTCCATCCGGATATTCATATCCAGCTCAGCATTCATAATCCGGTTCAGCCATTTACCTGCATTCTTATAGGTACCATTCGATAGCTCTACCGCTGCCATTACATATAATAAATCAAATAGCAGAGGGCTGAAACTATTTTCCATCTTCTTCACCTCCCCCTCTATTACTTTGATATGGTCAATTCCTGCCCTGTAATTCCCGGTACGGTAGTGCAGATATAATTCGCTTTCGCTGGTATTGAGAAAGACAATTCTTGAAAAAGTAGGGTTTTGGATTCCGTGCGACTTTAAAAAGGAACGCTGTTCATTGATCAGCATGGCGGCCTCCTCATACTTCTTGAGAAAAAACATCACATTCACCAGATTATTCGAATTAAGATGGTAGATGCCAGGCAAATCACGGATAAACTGGGGTGCCTGATCCATTACTTCCTTGATCCGGCTATAGCACTCATATCGTTTCTTCTCATCACTCTCCAGCGTGGCAAGAAGGGCGATGCCGGAATAGTAGTAATAAGTGGACCAAAAACTGTTCCTTTCTTTTGCGGCGGTATACAACCTGGTCAGTTCCTTTTTCTGCTCCAGGATGAAAGATTCACTGGTCTGCCCCTTATCAATCTGTACCTGCAGATGAAATGCCACCTGCATTAGGGCCGATTGAAGCTTCATGACTTCCAATAATCGGTTTTCTTCTTTTATACTAAGAGTCAATTTTTTCTCATCTTCATCTTTTATATTCAACATGGTTTCCCAGTGCACTATCTGGTAAAGAATGGCAAAACGCTCCAACGCGTAAGCTTCGGCACATGCCTTACGGATCAATTTCCGGCATTGGGAAAAAAGACCTTTGTTATATAATATTTCAATGGAGATCAGAACATTGCTGTTACGCGCCAAAAAGGTTTTATCCTGATTAAAAGCATTCAGACTTTCAAGAATCTGCTGATATAGATAATGTTTTTCAGAAGGAAGGTGCTTGATAAAGGATGTATTTACAAATGCCTTCTTAATCTCGGCCTCATCATACACCTCCTGCTTACCAATGGCATCAAATAAAAGGATGTAGTTATTCTGCTTCCCAATAATATGGCGGGAAGCATGTATTTTAAAGTATCTCTTTTCAGACATACTCATACTTCTTATTAACTGATGAAGTTCGTCAGAAGCTTTCATACTATAGGGCGGCTTTAGGGGTGGAGATACTTCTAAAATACGATAATTTATCTCACAAACAAGGAAAGTTCACTTTTTAGGCTCAAACAGACTCCCAATAATGGAACAAGTTAGGTCTTGTTGTCCCTCCTGCTTGGCATAGATTTGACAATCCAATCACACCAACTTAATACAGATCTATCGCAGAAGCCTATAAAACAGCCAGGAGAATTTCCTGCATCACAAAAGATACAGAAATGATAAAAATTGTACCTGCACAGTTTAATTGGAAAAAGAAAATAAGCAACCGGGCAACAGGATTCCTACTCCTTTTTATGGCCACAGGAATGCTTCTGAAAGCTCAACACAATACAAGATCTCTTATTTCCCCTCCTTCCCTTTCCTCTTCAGCCAAAAATACGGTTCATTCCTGGATGAGTAACCCGGAAACAATGCCCGGTAACCTCCAGGTTTTTGAAGAAAACAAAGGGCAATATGCCATTCCGCAATCCGGACAGAAACCGCTATTCGCCTGCAAAACCCAAACCGCAACTATTCTTTTTACCGAAAAAGGAATTACCTATATCCTGCGCAAAAAAGTAAAGGGAGAAGAGACTGAGCATGATATCAGAAACAAGGAACAGGAAGAAGAACGTGAAAAGGGAACACTGGAAGCGGAACAACTTGATGTATTCTGGAAAAACGCCAATCCACATCCTTCCATAGAAGCAATAGAAGAAACACCTTACTATTTTACCAGCCTGGATGCACAAAATCCTCAAAAAGGCATAGACCATATAAAAGGTTTCCGGAAACTGATTTATCATGATGTCTATCCCGGAGTGGATGTGGAATTTACCTTCCATCCTCAAGGGGGCATAAAATATACCGTATCATCCAAACCCGGCGCTGATATCTCTGCTTTTAGTATGAACTACACAGGCGACAAAGGCCTGAGCCTGGATCAGGAAGGTCATTTACATATTTCCACCATTCTGGGTGACCTGATTGATCATGCGCCACAAACAACCGATCTGAAAGGACATGCTATCTCTTCGTCCTTTGAAAAAACAGATGAACATACAATCCATATTCTGTTGAATAAGGAACAGACTATGGACGGTGTGATTATAGACCCCTGGATTTCTTATCCAACTTCACCGGGAGGTCAGTATGTTCCGGAAGTGGTAGGGATGGATGCATCCGGCAACGCCTATATATACGGGATGGATAATGTTACGGAAAATTACGTGCAAAAATATAATACAAGCGGAACCCTGGTATGGACCTATCACCTGACACAATATTCAGGATGCAGTCCCCCTCCAAGTGCTTCCCATATGGCCGTTGACGCATCCGGCACCTGTTATGTTCCGGCGCCGGTATATTGTACCAACAGCCTGGGCAATCAATATGCTATGGTATGTCTCAACAGCAGCGGAGCCCTTGTTTATTTCTGGAACAATGATGCTGATGCAAACATTCACGAAATATGGAATGTATCCCTGAGCTGCAACCCGTATATGATGGTCGTGTCGGGTAGCTATAATAATAACAATGTGATGTGGGCATCGGTTGCCAATGCAGCCAACGGGCAGAAACAAGGTGCGGGATCCAACAATTCCAATCTGGGTGAAAACTATTGCGCATGTATTGCTCCCAATGGCAAATACTATTCTTTGCTGGCTAACGACAATTCAGTAGCCGGAAATGCAGCGAGTAATAATCTGATCTGTTATACCATTGCAGGAACAGCCATCACCCCGAGTTTTACAACAGGGACAGGATATAAATACAAAGACACCGATGGCAAGGCAGGGCCCAATACTGTTGCCAGCAATGGTATTGCAGCAGGATGCAGTTTCCTGTATACGTCGGATGGATATTATCTTGACAAAAGAAACTTAGCCAACGGTGCATTAATTACCCGTATTACCATACCGAATGGTGGAAATGGTTTTGGAGGAAATGGAACGGCTACGGATGGGAATGTAAATTCCGGAATACAAGTGGATGATGCATGCGGATTGGTTTATGTGGGTTCGCTTAACAATGTGTATGTATACGATTTAAATCTTGTATTGGTGCACACCTATACCGGTATGCCCGGTATTGTATATGATGTTGCCCTTAACAAAAGTCTGGGTATCCTGTCCGTCTGCGGTGCCACATCGGCCAATGTAGGATTCGTATCACAGGTAGCCGCGCAAATATGTGCTACCCCCATTACCATGTCGCATGTAAACGGATCCTGCGGTACCAACGGATCGGCAACAGCAAGCGCATCATTTTGTGCCGGGCCTTATACTTATCTCTGGTCTCCCGGCGGACAAACAACATCCACGGCTACCAATCTACCTGCCGGGTTGTATACTGTTACCATTACCAACGGAAGTTCCTGTATGACTGTAACCGATACGGTAACTGTTTTTGCAGCCAGCGGTGGTCTTTCCGTCACCCCTTCTTCTACCAATGCATCCTGTGGTAATCCAAACGGAACTGCCACTGCCACTCCAAGCGGAGGAACATCGCCTTATACCTACTCCTGGTCTCCTTCCGGAGGCTCTGCTGCTACCGCTTCCGGCTTAGGTGCAGGAACCTATACCTGTACCATTACAGATGCAGGAGGATGTGTTCAGACCATTACAGCAACAATTTCCAACAATGTTGGAACACCCTCCATCATTTCCAGCACCAATGAAAACTGTTCAGGTGGAGCCACCGGTTCTGCAACAGCCAAACTCACCGGAGGAACAGGTTCTTTGACTTATTCCTGGTCCCCTTCCGGAGGAAACTCGGCTACAGCAAGCGGTCTTACAGCAGGAACCTATACCTGTACGATTACCGATGGCAACGGATGTATAACCCCTGTTACAGTTACGGTCACCCAACCATCTGTTCTTTCTGTTACCCCTCTACAGACCAATGTAAGTTGCAATAGCGGGTGTAATGGATCAGCCACCGCCAATGTTTCAGGGGGTACGGCAGCTTATACCTATTCCTGGACCGGCAGTGCAAGCACCGCTTCAACGGCAACGGCTCTTTGTGCGGGTAACTATACCTGCACTATAACCGATTCAAAAGGATGTACCACCACGGAGACATATGTCATTGATCAGCCGGCAGCTATTACGGCCACTCCGGCTAATACCGCCACAACTTGTGGCAGTAACAACGGCACAGCTTCCGTTACTGCTTCCGGTGGCACAGGTGCTCTTACTTATTCCTGGAGTCCGGCCCCTGGCGGTGGACAAGGCACCTCCAGCGTAACAGGTCTTTCTACAGGTGCATATACCGTTCATATTACCGATGCCTCGGGATGCAGTATCTCCAACACCATTACTATAACAAGCAGCAATGGGCCTTCTGCATTACTTTCCTCCTCTTCCAATCCGGTTTGTAACGGATCCTGCAATGGCAGTGCAACAGTATCAGCTTCCGGAGGAACGGGGCCTTATACATATTCCTGGTCCCCAAGCGGTGGCACGGGAGCCGGGGCTTCATCCCTGTGTGCCGGAACTTACACCTGCACCATTACCGATGCAAACAATTGCATTACTACTCAAACAGCGGTTATAACACAGCCTGCTCCTATCACGGCAAATGCCACTTCCACACCTGCCGTATGCGGAGTAAATAATGGCACGGCCAATGTAACGGCTTCCGGCGGAACGGGAGCACTCACCTATAGCTGGAGCCCTGCACCCGGCAGCGGACAAGGAACTGCAACGGCAGGCTCACTTGGCTCGGGGACTTTTACAGTAACCGTTACAGATAATAAAGGGTGTATTCAGACGGCTACCATTGCCGTTAACAATTCAGGTGGGCCGTCTGCTACATCCAGTATCACCTCTCCGCTTTGTTTTGGAGGATGCAATGGCATAGCTGCCGTAAATGCTTCAGGTGGTACAGGTCCTTATACGTATTCCTGGTCCCCTTCCGGAGGCAGCACATCAACGGCGGGCAGCCTCTGTGCAGGTATTTATACCTGTTATGTACATGATGCCAATAACTGTCTGACAACTCAGATTGATACGATTAAAACACCTGCTGTATTACATATCGATCCTAACTCCACCAATGCCACATGCAATGCAGGTTGCAACGGTACTGCACTCGCGGCAGTAACCGGTGGTATTGCTGCCTACAGTTATTCTTGGACTCCCAATACAGCCACTACTTCATCGGTAAGCGGACTTTGTGCCGGCACATATACGTGCTATGTAACCGATGCCAATGGTTGTACCACCACGCAGACCTATGTAATAGGTGAGCCCACGGCTTTAAGCATTGTTCCTTCTCACAACAATATTGCCTGTAATGGAACAGGAAGCGGAACAGCCATCGTGAGTGTAAGCGGTGGCAGCGGATCAGGGTATACCTATAGCTGGTCTCCTGCACCGGGTGGCGGACAGGGTACTAGCACTGCAACCGGTCTCACAGCGGGCTCCTTTACCTGTCAGGTAACTGATGCAAACGGATGTACGGCAAACCAAATCATTTCAATTAGCCAGCCTCCTGCACTTCTGGGTACAGGCACAGGCACATCATCCACCTGTCTGCATGCCAATGGATCGGCTCATGTTACTCCTAACGGTGGCAGCGGATCCTATACGTATTCCTGGAGCCCTGCTCCTACAAGCGGCCAGGGTACTTCCACTGCAGGAGGTTTATCACCCGGTATCTATGTTTGCACTATTACCGATTCATTAGGTTGTACCAAAACGATCAGCGATACGGTAACCAATACAGGCACTCCACCTACAGCTGCAGTGAATGCTACTGGAGGCACATCCTTTTGCGCCGACACAACAGTGACACTTAATGCCAGCGGAGGGACTACTTATTCCTGGAGCAATGCAGGCACTGGTAGTTCAATCACAGTGAATACTGCCGGAGTATATACCGTCTACGCTACAAATAGCTGCGGTATAGATTCTGCCAAGGTTACACTTACACAAATTCAACCACCCAGAGACTCTATAACAGGATTAACGAAGATCTGTTCCGGCGATTCAGCAATGCTAACAGCCATTGGTTCCGGTCCATTTCATTGGAATACGGGACAGACAGGTCCCGTAATAGATGCAAGCACTTCCGGCGTTTATTATGTAGTATCCACGAATGCGTGCGGAACCGACACAGCCAAATTCGTATTGAATGTAGACACGGTACATGCGCATTTCAATCCAAGCGTAACGGGTGGAATATTTCCATTGCCAATTTCCTATACAGATAACAGTTCGTCCAATGCCATCACCTGGAACTGGAATTTTGGAGACGGATCAACCGCCACTGGCCCTGACCCTTCTCACCCTTTTAATCTTCCAGGCACCTATACCGTTACAGAAACTGTAACCGATGCCAAGGGTTGCATCAGTAAATATACCGAGGTCATTGTTGTTGCGGATGAACCTTCATCACTACTGCCTCCGAATATTTTAACACCCAAT
>JABDCB010000041.1:25499-26559 GCA_013288325.1 Bacteroidota bacterium
TCACACCCAATGGCGATGGAGATAATGACAGCTGGCAGGTTATTTACAAAGGCATAGAACAATTCGACGCCAGAATTTATGACCGGTGGGGTGTGTTGATGGCACATCTGAATGCTCCCAATGAAGGATGGGATGGCCGTACCATTGCAGGAGTGCAGGCGGTAAACGGAACGTACTATTATATTATAGAGGCCATGGGATACGACAGTGTTAAATACAATATGACAGGATTTCTGATGTTGATAAAAAACCAATAATCAATCATCATCCCCTTGAACCGTAAACAAAAACTAAACCGTTCTTTCTCCATCATACTGATGGCATTGGTATGGCTCCCTTCCGTTGTACAAGCACAATGGAACAAGGTTGGGGGAACAGCTACTGCCGGAGCTGGAGCCAGTGATATTGTTTACTCGCTTTGTGCTGTTGGACCCAATATATACGCCGGTGGCGTTTTCAAATCTGTTTATAACAATGCAACTCTTTCGGCAAAAGGTATTGCGGTGTGGAATACAGGCACATCAACCTGGTCTGCGCTTGCCGGCACCGGAATTACAGGAGGAGCTGCAAGGATAAATGCCATTGTATATAATTCAACAACAAGCACATTATATGTAGGAGGAGATTTTACAGCCGTTGGTGGAGTAGCCGTGAGTAATCTCGCAAAATACGTTGGCGGAGTATGGTCTAGTGTGGATGGAGTTGCAGGAGGAGGTGTTAGTGGCGGGACCAGTTTGGGATCGGCAATAGGTGGTAGTGGCGGCGGTTGGGATGTGCAGGCCCTTGCGCTGGATGCAAGCGGCACCCTCTATGTAGGAGGAAATTTTACCACTGTTAATGGCACCATTGGATATAACAATATTGCATCGTTCAACGGAGTTTCCTGGTCCAACATGTCCGGCGGCGTTTATGGAAATATTACAAACCCAAGTATTTCAGTAAGCACCAATGCTACCGTATATGCTATTGCGGTTATTGGCGGAACCGTGTATGCCGGTGGTCAGTTTACCACGGCAGGAGCTACAGGTGGAGTCAACAATATCGCCCAATGGAATGGAGC
>JABDCB010000042.1:0-9383 GCA_013288325.1 Bacteroidota bacterium
ATCACCAATACTTTATCCGGATTACTCATTCCTTCCTTAATTGGCCGACAACGATCTGTTCAATGGCAATTTCTGGGAGTTGCAGAACTAAGCAATATTAAGGAACTATGTGATGGGGTCGAGTTGATTAGTAAAACAGAAGAACCGGAGGATGAAGCAAACTATATTTCTTTGCTTCAACTAAAAAATTCGGAAATTCAACAACGCATATCAGCATATTAAGCCAGCGTTTTATGTCACCTAATTTCAAAAATTAAACAGCTACTTGTCATCCATATTCTCAAATAGGAAATTTTTGCTTGGCTATATTGTATTCTGGTTGCTCTGGATAGGCATGCAAACAGGATTGCTTTATAGGCTTGGCTTTCGTCTGGAAGTTGCTTTCCCCGATAGTTTAGTGGATAACGGACTGTTGGCTTTGGGGGGTGTAGCTGTCAGTCACAGCCTTCGCTTTTCAAGACCGGGAAAGAAAAAATACGCCTATATTTTTATATGGAGCCTTGGCATGGCTGCCGTTTGTACACTTCTCGTACGCTTTAGCTTGTCTTTCCTTTTTAATGAGGAAAAAGAATATCAGCTTTTTTTATTCCACTCGCTCCCGGTTCGTTTTTGGCTTGCTTTTCTGATGACTGGATGGACAGCTATGATGAGTTGGATGTGGTATACACAGGAAGAGCAGCAAGAAAATGAGAATCGGAAAAATCAGGCAGAAAAATTCTCTAGAGAAGCAGAACTGTTCCGGTTGAGGCAGCAGCTACAACCGCATTTCTTATTCAATAGCCTGAATTCAATCAGTGCTCTGGCGGGTAGCAAACCTGAAGAAGCCAGGAGAATGGTTCAGCAGCTGAGTGATTTTTTACGTAGCACCCTTACCCGCGAAAAACAACAATATCTTACTCTTGCTGAAGAGCTGCAGCACCTTCAATTATATCTCAGTATTGAAGAAGTACGTTTTGGACATCGTTTGAATATTGTTGTGGAAAATGAAAATGCTGGTCTCAGTTCAAAGGTTCCTTGTCTTTTTCTTCAACCAATTGTGGAAAATGCAATCAAATTTGGATTGTATGACACGACAGATAAAGTGACAATCCTGATAGTAGCAAAATTGGACCGGGAAATGCTGGAAATAACGGTGACAAACCCTTTCGATCCTTCAACAGCAATCCCTAATAATGGTGCCGGTTTTGGACTTAGTTCAGTGAAAAGGCGACTTTACTTATTGTATGCCAGGCATGATTTACTGGAAACGCAAACAAATGGCAACGAGTTTATTACAAGAGTGAGAATTCCTCAGGCAAACGAGCATATTCTATCATGATAAAAACAATAATTATAGATGATGAGCCTTTGGCCAGGCAGATCATCAAAGAATATCTTTCTTCCTTCCCTGAAATACATGTTATTCAGGAATGTAATGATGGATTTGAAGGGATTAAAGCCATTACCCAACACCAGCCGGATCTCGTTTTTCTGGACATTCAAATGCCAAAAATTAACGGATTTGAGATGCTTGAATTGCTGGATAAAGTACCACCAATTATATTTACCACAGCATTTGATGAGTATGCGGTCAAGGCATTTGAAACTCATGCGGTGGATTATCTTTTAAAACCTTTTGCAAAAGAACGTTTCGATAGGGCCATGCATAAATGGATGGGCCAACATAAACAAAGTTTTGAGAATGAAAAAACCCCTAACTGGATAGAGACAATATCCCAGCAACCTGACCAGCAGCAACGTGTTGTGGTAAAATTAGGTAATAAGGTCAAGATTATTCCAATACAGGAAATCCATTACTTTGAAGCAGACGACGACTACGTAAAAATACAAACTCAGGAAGGCGGCTTTCTCAAAAATAAAACGATGCAGTATTTCGAACAAAATCTGGATCCTAAGCAGTTTGTACGTGTTCACCGTTCTTTTATTATCCAGGTGCAGCAAATTACCAGAATAGAACCCTATGAAAAGGAGAGCCATATTGCAATGCTTAAATCGGGAGCAAGGATCCCTGTCAGCAAAAGTGGCTATCCTAAACTAAAGGCTGTTCTCGGATTATAAGTGGGTCTGAGTACTAAAAAATGGAACAGCCATCTATTCTCTTTTTGATTTTACGTTTTTTTTTCTGACGATTTCTTATGAGCCACTGTTTTTTCCTGGAGCGAAAGGACCGTTTTGCTAAAGTCTTTTGAGAATTCGTATTGTGCCGCAAATTCTCTGAAGAACTTCCTAGTTTGGAATCGACTTTTTCAATGATCCTGGCATATTCTTTTTCGGCTTGTTTCTGATATTCGTGACAGGGACAATGTGGGTTACGTGGATCATCTATCGAATAAATATTGGACGAGTCATTTTTCGTTATGCGTTCGTGTACATGTGCCGACTGAGCGTTAGTGGTTGCCATTTGAATCAACAGGAAAAGACAAGCCAGGGCGCCGGCCCGGAATGCGCTTTTATCTTTTCTATATCCTAGAGGATTCATCAGATTCCATTTTTTTGAATCGTGATCCGTTCCGCTCCATTCCATGATTTGAATTCATTGGTGTAGTATAAATAGGCTGATGAAGCAGGGGCATCGTAAACACCGGGGATCTCGGCTTTCAAATCAAGATTAATTTGTTTTACTGCAGAGGGAGCCATACAGCGATAATAAATGGCGATGTTATTTCCCTTTATTTCATAATAGTCAAATATTTTTTTCTCTTGTAGCTCTTTCAGTTGCCATGGTTGAGCGGATAACCCGGCCGGAATACCGATAATTGCCATCGTGCTTGGGATTCCTGTATTCCTGGAGTTGGTAAGAGTGGTGCTCAAGCGCAATGTTTCTCCTACGTGGATACTATTAGCTGAAACAGTGGTTTTCAATTGTACGGCGCAGTCTTTCGAGTTTTCCGGCAACGTTGTATTCCAACTTAAGGAGATGGAGTATGGCAGAGGATTTTTTGCCCCCACAAATTTCACTTTTATATCGTGATTCCCCTCCGCAAGAAGAAACTGATCCAACCCATTAATGATAAGCGCCTCGGTTTCGCCTGCTTTATAATTTTTCTCCCCTGCCTTTTTACCGTCTACGTATACTATAATGGTTCCGTCTTCCATTACTTTTTTGGTAAACTTTGCATAGGAAGTAAGCGCTTTTAATGCTAAAATAGTTCCCTGGGTATTACCGAATGTCCCCGATCCATTGCGGGTGGAGATAAGGTATTTAACAGCACTTACCAGTTCAACATTCCCTTTCCCTTTTGATTTCAGGATTGCCATAATGCCAAGGGAGGTGGTTTCTATGTTAAGCGATTGGCCAGTTGAGCAAGTAACGGAATGATTAGTTCCGGTCCAGCTACCATTTTTGTCTTGTTTCGGGAGAAATATATCCAGAGCTTTCTCTGCTTTCTCATTTTCATTCAGGTTATATGCGGCACATATCATTAATCCTAACTGATAGGGGTCGCCTGTCTGAACGGCTTTGTTGTAAGAGGAGTTAAATTCTTTTCTAATATCTGAGCAACCGGCCTCTGAAAGAGCGTATACGATATATGCATTGGTTACATCCTCATTGGCCCTTCCGAAGGCATCAGCGGCCTCGTTACTCCTCATGAAGCCACCTTTACCATCCTTTCTTGAATTTAACCATTGTATAGTTCGGTCTAGCATTGCAGGATCTACCTTTTCCCCAACCAACTTCATGTCGGTAAATTGCATAAGCCCATACGCAGTTAATGCTTCATGACCTGGATTGGAGCCAAACCATTCATAACCGCGATCTTTGGTTTCGAAAGTGACAAGACGTTTATATCCTTTGTCGAGTAAACTGGTGGCATTAGCAAGAGTTTTGTCATCTTTGCTGTCAGTAGTTTTAAGATAGTCGAGCACCATTGCATTGGGGTATGAGCTCATCGAAGTTTGCTCAAAGCAACCGTAAGGCTCGCGAAGAATACCTTCTATTCCTTTCATCAGATCGGAAACTACATTTGGATACGCGGTAAGATGTGCTTCAACAGAACCAGCTATTACATGGTTCATTTTAAATGTGTATTCGCTTTCCGTTTCCTGTCCGGAGAACGACATATTTACCGGAAATCCTTTGGGGGCAATTTTTATTCGTTGTGTGAAGGCATCTTTTAGTCCGCAGGATTTGAAACTTATTGTAAAATCATGATCTCCGATCTTACTAAGTACTTGATAGTCCAGATAGATAGTTTTAGCTGCTCCGGGCATAATGGTTTGAATCGAAGGGATTTGCACAAGCTCTTTAAGCTCATCAGGGGCCGTTATAGTAAGGATGCCGCCTAACGGTTTGTCGGTATTGTTTTTAAGCGTTAACGGGATTGACACTTTATCTTCTGTTGCCACTTCTGAGGGCACTTTGGCACTCATGGCAAAAGGCAGCTGGGTAAAGAATGTTTTTTCGACCCTGCCTGGCATTCCATCACTGGCTATACCTTCTGCAGTAGCCCGGAAAGATGTGATGTCATCAGAAGCATAAAATTCAATCGTTTTTTTACCGCTGCGGTCAATCTCTATATCAGGGTTCCAATAAATTGTGTTCCGGAAATCGGTTCTTGTTTCAACGTTTTCCTGCTTATCATACACGGGAGCAGCAAACTTTCGAGTGCGGTAATAAACGGTAGTATTTGTTGCCTGTTGCGTATACATGATCGTATCAGCCATTGCAAAAGCATTGACACGACGGTCATTAGTATGCTCTTCTTTTTTGGATTCATGTTTGTTGTTTAGGGTCTTATCTGATGCTTTGGCGTCACGGGAGGCATCCATCCCTGCGTCGTCTTTTTGGCCTGCAGGAATCAGTTGTGCTGCAACTTTTTCATTGACAATCGCTCTTTCCTTTTGTTTGCGTGCAGGGTGGCGTGGCATTTGCTCCGCATTATCATCTTTCTCCAGATTTCTTAACTCTGCATTGTTCATGGCCGCACCGGCCATGGGGGCCGCAGGAAACATGCCAGCGCCAGCTCTGGGACTTCTTGATTCAGCTTCATAAGTGGGGTAAATGGTGGTTTTATCGTAGAGGTAAATTGTCAGATTTTGGTTGTAATCCGTAATATACTGGGATTGTGGTAAGAACCCAGTTGCCTGGTAATTAAGTGTTACAGGTTCAGAAAGGTCTAGCTTGTTGAAAATAAATTTCCCGTTTTCATCGGTTTGATATTCTGCACCGTTGTTGATTTTTATTTTGGCGTTGGCTAATACGCGGCCATTGGCAGCATTTATAATTGTTCCGGCAACAATTGCTTTTTCCCCAGCGAAGACAGGTGTAGGAATATTATCAGTCATTACCTTTTCCCAGGTAAAGCATCTCCACCCTGCGGTCATTAACAGATAATCAAGGGCTTCATTGGCCTGAGGCTCTTTTTTATCAAAATAGAATGCAGGTTCTTCTACCTTTATCTTGAGATCTTGCTCAAGTAAGAGCTGACTGAGGAGATTACCGGACTTGTCATCTGCGAAAGAGAGAAATTGATCATTTACTACTGCAAGAGATAAATTGGCGGGCATCGGCATCCCACGTTCATCTTTAACACTTAGGCTAAGCTTTACTTTTTCCCGTGGCAGATATTTTTCCTTGTCGGTTTCAATGCTCAGAGAGAGTTGCTTGTCTTTATTTACAAATGCGAGACGCTCGCATCGCGCAACGCCTTTGGAGTCGAATAAAGTTATTTGAGTAACACCAATTGGAAAAGCGGCCGTTGAAAAAGCAATTTTGTTCGACCCGGCCTTCGTTTGAAGAGCTGTTGTATAGTATATTTTGCCCCTTACTTGTGCGACGATAGAAAGCTCTTCTGCTTCAGTCGTTCTGATATCGAGGCCCAGCTCTCCGCTTCTTGCCGCATCAACACTCAATATATAGCCTCTTGGAAGAGATTCCGGTAGCGGAAACATTTTATCTATGCCTTCCGGTTTTCTAATTTTTGCATAGTAATGTTCATTAGGTTTAGGGTTAAGGTGAAAGGCCCCCATGCCCATATGAAAGCTGGAAAAAGTAGCAATTTCACTTCCATTTTCCCGGTACACGCTCCCTTCGATATCTGCTGGTTTCCCAAACTCGTTAAGTGCCCTGAAAGCCACTTTGCTTTCCAGGCCATTTACTAAATCTCCTCCTTCAGGGAACATAGAGAACTGAATATTATTCAGAACAATAGGTATAGGCCGGGAAATACTTTCGGTGTTGCCATTATAGTCAATCATGACATTGAGGAGTCCATCGCAAGTGTTTAATTTGGAAGGAAGGCGAAAGTGTATGTATTTTATTCCTTCCAAATCCGTGACATCGTTTTTCTCCGTCAACTTCTGGCCCTGAAGGGTGATGACAGAGCGAATTTTATAATCGTTGAGGGGTTTGTTTTCATTGGTATTGAGAATAAGTTTGGCTATCACTTCATCCCCGGCTCCGAATGCTTTCTTTTCGAAGTCAAGCTTCATTTTAAGATTTGGCAAGATGATGTCCTGAACCTGAATTTCCTTTTGAAATACATTATCTGCTCCGCCATTTTTCATCCAGTTGGTATAAGCCCTTATCTTATAGACCCCTCCAGCAGCTTCCTTATCTAAAGCAAAGTCTGCTGCTGCGATACCATCGGTTGCAACCAGATTTAATTTTTTTTCAATGGCCCCTTTGGGGTTGAGTAGTTCAATGTGAAGAATATCACTTTTTCGGGATGGTTTTAGGCTTTGACCGTCACGGACAAAGACAGAAAGCCATATTGTTTCCCCTGGTTCGTAAAAGGGTTTGTCGGATGAGAGATATACTCTGTCCTCAGGTAGTTGTGATGTGAAAGCCGTTGTCTTTTTCTTTAACGTACGAATGAATTCGTTTTCAGACTCCGGATGAAAATATCCTTCGGGGGTCATCCAGGCAACAAGGGAAACAATAGCGAGGCTAAGAGCTGCAAGTCCGAGTGTTGTGTACGAGGCGTGTCGTTTCATATCTATGAGTGTTAAAAAGTCTTGTGATAGATTTTACACCTAGATGAAGGAAATCACCGGATTCCATAAATGGAAAGAAAAAAAACAGATGAAGAATTAGTGAAGGGAATTCAGGTGCTTGGCAAGATAGTAGCCCATGCTGAAACAGGCCTGAAGGAGATAACCCCCTGTGGGGGCATCCCAATCCAGCATTTCTCCAATGCAGTAGGCACCAGGTAGCTTCCGAAGCTGAAAATGAGAGTCTACTTCAGTCAGATCAATACCTCCAACAGTTGAAATGGCCTCATCAGTGGGGGCCAATGCATTTACGCGCAAGGTCAGATTCTTTATTTTAGCAGCAATGCTAGCGGGATTAACAAATTCTTCCTTTGTTGTGCAGTTTTTTAGAAGGGTCATCTGCACTTCAGTGAGTCTTACTTGCTCTCGTAGCCTGTGAGAAATGGCGTGATTAGAAGTACGTGTTGAGATTTTAGAAAGAATTTCCTCTATACTTAGTTGTGGCTTTAGATCCAGGGATAGCTCTGCAAATCCTTTCTTATTAAGAGATGACCTGAAAGAGGGGGCAAGCGCATAGATGGCCCCACCTTCGAGTCCGAAACGGGTAATAGCCAGCTCCCCATCTTTACTCAAGCCGTTAGTAGTTACCCGTATATTTTTAAGAGCCTGGCCTTCTGTTATCCCGGGAAGGCCTTCTGGCCAGTGGATGCCAGCCGCGCAATTGGAAGGCTGAAAGGGAATTGTAGAAATACCTTTTTCAGAAAAGACTTTGACCCAGTTTTCGTTTGAGCCGGTAACCTGCCAACTTCCTCCTCCAAGGGAAAATACTGCGATGTCTGTATGAATGTCCTGAAGCAGATCTTCCTGGTTGAAAATAAGGTCATCTTTTTCATTCCATCCTTGCCAGGCCCATCGGGTGTGAAGCGTGACCCCTCTGGAATGGATTGTTGTGAGAAATGTATTTAATACTTCAATTGGCTTGATGCCTTTTTCAGGAAACACCCGTTTGCTGCTTCCAACATAAGTGGGAATATTTATATTCTTAAGCCAAATCCGCAAATCTTCATTCGAGAATACAGACAAGGCATTGTCCAGAAAATTTGACGGAAAATATCTGGAGCGCAATTGCTCCAATGGCTCAGAATGGGTCAGGTTAAATCCTCCTTGGCCGGCTACTAAAAATTTTCTGGCGGGGGCGGCATTTTGCTCATAGATAGCTACTTGAAATTTTTCAGGATCAAGATTGGCGGCAAGCATGAGTGCAGCTGGCCCGCTACCTATTATGGCCACCTTTTTTTTCATGGATTTCTTACCGGGCTTATTTCTTGCTGATATCAAAGATGCTTACAGGAAATCCTATCATACAACCATCTGGGTTCTTTCTTTTGAGTGGATGGTAATGAAAGGAGATTTCAATACCCTCTATGTCAAATTCACCGATACTTGTCCCGGGAATTAATATCGTGGGAGCTCCACCTTTAGGATCCGGGACTACGATAACAGTTCCGCATTTAGAATAAGTATGTGATATGGTCCCGGTAGTTTTGGGATTTGTATCCTGATTATTAACAGTTGATATGGAAGCCGGAGCAGATGTTTCAGTTTTTTGTTTGGATTTACAGGCCTCAGAAGGAAGGATAAGAAGGACGTAAATAGAAACAAAAAGGGTAAATATTTTCTTCATAGGAATGAATACAAAGAACAAACTTACAGAAAAAAATCAGCATTCGTTTCCCGGGTATGGAGCGCATACTGATTTGAAAAGAGCACATAGAAAAAGGCTGTCTCCTAAACGAGACAGCCTTTTTCTATTATAAAGAAGATACTTAATTTATAGCTACCTTAATTACACGTTGGAAGCTAAGGTTGCCGATCCGAACAAGATAGGTGCCTTTTGCAAGTTCAGTAGTACTGAAATTGGTTTCTATGGCATTAGCTACAGGTACCATTTTCTTTCCTGTAATAACTTTTCCTTCTATGTCAAACAAATCTACCTGCACTTCGTCATTGGTAGTCAGGTTAACAGCTTTTACCAGCAATGTATTCGCATCGCTCAGGTAAGCTTTGTATTCTGGAGTTGCAGCGGTATTCTCCTCTATGCCTGTAGCAATGGAAGGAGTTATTTTGAAGTTGAAGATCTGTGTTGCTTCTGCTCCACCGCTTGCACCCCACATCGTGGTGTGCCAGAAAGTAAGGTCATCACTTGGGTCAATGGCAGTATTGGCATAATCCCCCCAGCGGTTTCCACCGGTTTGGGATGCGGCACCTGCTTTTGCACTTTGTTCTGCAAAGCCAAAAGTTCCAAGGGGATCACTTGGATAGCGTCCTACATAACGAATGCTGGGATACTCTCCACTTCCCGATACACAGAAACCCATTGCAATGTCACCATTTCCATCCATGGCAATACTTCCCATCCATCGGTTTTCTGCATCAGGTGCATAAGTTCC
>JABDCB010000042.1:9483-25840 GCA_013288325.1 Bacteroidota bacterium
CTTCCCGATACACAGAAACCCATTGCAATGTCACCATTTCCATCCATGGCAATACTTCCCATCCATCGGTTTTCTGCATCAGGTGCATAAGTTCCCTGTTGATATACCGTCCATTTGCTGGTGGTTTGATCCTGACGTAATTCATACCAGCGCATGCCGCTTTGCTTTGTAGTGGCATTCGCTATTACAGAGTTACACAATACGACGGTGTTATATCCGGTCCATTTACGAAACTGAGCTCTGAACATAAATACACCCTGAATAGCATCGAGGCCGTTGGTTGTTCCTTTCTGAGTAATTTCTTTTCCATAATTGCTCCAGGCCGAATTGAATGCTGTAACAGCCAGAGGAGAACCATCCGGTGTATCTTCCACAAGGGTAGTATTAGCAGGAGTAGTCCAGTTGGTTGTCATTTTAAGTATATGAATTTGATCCTTTACAGCACCGGACCAATTATCATCTTCAAATGCAAAAATATATTCGGGGGTGCCGGAAGGAGGAAGAACGCCATCTGCATCAGCAGGCAGGGGGCAGAAAAAACCTACACTTGGAAGGCTTGGTGAAGTTTTTACAATCATACCGGAAGAAGTAGTTCCAGCTAGCATCTGAGTACGGTTGAAAACAGTGATCTCTTCCGTAGGAAGGTTCATTCCAAGATAGTAGCCATCCTGCCAGATCGACCATTTTGGATAGTCAATTCCACTTGATTCGGTTGATGCATAGGAGAAGGTCCAGGTGTAAAATGCTCCGGTAGGGTCATTGGTTTTGGATACGGCACAAAGACAATCGGTACTGGTATTGCTGAGCATTCCGATAAACCATCTGTCGGCATATTTATCATACAAGCACACCGCATCACAAAATGCAGCTCCGAAAATATGAGTCAGGTTTGTAGCTGCCATAACAGCAGCTCCGGTTGTCTTGTTATAAACAGCATAAGTTGTATTAACAACCTGCACGTATTCTGTGAGTCCTGCAGCTCCGTTTGGATCAAGAGGAGAAGCGGCACCGCCACCGTTCTGTCCTGTCCAATTAAGACCAGGAGTGGTCAGAATTCTGGAAGAATGACGGCTTTGCAGCGCTCCATCATCGGTGGCAGCAGCTGGATTTATCTGAACATTAATCATTTTACGTCTGTCGGCAGTTTCTCTTTCGAAAACATCGGTTTGTTTGATGTCTCCCTGCTCGGCTGCAAGTTCACGAAGAGGGCGAGTTTCTCCGAAACTTTTAGCTTCTGAGTAATACACCCCGTTAGGGTACGTTGCCTCATGTGTGTTTGGATTAATGATCTGCCTAACAAAAGCAGATTTTTCCGTCTGCTGGGCGAAGGCTGCCTGCAGACATAGTAATCCGGAGATTACCAGTGTGATTTTTTTCATGGTAGTTGTGTGTGATGTAATTAATTGTTTTTTGTTGTGTGTGATATAATTAACTTGTTTTGGGTTTCTGAATATAGGCTTGAATTTGTTTAGTCAAGAATAACTTTAATTACCTTCTGGAAACTAATGTTCCCAATCCGAACGAGATAGGTGCCTTTTGCAAGTTCAGTAGTACTGAAATTGGTTTCTATGGCATTGGCCACAGGTATCATTTTTTTTCCTGTAATAGCTTTTCCTTCTATGTCAAACAAATCTACCTGCACTTCGTCATTGGTGGTCAGGTTAACAGCTTTTACCAGCAATGTATTCGCATCGCTCAGGTAAGCTTTGTATTCAGGGGGTGTGGCAGTGTATTCTTCAATTCCTGCTGCTGTTGAAGGTGTTATTTTGAAGTTAAAGATCTGTGTTTCTTCGGCTCCTCCGCCTCCGCCCCACATCGTGGTGTGCCAGAAAGTGAGGTCATCACTTGGGTCAATGGCAGTATTGGCATAATCCCCCCACCGGTTTCCACCGGTTTGAGATGCTACTCCTGCTTTTGCACTTTGTTCTGCAAAACCAAAAGTTCCAAGTGGGTCACTTGGGTAACGTCCTACATAACGAATGCTGGGATACTCTCCGCTTCCCGATACACAGAAACCCATTGCAATGTCACCATTTCCATCCATGGCAATACTTCCCATCCATCGGTTTTCTGCATCAGGTGCATAAGTTCCCTGTTGATATACCGTCCATTTGCTGGTGGTTTGATCCTGACGTAATTCATACCAGCGCATGCCGCTTTGCTTTGTAGTGGCATTCGCTATTACAGAGTTACACAATACGACGGTGTTATATCCGGTCCATTTACGAAACTGAGCTCTGAACATAAATACACCCTGAATAGCATCGAGGCCGTTGGTTGTTCCTTTCTGAGTAATTTCTTTTCCATAATTGCTCCAGGCCGAATTGAATGCTGTAACAGCCAGAGGAGAACCATCCGGTGTATCTTCCACAAGGGTAGTATTGGCAGGCGTGGTCCAGTTGGTGGTCATTTTAAGGATATGGATTTGGTCGCGAGAACCGCCGGACCAATTATCATCTTCAAACGCAAAAATATATTCAGGAGTGCCGGCAGGAGGAAGAACGCCATCTGCATCAGCAGGCAGGGGGCAGAAAAAACCTACACTTGGAAGGTTGGGAGATGTTTTAACAATCATGCCAGGTGAAGTGCTTCCTGCAAGCATTTGAGTACGGTTAAAAACAGTGATTTCTTCCGTTTGAAGATTCATGCCGAGATAATACCCATCCTGCCAGATTGACCATTTTGGATAGTCAATTCCACTTGATTCCGTTGATGCATAGGAGAAAGTCCAGGTATAATAGGCGCCTGTCGGATCATTGGTTTTTGATACCGCACAAAGGCAATTTGTGCTATTGCTACTGAGCATTCCAATAAACCACCTGTCGGCATATTTATCATACAAACAAACCGCATCACAAAATGCAGCGCTAAACACATTTGTGAGATTAAGAGAGTTCATCACCGGGGCTCCTGTGGTCTTATTCCAGGCTCTATAGGTGGTATTAACAACTTGAACATAATCTGTGAGTCCCGCAGCTCCGTTTGGATCAAGAGGAGAAGCAGCCCCGCCTCCATTCTGTCCTGTAAAGTTGAGGCCCGGGGTGGTCAGAATCCTGGAAGAGTGGCGGCTTTGAAGAGCCCCATCATCAGTAGGGGCAGCCGGGTTTATCTGAACATTTATCATTTTACGTCTGTCCGCAGTTTCTCTTTCGAAAACATCGGTTTCTTTCACATCTCCCTGCTCTGCAGCAAGTTCACTAAAAGGACGAGTTTCTCCAAAACTTTTGCATTCGGAGTAATAAACACCGTTAGGGTATGTTGCCTCATGTGTATTTGGGTTAATGACTTGTCTTACAAAAGCAGATTTTGAGGTCTGCTGAGCAAAGGCCGTCTGGATAATGAGTATTCCTGAAGCAAACAGAGTAAATTTTCTCATACGCGATTTTGGTTTTGGGTATTGGGTTGAAAAATGCCTTCTTTATTGCTTTCCGTTTTCTTTACCGGGTGAAAAAACTTTCATGTACATAATAACATCTAAATACTATCTGAATAGTACTTTTCATTATTACAGTAATCCAATAAAATCGTCTTTCGCTGATAACGTGCAAAAATGCATTACGAATTTAAGCATTTCAACTGTATTTTGCTAATGCTGTAGCCCCTATTTTCACGGCATTCTAAGTATACGAAAGCACTTGGATGGCTTGAAAAAGTAGCAGAATACTGCAAAATAGAATGTTATATAAAAAGCGAAAGCCCTTTATTTATGGAGTTCCATTAGGGTTTTTAGGAAAGATGTTGGCAAAGGGGAGATGCCATTCTATTATTCCTTCTCTGCTTTTTCTCCGGTTTCTTTGGTATTCTCAGAAGGGGAAACCTAAAAGGGGATTCAAAAGAATCCCCCGGCAAATGCAAATGCTATTGATTATCAATAAATTAGGTAGCATTATGAAGCTGTCTTTTAATTTGCAGGACCAATAATATGGTCATGAATGCTTTTCCTCAATTCGTCAAAATTAATCGGTTTGCTTATAAAATCGTCGGCTCCAAGCCCCAAAGAGGATTGCATCATTTCTCGCTTGTCATATGCGGAAATAAGGATCACGGGTATTTTGTATAAATAAAAATGCTTGAGCATATTCAAGAGATTCAACCCGGAAAAATCGGGCATAAAAACATCACTTATAATAAGATCAAGGCTCTGTTTTTTTGCGATTTCCAGTGCCTTAAGCCCGTCATTTGCAGTTACTGTTTCATACCCTTCTGAACGAAGAAAATGAATAAGACTTTCCACCATCATTTGATCATCGTCAACAACCAGGATTTTCATTTTCTGATTCTTTAAATAACGTTATTGATAGTCAGTTTTTTTTGAGATACTCAGCAAGAATAAGCAATGCGATCAGGAGTAGTCCAAATACAGATACGGTTATTGTAGTATTTGGATTGAGCTTCATTTTTTTCTTCTTTACCTGCAATGTGTTTTTAAGCAATTGCCGTATTTTTATAAAAGTATCTTCATTTTTTACGACATAATCATATGCTCCATATTTAATCGTTTCAATAGCAAGGGTCATATCCTCATGTCCTGAAAGAATAATCACTTTTGTCATGGGGAAAAGAGATTTGATTTCTTGTAAGGCCATTAATCCGTTCATTGCCTTTGGATTTGCTGTATTAAGCACATAATCGAGAACAATAATGCTGGTCTCTTCATTTAACTGACTGATACATTCCTCTGCTGTTCTGAAACTCCGAATCTGTATATGGAGTTTGAGAGTATGTAATAAATAGTGTTCCAGAGACTTTAGAAATAAGTCGTCATCATCCACCAAAAAAACAGAGATCGGATCCATATTTTTCACTTTTGACGATTACACTATTCATATAAGTAAATGTCTGGAATGAAAGTAGCTTCGTTTCTTTCTGGGAACTATCTTCTTTTCGAACTTTTCCGGAAGGGTAATCGGTGAAAAAAAAGTACGGGTTTTAGTATGAATGCGGTGGTAAATATTATCTGAAATGTTGCGTTTATTTTCAGGCCGGAAATAGTCCCTTGCAGCTCCTCCTATAATCGATTCTGATTGTATGGCATTGAAGATAAGATTACTTGTTTTGTCAAATGTAGCTTCGTTTTTTTCTATAAAATCAAGCGCTCCATGGCGGATTGCTTCGACAATAATGTCAGTCCTCCCTTTGCCCGAGACCATAATCACAACTGTTTCCGGGCTTTGGGAGGTTATACAGTCCAGTATATCTATGCCATTCATGACCTGAGAATGTGGCAAACCAAGTTCATAATCGAGGATTATTAAATCAGGTTTTTGATGAAGATAACGCAAGCAGCTTTCCCCATCCTGAAAAGTGCGAATAGTAATAAGCCGCTTAAGTTTGTCAAGAAGCTGTTTCTCCAGAAACATCCGGAACATTTTATCGTCGTCCACCACAAAAACAGAAAAGAGGGAATACATTTTCATAATAGAAGGAAGTTGTTCAGTAGTAGAACGAAGTGGGCAGTGAACAATAAGATTTTTTCGGTAGAAAGGTTTTGAAAGAGGTTGAAACAGGCCTGAATAGCGATAAAAAACGGCATAATGAGACTCTTGGGAATAGCCTGGCAGCCCTATTTTAGAGTACAATCATTATAAAGGCTTGGCGATTTGCGTCTGAAGAAGATCTCAAACGGAAAAATCATATCAATGACTATTTGAAGGGGCCAATCAGGCCTATGTTTCGAAGTAACAATAATGGAATTTATCTACTTCATGTTGAAACACCGGCTCCCCAGCAGACGTATGAATAGACGTATGTAAACATGGATCTCAAGAATATAGACCGGACAACTTTTCTCATTAAACGGGCACTTCCCATCTTATTCTTGTGGTATTTGCTCTTTCCCTTTAGTAGGTGATAATAGTGCTGTAATATCTACCTCCAATGCAGCCGCAATCAGCTTAAGTGTTCGTAAACTGGGCTGAGTTTTATTGTTACAATAATTGCCAATTACGACAAAACTTTTTCCGATTTTTTTAGCGAGCCACACTTGACTTCTTCCTTGTTCTTTAAGAACGGATTTAATAAGATTCATGAAACCCCGATAATTTTATGTGAAATTTTCAATACTTCATTAGGTAATTTATCCTCTCTTTGCCTATAGATGCAAAGAAAAATTTCCTTGTCCAATTAAATCGGCGATCTCCCTGGTATTGGTATATAATAAACGTTTGTATTGCAAACATTTAATTAGAATCAAGAACAAGAAATTAAATTCTTGTCTGGGGACTGTCGTGCTAGGATAAGGGGTCAGGATAAGGCCGGTGGGCCGCGAATCAGATATTGGGATAGCCCAACATCAGGAGGAAGGACATATGAAAAAGAAAAAGTTAATGAAGTATTAGGCGAAGCAACCAGATTGGCCTCCCGGGCATACATACAGGGAGAATGCTCCATCAGGCGACGGAATCCTTTTTTCTTTTTGAGCTTGGAGGTAAAGCTGGCCTGCGGAACCAGTAAAAAATAAGTGCTTGGGATTTTTGCGCTAATTGATGTAGCACAAGACATCCCGGAGGGATAAGACCAAGATGAAACAGAAATGGGAGATTGACAAAGATTATTGCCAACTACAGAATTGTTTGCAAAATGCAAACAAAGCAATAGCGGTAATGTGAACAGTAGAAAACCACGATAAGCCAAGCGCATGCCCAAAGATAAGAAAAGTTATTATTCCTAATAGAACTTCCTGACACAGCGTACCAAACAGGGAATTTTTAGGACATAAGCCTTCTTTATAAAGACTGGCTTATCCAAGTAACTAGGATGAAGCTGTGAAGACCAATTGAAAATGAATTCCTTTGTGGGTATACCGGCATAATGGGGGCGGAAGCAGCCTTTCCGCAAAATAATATCTTTGTGTTTCAAATTCGAGTTCATGAATCAAGAACTAAAATCAGAGTCATCATCTTTTTCATTTCACGAAATCCATTCGAAGGCTGTACGTATCTGGCATTGGTTTAGTTCACTGGCCATAATTGGACTGCTCTGTACGGTACTTATAGCCAGTACCCTTCTTAAGCCACGAAACAATGTGCATAAAATACAGGACATCCTGGAGCAGAAAGGGGTCATCGTTACTCCGGATCAGGCAAAGGTTGTAGCAAAAGCCATCGGTCACCCTATATGGGTATGGCATAAATATATTGGCATTTCCCTGGCCCTGCTACTCTTGTTCCGTATCATTGCCGAGTTTTTTGAGCCCGAAGGGCAAAGTCTCCGGCATAGAATCAGCAAGGGGGCTCTCTATATGCGTAAGGCAAATTCGAAAGACAAAAGCGCCCGGCATTATTTGTACGTGAAGTTTTTTTATCTGCTTTTCTACCTGATGATTCTTACCATGGTATTAACAGGAATCGGGCTCATTTACGCCGATGATTTCAGTTTCTTAAAAAATAAGGAGGAAACAATTAAAGACATTCATAGCTTTGTTATGTATGGGGTCATGGGTTTTATTGTGATTCACATTGCCGGCCTTCTGAGGGCAGAAACAGGACAAAATCCCGGGATTGCTTCTTCGATGATAAATGGAGGTAAGAAAGCGTAACTATTCTTCGGCCAACTATCAGGTATTGTTTCCATCTCTATAACCCTGCATAAATTTGCATGGTGAAAATCAGTTCAACGATTACATTTTCTTCCCTGAAGAACGTCTGGAAATTACACATAGAGAGAGCTTGAAATAGCTTTCATGTCGCAAAACAACAAGGCCTATAATAGGAAAACCCATTAAGCAGATAGAATTAACACTTATTACAAGAATCTAACCGGGGTTGAGCAAAATATCTCCTACATTTATCTCTTGAAAAGTTCAAAAGACAATATATCTTTCTTAAAAATATTGAAATAGTGTTAAAACAGCTTTTTGTTTTTGTCATCAGCTTTGTAAGCACTTCCCTGTGTATAAATGCTCAAAACAGGACTTCAGCCGATACCATTCCTTTTATGAATCTGGACCAGTGTATTGTTTACGCATTGGAACATCAGCCGGGGGTAATGCAAACAGGAATTAATATTGAGATCGCAAAAAAGAACAATGCAATTAATCTTTCTGCCTGGCTTCCGCAGGTGAACCTGAGTGGTACATATACTCATTATGATCAGCTACCTACCACTTTTTCCATAAACCCAAGCAACCCGGATGGGCCGTTGATTAAAGGGCATCCCGGGGTTAATAATACCTTTATTCCGGAAATTTCGGCAACACAAACAATTTTCAGCCCCGATGTATTGTATGCTGCTCAAAGTGCACATTTGTTTGTTCAGCAGGCTCAGGAAGCCAGTGACAGTACAAAAATAAATGTGATTGCAACAGTCAGTTCATCGTTCTATAATCTGTTGCTGACATTAGAACAGATGAATGTTTTGAAAGAAGATACAGCCCGTCTTGCAAAAAATCTGCGCGATACCTACCACCAATATGTAGGAGGAATAGTAGATAAAACGGACTACAAAGAGGCGACCATCTCTCTAAACAACTCCAAAGCACAATTAAAACAAGTGGTGGAGAATGTACGCCCCCAATATGCTGCCCTCAAGCAGGTAATAGGTTTCCCCCCTGATAAGCAATTTAGTGTTACTGTTGATACCGTGCAAATGATGAAGCAGATCATTGCAGACACCGTTGTTGCGCTTCAATATGAAAAACGGATTGAGTTTCAGCAAATGCAAACGGAAAAAAAATTACAACTGGCATCATTAAAGTATTTCAGGACTCAGTACCTCCCAACACTTTCAGCATTTTATAATTATTACTATGAATATGAAAGTGATGCTGTGTCAACGCTCTTCCCTCAGGCCTATCCATATTCATATATAGGAGCATCTATAAATATTCCCTTGTTTACCGGGATGAGGAGGCAGGAAAGCATTCAAAAGGTAAAACTTCAGGGGCAACTGCTTGATTATGCCGAAACAGGACTTAAATCCCGGATATATTCGGAATATACTACTGCCCTGGCCAACTATAAAACCAATTTATATGATTTAACATTGATGCGGAGTAATGAAGATATGGCAAAGGATGTTTATGGGGTTGTTTCGCTCCAGTACAAGCAAGGCATAGTTCCTTACCTGAATGTAATTACAGCTGAATCTAATTTGATTTCATCGGAGATGAGTTATCTGAATGCCCTCTTCCAGGTTTTGCTTAGTAAAGTGGAGCTGGAAAAGGCAATGGGTACCACCACATATAAACATTAACAAACCAAATGCTCGCTTCCATGATAAGAGCCAGTTTAGTCCTTTTATGTATCCCGGTTTTATTTGGCTCTTGCAGCCAGAAACCGGCACCCCCTTTATCTGCTATAGCGGTTAACCTGTATGCTATGAAGGCACAAAAGGTTTTTTATTACGACAAATATCCGGCTACAACAGTGGCTATTAATCAGGTGGATTTAAGACCTCAGGTTCAGGGATATATTACGGGTATTAGCTTCACAGAAGGCGGGCATGTGCATAAAGGGCAGGCGCTGTACGAAATAGATCGCCAGTTGTATCAGGAAGCGGTTGATCAGGCAAAAGCCAATCTGGAAGTGGCAAAAGGCAATCTCGCCCAGGCCCAGCAGGATGCTGACAGGTATAATTATCTGAATGCGAATGATGCTGTGGCAAAGCAGGTATTTGACCACGCTGCAATTGCTCTTCAGAATGCTAAAAACATGGTTACAGCTGCTGACCAGGCTCTGAAGATGGCCAATACAAATTTGAATTACTCGGTTATCACGGCTCCTTTCGACGGAACAATAGGATTCAGTCAGGTTAAGATGGGTAATATGGTGACAGTTGGTCAGACGGTACTTAATACCGTTTCAACGGATGATCCAATGGGTGTGGATTTTCTGATATCTGAAAAACAATTGGCCCATTTTGAAGAATTGAAAAACGGGAAGCAGAAAAATATTGATTCACTATTTTCCATAACACTTCCGAACGACTCCGTTTATCCGTTTTCTGGTAAAATTTCAATCATAGACAGAGCGGTAGATCCACAAACCGGAACAATCCGGATTCGGGTTGAATTTTCCAATCCCGGATATTTCTTAAGAGCCGGAACAAGTTGTGTGATGCGGGTGCATAATCAGGAGTTGAGCCCGAAACTGGTTGCGCCAAGCAAAGCAGTGGTGGAGTTAATGGGAGAATATTTTCTGTATGTAGCTAAGGATACTGTGGCCCGGAATGCCGATGATTCAACTAAAACACATCCTGTGGTAATGGCTATTCAGAAGAAAGTGCAATTGGGGCAAACCATTGCTCCTAATGTCATTATTAAGAAAGGTGTAAATGTCGGAGACCGGATTGTGGTAGATGGTGTTCAGTCCCTGCATACGGGATCCATTATTGATATTTCCAAAGCTCCGGAAACGGCTAAAGAAAAGAAAAAAGGAGCGGAACCGGAAGGGGCGGCAGATAAGCCAATGAAACCGGAAGAAGCCAAAACAAAAGTAAATTGACATTTTTTCATTCACTGCAGCATAACGTATGATTGCCAATACATTCATAAAGAGACCTGTTACTGCAATCGTTGTATCGCTTGTATTAGCATTCATCGGGGCTGTTTGTATTATTAACCTCCCGGTTAATCAATATCCTGACATTACCCCTCCAGTGGTGCAGGTTACGGGTCAATACACAGGTGCTGATGCCACTACTGTTGAGCAAACAGTGGCAACCCCTATTGAAGAACAGGTGAATGGTACGCATGGAATGGAGTTTATGCAGAGCAACAGCACCAATAACGGGCTGATGACCATCAATACCACTTTTAAGGTTGGAACTAATATTGATATTGCAACACTGGATGTACAGAACAGGGTAAGTATTGCAACCCCTTTATTACCGGCTGCGGTAAGCCGGTTGGGACTTACTGTCCGGGCACTTAATCCCAGTGCATTGATGCTGGTAGCACTCTATTCTCCAAAGGGCACACACAGTATTACTTTTCTGGATAACTACACCAACATCTTTATTATGGATGCCCTTCTGCGGGTGCCAGGGGTAGGAGCTATCACGTCAGGGGCCGACAATTTCAGTATGCGGGTGTGGATCAATCCCGATAAGATGGCAGCCTATTCGTTAACATCTACCGATATAGTCAATGCGCTGAATGAACAAAATTTGCAGGTTGCAGCAGGTTCTGCAGGGGTGCCACCCCAGCAAAAAACGCAGACGTATGAACTGAGTGTATTAGTAAATGGACGCCTTAGCAAGGTTTCTGATTTTGAAAAAATAATTGTAAAAACAATCCCCTCTACCGGTGAGCTTGTTTATCTGAAGGATGTGGCAAGGGTGGAGCTGGGAAAATTCACCTACTCCAGTAATTCGTATGTGGATGATAAGCGGGCCTCCATCCTGACTCTTTATCAGACCCCTGGAAGTAATGCCTTGCAAACAGCAAGTGGTATTACAAAGGAGCTTGAGGAACTTAAGAAGTCATTTCCCGGCGATGTCGATTATAAGATTCCATTTGAAACAGTTACTGTCGTAAAGGTTTCCATGCAGGAAGTCGTGGATACGTTGTTGATTGCATTGGTGCTTGTGGCATTAGTCGTGTTTTTGTTTTTGCAAAACTGGCGCGCCTCTCTTATTCCTATTCTTGCAATACCTGTCTCCATTCTGGGCACATTTGCATTTTTTATTCCGCTTGGCTTTACGATCAATACACTCACCATGTTTGGGTTTGTGCTTGCCATTGGAATCGTAGTGGATGATGCCATTATTGTGGTGGAAGCCGTTCAGCATTATCTGGATGTGGAAAAACTTCCGGTGAAGGAAGCAACGTACCGTGCCATGAAAGACATTTCAGCTCCGGTTATTGCTATAGCCCTGATTCTCGCATCCGTATTTGTACCGGTAGGCTTTATACCGGGTATCGTGGGACGTTTGTATCAGCAGTTCGCCATCACCATAGCCGTGTCTATTGTCATATCTGCATTCATTGCCCTGTCACTTACTCCTGCCTTATGTACCTTGCTTCTCAAGCCTCATCATATTGATGAAAAATCAAAAGGGTTGAATAAGTATTTTTTTAAGTTCAACAATTGGTTCAATACAATCACACGGCATTATTCCAATGGAGTAAAAAATGGAATCAAGGGGTCGAGGTATGTTATCGTGCTGTTATTGTGTATTGGTGTGGCTACCTATTATATGTTTCAGAAAAAACCTTCCGGTTTTATTCCAAGCGAAGACAATGGATTGATTTATGTCACGTATGAATTGCCCGAAGCATCTGCTACCACCCAATCGATAGATGTGATGAGCAAGCTGATGAATGTTGTTTCCACCACTCCGGGGGTTGAGCACTATGCAGCATTAGCTGGATTTAATGTCATAAACGGCGCTACCAAGTCAAATAGCGGAACTATCTATTGCCAATTAAAGCCCTGGGACGAGAGAAGCAAGCTGAGTGAGCAAATTCCCGGCCTTATCGATTTAATGAGAGATCGGATTGCCAAGGCAAATATTAAGAATGCAAATATTGTCGTTATCCCTCCGGCGCCAATTCCAGGTATAGGTCAGACAGCAGGTTTCAGCTTCCAGATTGAACAACGAAACACAAATGATGATGTTCATGCATTTGAAAAAGTGGTAAACGATTTTGTTACAGAGGCCAATAAGAATCCTGCAATATCGCATGCATTTTCATACTATTCTGCACACACACCCAGCTACAATCTTACTGTGGATAGGGAGAAGTGTAAAAAAATGGGGGTTGCTATTTCCGATGTATTTACGGCTATACAGACTTATATGGGTAGTATTTATGTAAACGATTTCACCCTCTACAACCGAACATTCCACGTAGTGGTTCAGGCGGATACATCCTTCCGGAAAATGATCACCAATATGGATAAGTATTATGTGCGTAATGTGGAAGGTAATATGCTTCCGATGAGTTCCCTGATCAGCTATAAACCTACGGAAACAGCACCGCTCTTATCACACTTCAATATTTTCAGATCGGCCGAGGTGGATGGATCTTCACCCGATGGTTATAGCAGCGGACAATCCATTGATGCGCTCAAAGAAGTTGCTGCCAAAGTGTTACCTCAGGGATATGGATATGACTTTTCCGGATTGAGTTATGAAGAGATTCAGGCAGGCTCTATGACCATCTACATTTTTATGTTTTCACTTTTGTTTGTGTTCCTTTTTCTGGCGGCACTTTATGAGAGCTGGTCGGTGCCATTTTCAGTATTACTTGCTGTGCCTATCGGAGCATTCGGGGCCATTCTAACCCTTATTTTTATGCCAAGCCTGACAGATAATGTGTATGCTCAGATTGGTCTTATTACATTAATCGGTCTTGCGGCTAAGAATGCGATCCTGATTGTAGAGTATGCAAAAGTACGGGTAGATAATGGAGAAGATCTGGTGCAGTCTACCTTGGATGCAGTAAGGTTAAGGCTTCGACCCATTGTTATGACTTCCCTTGCATTTATCCTGGGTGTTATGCCTCTGGTGCTGGCCACCGGGGCAGGTGCTGTGGCACGGCGTACTATCGGTGTAACGGTATTGGGAGGAATGATAGCCGCATCTTCCCTGGCCATTTTTATTGTGCCGGTTTTATTTGTTGTCATTGTCAGGATTGCATATGGTAAAAAACAGCTGGAATATCTTGCACTGCATAAAGAAGAAATTACCGGAGATTTGGATGAGCAGGAAGAAAAAGAATAAATACCACCTTTAGCAGTTCCAGTACATCAGGATCATAAAAAGAGAATTAACGAAGTGATATTTTTTAGCACATGATTGCCGATACCTTTATCAGAAGGCCCGTTACAGCCATCGTGATATCACTTGTTATCGTGATTCTGGGTGCAATCTCTGTTTTTACCCTTCCCATAAATCAATATCCGAATATTACCCCTCCGGCTGTTTCTGTGTCTGCTAATTATACCGGAGCAGATGCCATTACAGTGGAGCAGACTGTAGCCACTCCCATTGAAGAAGCAATCAACGGAACGCACGGTATGGAGTACATTCAAAGTAACAGTACCAGTACTGGTTCAGTTTCCGTTAATACTACTTTCAAGGTTGGAACCAATACAGATATCGCCACGCTGGATGTGCAAAACAGGGTTGGGATAGCCACTCCATTACTGCCTTCTTCGGTAAGCCGACTTGGAATTACCGTCAGGGCCAAAAACATCAGCGCTCTGATGATGATTGCCTTGTATTCTCCCAAGGCTACCCATAATGTTACATTCCTGGATAATTATGCCAATATCTATCTGATGGATGCTCTGCTTCGTGTTCCGGGTGTGGGGGATATCAATACGCGGGCCGATAATTTCAGTATGCGGATCTGGCTCGATCCCAATAAACTGGCTTCTTATTCACTTACCCCACAGGATGTGATTGCAGCCTTAGATGAGCAAAATATTCAGGTTGCTGCAGGAGCCGTAGGTGCACCCCCACAGCCATCTTCACAAGTTCAGGAATTAAGCATTCTGGTAAACGGACGACTGAACACGGTTTCAGAATTCGAGAAAGTGATTGTAAAAAGTGTACCTGTTACAGGAGAGTTAGTTTATCTTAAAGATATAGGCCGGGTGGAGCTGGGTAAATTTACTTATGCCAGTAATTCTTATGTGGATGGGAAAAGAGCCTCTTATCTGATGGTTTATCAGGCTCCAAATAGTAATGCACTTGATGTGGCAAATGGGGTATATGCCGAACTGGAGAAACTCAAGAAATCATTCCCCGAGGATGTAGATTACAAAGTACCATTTGAAGCGGTTACTATTGTTAAGGTCTCTATGCAGGAGGTGGTTCAGACACTGATTATAGCCCTTTGTCTGGTAGCATTTGTGGTGTTTCTGTTTCTGCAGAACTGGCGTACCACTATTATCCCGCTGCTGGCAATTCCGGTTTCAATCCTGGGCACTTTTATTGTTTTTGTCCCGCTTGGATTTACCATTAATACCCTCACGATGTTCGGTTTTGTGCTTGCTATAGGAATTGTGGTGGATGATGCCATTATTGTAGTGGAGGCGGTACAGCATTACATAGATGTGCAGAAAATGTCGGCTAGAGATGCCACCATACATGCGATGAAAGATATCACAGCACCTGTAATTGCAGTCGCATTGATATTGGCTTCTGTATTTGTACCGGTGGCTTTTATACCCGGAATTGTAGGACGGTTATATCAGCAGTTTGCCATAACCATAGCCGTATCAATTATTATCTCGGCATTTATTGCCTTGTCGCTTACTCCGGCTCTGTGTATGTTGCTTTTAAAGCCTCATGTGATCAATGAAAAATCAACGGGCCTGAATAAATTCTTTTATCACTTTAATATTGCCTTTAACAAGTTTACAAAGGCTTACTCACATGGCGTCAGCAGGGGAATCAGATCCTCTAAATACGTGATTATACTGCTGATCTGTATCGGGGTTGGCACTTTTTTCCTTTTCAGATACAAGCCTACGGGATTTATTCCAAATGAAGATCTGGGGCGTGTGCAAATAACATATGAGCTGCCGGAAGCTTCGTCAACTATACAATCGGTGGAATTGATTAACAAACTCATGAAAGTGGTAGGGGAAACTCCCGGTGTTGGACATTATGCAGCTATATCGGGACTGAACATCAGCAATGGGGCTGCAAAATCCAACAGTGGTACAATTTTTTGTCAACTAAAACCCTGGAGTGAACGTGAAGATCCCAAACAGCAGGTTCCGGGTATTATTGATGTAATGCTAAAGCGAATTGCAAAAGCCGATCTCAAGAATGCCAAAGTAGTTGTTATGCAACCCGCCCCTATACCAGGTATAGGGCAGTCGGCAGGTTTCACGTTTCAGATAGAACAACGGAATACCAATGATGATGTGCATGCGTTTGAAAAGGTGGTAAAGAAATTTGTGGCTGAAGCAAACAAAAATCCTGCAATTTCAAGGGCTGTCTCCTACTATTCGGCTCATACACCAAGTTATAATCTTACCGTTGACAGGGAAAAGTGTAAAAAAATGGGAGTCAGTATTGCCGATGTGTTTACGACTATTCAATCGTATATGGGTAGCTCGTTTGTAAATGATATCACGCTTTACAATCGCACTTACCATGTAGTAGTACAGGCTGATACCGTGTTCAGAAGGCTTGTTACTGATATGGATAAGTATTATGTCCGCAATGCATCCGGTCAAATGTTGCCATTGGCTTCACTTATTACCTACCAACCTGTAGAGGCGGCCCCGATACTGCCTCACTTTAATATTTTCCGTTCTGCGGAAGTAGATGGTGGGTCACCGCAAGGATACAGTAGCGGACAATCTATCGAAGCATTGAAAGATGTTGCCGCTAAAGTACTTCCAAGAGGTTATGGATATGAGTTTTCCGGATTGAGTTATGAAGAAATTGT
>JABDCB010000043.1 GCA_013288325.1 Bacteroidota bacterium
TCCTTCCGGGAAACAAACAAGTGAATTTGTTCTGGTTTGATCAGTTTAAAGAAGAATTTACGGAATTCCTTAAAGTAGCTTCCGGAAGTAAAGCTCCGGGGAACGATAAAAATCAGTTGCCCATTGGCATTGAGCATCTTGGCCGACATGGCCATAAACAGGGAATAGATATTCGTCTGGCCGCTCACAATCCCCTTCGTAACCTTAACCCGCATGTCCTCCTTCGGCAATTTGAAATAGGGAGGGTTAGAAACGACATAATCAAAACGATCCTCGGGTTCCGTGCTGAACAAGCTGGAATCAATCAGTTTATCTGCGTTTGAAAGGACAAAGTCTTCCGAATCAAGAATAAATTGAAAATCGACATTCCTTTTGCCGAGCCATTTTCGGAGATAATTTAAAGCGGCTTCTGCAAAAGGTTTTAAGTTCAGATCGGTTTCATACGCCGTTAATTCAATCGAATCAAATTTATTTCCTGAATTGACCAGCCATTCTATCAGTGCAGAACTCAATACAGCAGTGCCGCATCCCGGGTCCAGGATTCTGATCTTTCCGGAAGAGGGGGCCGCAAATGATGCCATCAGTTTAGCGATACCGGTAGGGGTAAAGAACTGTCCGCTCGATTTTTTGTGTCCGAGCGTGACCGTAGCAGTATAATCAACGCCTAAGCGGTCAGCATAATGGCTTGGGAGCTCATTTTCTGCGGGTTCTATGATCTTATGCTTTTGCATGCTTATTCTTTACGAGGTACGATACTTTCTTTTCTGTTACCTGCATCACTTTCAATGCAACTTCATCTTCTCCTTCCAGTTCGGAGAGGAGACGATCACATAAATACAGAACCAATAGCTCATTTGGCTTTGTTCCATACATTTTTTCCAGAAAAACAATCTGGTTCCGGGTAGGCAGCTTATCGCCGCGCTCGATTCTGCTTAATAAAGAAGGGTCTATTTCCAACTCAGTCGCCACCTGACGCAGGAGCAACCCTTTTCCTTCCCTCAGTTCCCTGAGTTTCTCTCCTATTGTTTCCATTGGTTTGTGTTTGACTTGACCATTATGGTCAAATTTAAATATTTAAGGCTTAAGGCTGGAGGAAACTTGTAAACCGTTTTTTGTTGAAAAGAAGGTGTTGATTTAATATCATGAATAAGTCTACAGGTGTCTGAAAATCATATATTTATATGATGTTTGTCTTCAAGACAAATTATGACGAATTAATCTTTCGAACCAAACTATGATTGATGATGATGATATGAGGCGTTATGTGGAGTACTGTCAAAAGCTGTTGCTTACGGACGGATATGGCGATTTTTTTAAATTTAAAGATTTACGTACGTATATAAATGAAAATCCCAGTAGAATAAGAAAAGTAGCAGGTGTCGCCCCCCCCCGAGCTTAATAGGAAAATGAGTATGCTGCTTCAAAAAGGAATGTTGAGCTTCAAACCTGATTCTGCGTATGATAATTATTTTAGTAAGACATTTTACACTAGTAAGGTTGATCAGATAAAAAAAACGGCAAAAAAAATCGGAATTGAACTGCAAAGAGAGATTATTATCGAGAACTCAACCTGCATTTCACCTTCTCCAAGCGCACGACCTTCCGAAGGAGCGCATATTTTATTTGCAGGTCCCGGAACAATGGCCTTTTGTAATTATTGGGCCAAAGGGATTTCTTCCCTTGCAATGGGGATATCGTATACCTTAAAAGGTAAAAGAGCTGAATCTAAAGAATCTGTTAACGATTGTTTTAAAGCCAATCCTGCGCCGGTAATACTTTGTTCAAAATTGGCTTTATATTATGGCTTTTTTGGAACATTAATTGAATATGGCCAAGTAAACATTCGACCATCATTCGTGGCTCTGCGTAACGAACTTCTTGATGCAATGGAAACTTTTATCGTTGGTCATGAGTATAGTCATTTCGTGGCAGAGGAAAATATTGATCAATTTAGGGGGATGATTAGCTCGGAACAGGCTTTAAAATTAGAAAAATTTTGCGATGAACTTGGATTTAAGATTTCAAGAGAATATGGATCGGAAAAAGATAGTTATCTTTTATTCACGGGAGTGGGGGCACTAACTTTTTTTACGATGTTTAATCTATGTGAAAAGATTCGTGAACTTGTTCTTTCGGTTTCTTTGAATGATAACGAAAAACATGGAGAGGTTTTCGATGGTAAGGCAGACAGTCATCCTCCATTAATTGAACGTATTGAGGAACTGAGACGTTTGCTCAATGCATATACCGTACCTGACCAACTGAATGCTACAGTGTCTTTTTTTGATGAATATGCGCTGATTCTTAATACACTTTGCGAATTTATCTTGGAAGTTGCGGAGGAAGCGATAATTAAAAGAGGATTAAGAGGGAATTAAATATTTTCCTTTCATTTGCTAATCGGTTATGCAGAATCCTGTTTAGCTGAAAGACGCAGACTATAAATAACCATCAAAACGAAATAGACATGGGAACCTGGGGTCATAAAACATTTGAAAGCGATGGAGCATTGGATTTTACTGCCGAATTGGTGGAAGGAGACAAGTCATTGATCAAAGATGCAATTCTGAAAGTGGTTGAAATAGGCGAAGAGGATTATCTCGAAGCACCTGATTGCGAAAATGCCCTTGTTGCGATTGAATTTATTGCTGCTCATAAGGGGAACCCTTCCGCCGATTTTCCTGGAGATGCAACGGATTGGGTCAAAAGGAATGACTTGTTGGTTTACAAAACGGGAATCTTTGGAAAGCGGGTTGATATAATAGAATTATCAAAAAAAGCGATTGACCGGATTCTTGCCAATTCTGAACTTAAAGAGCTCTGGGAGGAGGGGAAGGAAGGTGAGGAATGGAAGAAGGGTGTCGTAGATTTAAGGAATCGTGTTCAGCTTTGATGTCCCAATTGTCCCAATAATGTCCCAATTATTGAAATAATTCCACTCTGTATATGCCTTTTCATCAATCTTCTAAGCGATTCAAGGCTGGTATTTCTGCGTTATTCTTTGCCGGCATAGTAATGGTTTCTTGCAATTCCGGTAATACCAGTGATCATTCGAAGGTTGCTGATCCCGCGTTTTTCCACTTCATTCGAAAGTTCAAAGTCCTGTCCCTTCCGCTTAAACTGGATTATGATGAAATTAATGGACCCAATAACAATTTCCCTAATCTGGAAACGGAAGACACAATATTCATTAATCAACTTCCCAAACTGATCTATGGCCTTTTACCCGACACCAGTAATTTTTATGCAGTCATCGTGTTTGGGGTAGGAGATGCACTGGTGCCTATGCTCGTAACATTTGACAAGAACGGGAAGAAGATCAATGAGGAATCTTTGAACATAGAGCTCTGCGCGGGTGCTGGGCCGGGATTCGGCCCATGTTATGCATATTCTCGAATCACCAAGAACTTATCTATACATTGTGTTGATTCAGTTTTTATAACCGCTTTTGATACGGCTTCTATCCCAGGTACTAAGCAACTCCAGTGTGATTTTCAGGATGGGAAAATTAATGTCAATGGAAAAATAGAACTGAAAAGCAGGCATACCGGAAAATACCTTGAACTGACGACATCCTTATTAGATCCCCCAAGTCTGCTAAAAGTAATGTCTTTGAATACCTATAAAGGTGCCCCTGATCACACCTATGTCGCTGATACAATCACCAATCATACCCCTCTTTCCGAAAATATAATGAGCTTGTTAAAACGAGGGGTACTAGTTTTCCAAAACAGTTGGAATCAACAGACTGAAAACTTTCAATTTATGCGGGAAGGAATACTTCGACAAAAAGGGGAATATTTTTCATACGAAATCAGAGATCAACTTGGTGTCATGATATCTAACCGCGATTCGACCTGGTTTTTTGTTGATAAACAGAACTGATATTCATGCTTGTATGATTGAACACTTAAGTAAAAAAGGCTTCACCATACTCCCGGATGTGTTTTCAGGTGAAGAGCTCTCTGCGATTTCGCAGGCAATAGACTCTTCGATAAACAACACTCCGGACTTTCGTCAAAACAAAGACCTCTTCGCCATCCGCCGTTTTTTTCAGGCAGTTCCGGAAGCCGGGAAGCTTGTCTGGAACCGGAATCTGATCCGGATTGTGAAGGAGCTCTGCGGGCAAGGCTATTTTGTGGTCAAATCCATCTATTTCGATAAACCTTCTTTGTCCAACTGGTTTGTTTCCTGGCATCAGGATCTGACGATTTCTGTGGACCAGAAGATTGATTCACCGGGATTTCTGCATTGGACTGAAAAACTAGGACAAATTGCAGTTCAGCCCCCGGTGAATATTCTTGAGAGTATTTACACCATCCGGATTCATCTGGATGATTGTGATGAATCAAATGGGGCTTTGCGGGTGGTTCAGGGCTCACATAGTAAGGGAGTTATAAGGGCAGAAACAATGCCGGTTCCAGTTCAGGAAATGCTTTGCGAAGTCAAGGCCGGAGGAGTAATGATTATGCGCCCACTGCTTATGCATTCCTCAAAGCGGAGTACTTCGGAGAGGCAAAGGAGGGTTATTCACATTGAAATATCGAATCTTGAGCTTCCTGATGGAATGAAATGGGGGGAGAAGGGAATTGAAATTTGATCGTGTTGTGCTATATAGATTAAAGGGTAAATAAATGGCATTCGTTGGTGTTTTTATATTATTCGACGAATAAATATTCGCATCCTTGAGATTCGATATAAAAAAGAGTATATTTAGTTAAAAGGAAAAAAATGACTAAAATATACTCTAGTACTGGTTATATAGATGTAGATCCGCTCGGTTCTTCTGGTAGTTGTCTTCTGGTTTCATCAGGTAATCTACGTAATTATGTCAGTGGGTTTCAGAACAGTGGAAATCTAACTGTTTTCACAGCAGGTAGTTTGTTAGCACCAGGTGCAAGTGGCATTCTTGGTAGCTTTAATAACCCTCTTGTGTTTTCATCGGGTAATTTGGTCGGTAATTTTGGTAATGGGCTTACCACAAGCAGTTATTTAACTGTTCCCACTACAACAAATAGTTTGTTTGTTTCTGGCATCGGTAACAATTTCATTACTACGAATAACCCGTTGGCTATTTCTGCAGGTAATTTGATCAATCAAATAGGTGGTAGTACTGTAGCCAGTGGCTATTTAACTGTTTCCTCCCAAAATAGTCTGTTTACAGCCGGCATGGGTAACAATTTTGGTACCGTGAATAACCCATTAACGATTTCGACAGGCAATCTGAGCCACTGTTTTAGTGAAAATGCCCTGATCAAGAACAGTATAACTGTAGGTACAGCAAATAACATGGTCTCTTCCGGTCATTATAATACCAAGGGCACCTTTAATAATTCACTCAAAATTTCAACCGGGATGGGAGGCTACGGTTTTGGAGAAAGCCTTACTGATAGCAGACATATTGTTTTAAACGCAACAAACAATTTGTTCACCAAGGGAATTGGCAGTACCATTGGGTCGATTGCCCTAACGAGCTCGTCCAATTTTATCAATATGACCGGAGCTGCCTCGGTCGCAAATTATGGGGCGCATTGTGGGTTATTGACTACGGGGTCGATAGGGTCAGCAGTTGGATTTTTTCCTATGCCGGATCATCGACAGGCGTCAGTTTGGAATCCTGGAGCTGGAAAATCGGTGGGATTCGGATATGATGCCGGTTATCGGATAACAGATGAAATCGTTGGTGTTGATCTTTTTAGAGCTGGATTTAATTTTGATAAAATTAAAACAGAATTGAACGCACTTGCACCAACTATTCTCACCGCTGCATCTCGATCCTACTCGAGTTCAACAGTATCGAATGGTAATACATACCATTTAACTTTGATAGTAAACCTTACAGTAAATAATTCAATAGAAGGAGAGATTGTGGTTCTGGGTGATCAAAATAATATTTTCAAACAAATTTTCAAGCAATGAGCAAATTTAACATCGGGTCAATTAAGGCCAAAAAAGTCGTGGTAGGAGACAATAACATTGTAATTACTCAGTTTGTTTCTGAAAACCCTGCCGCAAAAATTAGCGCTGTGGAGCAGGAGGTTTTGGATTCCATTTTTCAAAACGCTAAGACAGAAACTGAAAGGAAGCAGGTTGCGGAGCTTGTTGCATCAATATTCCAAAACACAGATTCTGTGGAGGAAAGGCAACGGGTCTTAGATAGCTTAAAGGCTATTCAATCTGAAACCGCACCACTTGAAGTGAAAAAGGATGCTGTCGAGACACTTCAGGCTATAGTTAAGCCCCTTGGATCATTTTTGAAGGAAATCTTGGGTCATGTAATTGCAATATATATCATGGAAAAGTGATTTTCAAGGGTCTATATTCCGGTGATGCGTATAGGAGCGATTAGGGATTCGTAGTTTGAGATGTGGAAACTGGCACCCGCTACAAAGAATCAAAAATCTCCGCCAGCCCCCTGATATCTGCTACTAATTCGTTCGAAATGGAGACCATTGGGCTCACAGAAATACAGAGCGAGAGTGAGAGCGTAGAGCGATTACTCTCGTTTTTTTTTTGCCCTATACTCACTCTCATTCATCCGCCGGAGCTTATGCAAAGGCGGACACTCACACTGATGTTGGGGGAGGAGGTTCGAGCCTCAGCGGGACGGCGAAGATCCGGTGGATCTTCGAGCAGGTTTGTGCGGAAGGGAAAAGCAGAGCAATTGCCAGTCGGCGCGGATATGCAGCGTAGTCCGTTTGTAGGTGTATCAGTGCCATCTCACCCTACTTATTTCTTGTAGTTTCCAATATGGATTTGCAATCCATTCCTGTCTTTCATTTTAGAAATAATGGTTTGTGTGGCAGCACCATTATATCCATGAATATATTATTTTTCAATCCCAGTAAATGTAATCAGAAGCGCATGGGATTGTAAATCCCAAAGGGTCAGAGAAAAACAAATTCCATCTTAGATTGCACGGATGAGCTACCGCTCCAACAACCCGTCACATCCGCGCTGACCGGGTGCGAAAGGTTGCTTGTTGAAAAAGGGTGAATGATATCATTCAAAATCAAGAATCTCCCCAAGATGCCCAATCACTTTGCAAGATGAATTAGTCCTTCAAAACATAATTCGTACTTCTTCCTCCGGCACTCTCTTTCTGAAGGATTTCCTTATCGATCAGATCCTGTATGTCCCGAAGGGCTGTGTCAGCAGAGCATTTGGCAATCTTTGCCCATTTGGAAGAATTTAGTTTTCCATCAAAGCCATCGAATAATTTGTTTATGATCAAACGCTGTCTTTCATTGATGGCTGTTTGAGCATGTTTGTCCCAAAATCTGGTTTTATGTAAGACACGTTTCAGTACCTCATCCGTTGCACTCAGGGCGCGATCGATGCACTGCAGGAACCATAGCAACCATCCTGTGATATCAAGAGAGCCTTTTTGAGTAGTTTCAAGGATATCATAATATGATTTTCGTTCGATTCGTATTTGAGCAGACATACTGTAAAACCTTTGCTTGTCTCCATCTGCTCTCGCCAATTGCATATCGGCAATGGCTCTGGCAATCCGACCGTTTCCGTCATCAAAAGGGTGGACGGTCAAGAACCAAAGATGTGCAATGGCCGACTTCAGAACAGCATCTGTTGAATCCGGAGCATTAAACCAGTCCAGAAATAACTTCATTTCTTTATTCAGTCTGTCCGCATCGGGAGCTTCATAATGGACGCGTTCTTTTCCCATAGCACCAGAAACGACTTGCATCGGACCTTTTTTATTGTCGCGCCATTTGCCAACGGCTATTTTATGCATGCCGCTTCTCCCTGTTGGGAATAGAGAAGCATGCCAACCAAACAAACGGTTTTTATCCAGGGGCTTTCGGTAATGCTGTGTCGCGTTGAGCATCATTTCTACGACACCTTCCACATTTCGGTCTGATGGTACCAAGCCGGCAACATCCATTCCCAGATGCCTGGCAATAGAAGAGCGTACCTGATCGGGGTTTAAAATTTCGCCTTCTATTTCTGTTGATTTGAGAACATCCTGGGTTAACGTTCGTAAGGTTGTTTCGTCTCTTAATGCGAAGCCCAGGACTTCCATATAGCCCTTTATCCGCCCTTGCTTATGCCTGACTTTCGCTAAAACAGGTAAAATGACTTCATGATTCCATTTGAAATCCGGCCATTGACTCTGCTGATGGATGTATTTAGGCATGCTATTCTCCGCTTTTGTGCGGTAAATATAGCTATTATTCTCCGCACTCTAAAATTATTCTTCGCAAATATGCGGTGTTTAGACTGGTGGCTTTGATGGTTTCTTGAAATGAATGATCGCATTGAAGAGAGTATTCGTATCTCACTTTATTAATTTGATTTGCCCAGAGAATCCAAAATCCCCGGTCGGCGCGGATATGCAGCGTAGTCCGTGTGTAGGTGTATCCGTGCCATCTCACTCTACCTATTTCTTGTAGTTTCCAATATGGATTTGCAATCCATTCCTGCTTTTTATTTTAGAAATAATGGTTTGTGTGGCAGCACCATTACATCCATGAGTATATTATTTTTTCAATCCCTGTAAATGTAATCAGAAGGGCATGGGATTACAAATCCCAAAGGGTTAGAGAAAAACAAATTCCATCTTAGAATGCACGGATGAGCAAACACACTTGCGCCCCGTCACATCCGCGCTGACCGGTGTTTATTTGCCGGAAAAGGCATGGAAACAGACGGATGGAAACTTTGGAGTCATCATTGGTGTGACGGCTCCTTAAATCCCCTACAACTCCTCAATAAATTTAATCAGCTGATCGGTATCTACCGGTTTGATAAATAAATGACTTTGGGAGATATCTTTTATTTCATTTTTTGTTTGTTCAAATGAATTGCCGGTGGTAAAGATGATGGGGGAGGTGATTCCTTTTTTGCGGATATCCCGGCCGGCACGGATTCCGCAGGATTTATTGCGGAGGTGGATGTCCAGGATAATAAGATCGGGATTGAAATCGCTTGCTACGTTTACAGCTTCTGTTTCATCACTCACCAGACGTACCTCAAAATGCCGCTGCTCCAGTATTTTTTGCAATACTTTGGCAATGATCAGCTCATCTTCGGCCAGGAGAATTTTTTGGATGATAATCACGTCATGGGGATTTTAATCCGGTATCGGGGAGGAGTCCGGTTTTCCAGCTCTATAGATCCGTTTAGCTGTTCAATAAATGTATGAATGAGCATGAGTCCGGTAGAGGAGGTATCTCTGAAATCCACTTCTTCCGGAAACACACCTTCGTAATCGCAATATTCAATTTCAAGCACCTCATTGATCAGTTTTGATTTCAGCTCCAGCACGCCTTGCTCCTTGTTCTTAAAGCTGTGTTTGATGGAGTTCATCATGAGTTCGTGCATCATGAGTCCGAAAGGAAGGGCTCTGTTCAGATCCAGAACAGGGTTATCGCCTTCAATAGCCAGCTTGATGCCGGGATTGGTATGGAGGTTGTCAAAAAGCTCGGTGAGGTATTCCTGCATCAGCACCTGATCAAACGAATCGTTGCGGTAAAGCATTTCATGTACCAGGGCGGTAGATTTGATACGCTTGCGGCTATCTCTCAGCGCTTCTTTGGCCGATTCATTTTCGATATTGATTTCCTTCAGTTGAAGCATGCTGGAAACCAGGGCCAGGTTGTTTTTGATGCGGTGATGAATTTCGGCCAGCAGCACTTCCCGTTCTTTCAGGGTACTTTTGAGTTTTTGTTCATTCAGCACCCGCTGGGTAATGTCTTTGGAAAAGATAGAGATACCCGTTATTTCCTGATTGAAGTTACGGATGGGATGGTAGCTGGTTTCGTTGTAAACAGTAAGTCCGCTGCGGGTATTAAATTGTGCAATATCGTTGATGATTTCTCCTTCCAGCACTTTGGAATAGATCTCTTTCAGGTGTTCGTATTTGGTGGGGTCCAGATAATTAAGCACCGGAGTTCCGTACGGATCTTTTACTCCGAAACCTTTCAGGGCCATACCGCGGAATACCGTATTAAACTCCGTAAGCCGGTAATCGCGGTCTATGGACAGGATCACATCACTGGTATTGTTGAGGATGGCAAAGAGCTTTTCCTCTTTATCCAACATTTCAATGGCATGGAGCTTGGAAGAGGTAATGTTTTTGGTAATCACCAGAATGCTTTCGGTTTGGCCGCTCTCGTTTTTGACCGGAAATCCGCTGCAACTGTACCATTCTTTTCCCTTGGGTTTGCCAATAACATGGTCAGAGCTCTCGAGTTCAATGGATTGAGGAGTGGCCGAGGCCGCAACTGATTGCAGGAAAGAGCGGTAGGTTTCTTTGTGTGCGGGAGCCACAAATTCAAAAACATCCATCCCGAGCAATTCCTTGCTGGTTAAATAGTTAGGGAGGTGGTTGATATAACGGACCTTAAAATCAACCGGGTCGACGAGGAAGATAAAATCCGTATTGGCTGATGCCAGCAGTTGAAAATACTTGTCCATTAATAGTGAATCAGTCTCTCCTAAACCCAAAACCATAAAGCGATTAATGTATTCAAATATACGAACTATACCGATAACTATGATCCGGATTCATACACTCCTTATTTACAAGGAGACATGATTCATCTACATTCATACACTCCTTATTTACTTGAAGACACTGTTAATCTACATTCATACACTCCAAGTGTACTTGAAGACACGATTGATCTACATTCATACACTCCTTATTTACTTGGAGACACGATTGATCTACTTTCACACACTCCTTATTTACTTGAAGACACTGTTAATCTACTTTCATACACTCCAAGTGTACTTGCAGACACGATTAATCTGCTTTCATACACTCCTTATTTACAAGGAGACACGATTGATGTACATTCATACACTCCTTATTTACTTGAAGACACTGTTAATCTACATTCATACACTCCCTGTTTACTTGCATACATGATTGATCCATCAATAGACATTGTTTATTGAATAGATCGGCCTCTTTTCTAATTACTACAGGAAATATATTGATTACTGAAGGAAACATATTGATTGCTAAAGGAAACATCCTGATTACTAAAGGAAACATCCTGATTACTAAAGGAAACATCCTGATTACTAAAGGAAACATATTGATTGCTAAAGGAAACATATTGATTGCTAAAGGAAACATATTGATTGCTAAAGAAAACATCCTGATTGCTAAAGGAAACATCCTGATTACTAAAGGAAACATCCTGATTACTAAAGGAAACATATTGATTGCTAAAGAAAACATCCTGATTGCTAAAGGAAACATCCTGATCACTAAAGGAAACATATTGATTGCTAAAGGAAACATCCTGATTACTAAAGGAAACATATTGATTGCTAAAGGAAACATCCTGATTGCTAAAGGAAACATCCTGACTACTAAAGGAAACATATTGATTGCTAAAGATGTTTCCTTGATTATTAAAGAAATCATCCCGATTGCTAAAGAAATTGCCTTGTTTGCTAAAGGAAATCATAATTTATTGTAGAAACATTCCAGGTACATTGACGGGCATGCTTTATTGATTCCGTTCTTATATATTATTGAATGTAGAACCTTAATGATACCCTTGAAAAATCAAATAAGATAGTATCGTTTGACTTTCAGATCATTGATAAAATCGATATCTTTGATTAAAGAGAACGTAGAAAAACATTTTTCATGAAAGCGACCGAATTAAGGAAGGAATTACATTTCGCGATCGACAACATTCAGGATGAAAGCCTATTAGAGGCTGTTTATACAATTCTGAATAAAGGAATGAATGAATATGTACTTCCGAATGATCAGAAAAAAGAGCTGACCAAACGACTTGAATCACATGAAAAAGGTCTTAGTTCTAGTATTCCGTGGAAAAAATCCCTTAAAACAATAAAAGGCAAACTAACCCGGTAATGTTTAGTGTATTTAACAAGCCTGAAGCAGAAAATGATATCATAAAGGCTGTTGAATGGTATGAATCCCGTCAATTGAAGCTGGGGATTAGGTTTTTAGAGCACATAGAAAAGCTATACTATTCTTTAGAGCGCAATCCTCATATATTTCCTGAAAAGTACAATAAGGTAAGGCAAGCCCCCCTGAAATATTTCCCTTACGTAATTCTTTACAAGATAGAAGACAAAAAAGTATTTGTCTTGGCCGTTTTTAATTGCCGACAGAATCCTAAGAAGAAGAAATACCGTCTCAGAAAGTAGATGCTTTTTTTTTAGCTTCATTATCCGCACGTATTTGAAAATCAAATGGTTACAATATGGAAGATGAAGCCTTCTGAAGATAAAGTAAATTTATTTCAGGTACCTTGTCCCAAAATAACCCCCCTAATCGTAAGGGATGTATAAACGAAATAATTATAAACCATAAAAAAACAAAACAACATGGAAAAGTTCATTTATTTATTCAGAGGTGGTGAGAATCATGCACACAATGCTGCTGATTCGGAAGCTGCTAAAAAGAACATGCAAGCCTGGATGACCTGGATGGGTAGTTTACAGCAAAAAGGAATCCTGGCCGGTGGAGAGCCACTTCAACCAACTGGTAAGCAGGTAAATGGAACAAAGAAGATTGTAAGCGACGGTCCCTTTATCGAAGCCAAAGAAATGGTGGGTGGCTTCCTGATTATCAATGCAAAGAATATCGACGAAGCGGTTGAATTTTCCAAAGGCTGTCCGATTTTCGAAGAGAACGGCAAACTGGAAGTTCGCCCAATCCAGAAAATGGAAATGTAAGACTTGCTCCCTCCGGGGAAAGGTTTTACCATCTTCTTGTAAACCTGTTTCATGTCAACCACCTTTTTTGCCAGACGGCAGAAGAGGTGGTTGATTTGTTTAGAAAATATACCTTCCTGTTTTGTCCCGTTTCCGGTTTCCCGATCGTAATGAGGATATAAGTACATTCTTCATCCTAAATAAAACAACATCATGGACCAGACACAAAGCAAACGCTCATCAGCAGAAAAGATTCGTATAATAGGTTACTGGATTGCAACCGGCATCATAGGACTTGAAACGGCCGCAGGTGCTGAGTGGGATCTGGTAAGAAATCCGCTCGTGACTAAAATAATGGGACAGCTGGGCTACCCCCTCTATCTGCTTACCATACTGGGTGTATGGAAGATACTTGCCTTGCTCGGTTTGTTTGTTCCCCGTTTCCCCAAGGTCAGGGAGTGGGCCTATGCCGGTTTGTTTTTTGTTTATACCGGAGCTGCCGCATCTCACTTTGCAACAAACGATGGGGTCAATGCTATTGGTCCCATTATATTCGCATTGCTTACCCTTACTTCGCGTTGGCTTGGGATGCAGACCAGAAAGCAATAGGAAAGTTATATTGCCTATAAGCCGTGTTTTAAACAGGTATCCGGGCTCCAATCACCAATACATCATCTACCTGTTCAAAGCCCATTTTCCATTGATCAAAAGTCTGATCCAGCTTCTGATGCTGAGTACTGCTGTTTTCTGAAGAATGGGTCAGGAGCATTTCCTGAAGCGGTTTGTATTTGAACTTTTTTCCTTTGGGGCCCCCGAACTGATCGGCATACCCATCGGTGAAGAGATAAAACCAATCACCCGGGTGGTACGGGATCGTATGTTCTTCAAAAGGCATGGCTTCAGAACCGTATTGTCCTATGGGTTGTTTGCTTGCTTTGTATTCGGTTATATACCATGCACCCGATTCATTGGAGCTTCTCCATAAAGGGTTATTGGCTCCGGCAAATACAATGGTTTGCTTTTTTTCATCGATGGCCAGCAAACAGATATCCATTCCGTCTTTGTTATTACTTTCTTTTTGTTTCAGCGAACCGATTATCATTTCTCTTAATTCAGAAAGAATCAGAGATGGACTGGTGATGCCCTTTTCATTTACAATTTCATTCAAAAAGGCATTCCCGATCATGCTCATAAATGCTCCTGGAACACCATGACCCGTACAATCTACTGCAGCAATCAGTCGTATGCCGTTTTTTTCGGAAAACCAATAGAAGTCGCCGCTTACAATATCCTTTGGTTTAAAAAGTATAAACGACTCTTTGAAAAGACTGCCCAGGTAGCCTGAAGAGGGCAGGATGGCTTCCTGGATACGTTTGGCGTAGTTGATGGAATCGGTAATGTCTTTGTTCTTTTCTTCCACCAGCACTTTTTGTTTGGCAATGATACGGTGCGCTTTTTTGATTTGTCCGTATCCACGCAGGATAAAAAGGGCAAAGAGACCAACAAGCGCCAGGCCTATGATCATGGCAATAATCAGAATCTTCTTTTTTTCGCTTTCTGCTTTCTGGCTCTTGATTTCCACTTCATTCAGTTTCAGCTCCCGGTCTTTCTTCTCACTTTCATACTTCACATTCATCTCGGCAATCTGTTTGTTATTGTCTTTGTTTACCAGCGAGTCGTTAAGAACCGTAGCCTGTTTGAAATAGCGGTAGGCCTCTTCATAATTATGCATTCGGGAATACAGATCTGCAAGTCCTTCATAAGACATTTTGGTGGTGATCGGGTTTTGCAAAGCCCTGGCAAGTGTAAGTGCTTTCTGAAAAGCTGCAATACCCTCGGGCATTTTACCCATTTCGGTCCAGGTGGCTCCCAGCTCATTGTAAGCATCCGCATATCCGGTTGCTTCCTTAATCTCACCCGAAATGCGTATGGCTTCATTGATCTGATCGATAGCTTCCGGAAATTTTTTCAGCTGACGACTCAGCACACCCATGTGAATCAGGGTTTCGGCCTCTCCTTTTTTATCACCTTGAAAACGCACCAGCTTCAGTGCTTCGGTATAATCTTTCAAGGCATCTTCCAGATGTCCCATACGTCGGTTAACAATGCCCCGGTTGGTATACACTGGACCCAGATCGTCGGTATAGCCAATCTCATGATAGAGATTGGCGCTTTTATTGTAGTTATCAAGTGCCTGCACCAGATTGTCCTGGAAATAATAAACATTACCTATCATATAGTAATCATGAGCCACCGATTTTTTATTTCCCGATGCTTCGGCCAGTTTTAAAGCCGTGATGAAACATTTAACAGCTTCAGGGTATTTACCCTGGTTCATATAGATAATACCGCAATTGTTGGAGCAATGAACAACCACATCGGTATAGCCCGATGCTTTAGCTGCAGCCAATCCTGCTTCGTACTCTTTCAGCGCTTCCTCATAATGTCCCTGATCCGAATAACAATTGCCCAACCCCTCGTGAAAGCTGCCTATATATCTGCTTTTTGCTTCCATCGCTATGGCCAAACCCGATTTAAAACTTGCTATGGCTTCGGTATATTGACCGGCTTTGTTTTGGTTTCTACCCAGCAGATCCAATCCTAGTTGCTCACCCCTTACAAAGCCCGACTTATGAGCCAACGCAATCGCTTCCTTTACCTGCTCGCTGGATTTATCCAGATGACCTTTTTTGCGTAGCTCCTTGGCCATGCTGATCTGGATATTGACCTTTCCGGAATCAACAGGAGTATTGTTCATTAATAATTGCAGGGAATCCAACACCCGATCCTGTGCAGGCAGGATGGCTGAAATGAAGAGGGCTAAACCAATAAACAGGGTGCGCATAAAAGTGGATATGGACTAATGTAATGAAATATTCGGGAAGGAGAAAAAACAAATATTTATAGAGGCTGGGCTGCCTATGGATAGTTAATGATGAAGTTGGCATGACGATAAAACGAAACCGGCCCTGCTTCAGCAACACCGGTTTAGGATAAAGAAAGGAAGAGTGACTATATTATATCTATAACTGGGCCGTCTTTATAAAATCATCCAGCTGTTTCATCAATACGCTGTTGTTCAGGATTTGGTTTTTTGTTTCCTGGATCAGATAATCGCGGGTGGCATCGGAGGAATCGGCCATATCGGAATATTTTTCTTCGGCAATGTTGAGTGTGATCCTCAGAAACTGTCCTGGCTCCAATATCTTTTGTGCTTCATAGGCAAAGGTGGCATTCACACCCTGCATCATTACATCGCTGATGGGTTTGGCCCAGTCCAGCTCTCCGCCGGAAGCCATTTTCTTGCTTGCCAGTTCAGCGGTATAATGACCAGTTCCCAATGAAAGCACGCATACATCATCCAGCTGATGAGCCTGGGTAGGGGAGGCAGCACCTCCGAATTTAATAGCTTCTACCGTGGCTCCCACACAAGGATTATTCATAAATACACCTCCGTCCACAAAAATGCGTTTGCGTTCCCCGTAATTAAATTCATAACCGGGCAGATAAGTAGGCCCTGCTGATGTGGCCCGGCAGATATCATACAATTCGGCATTGAGGGAAGGATCGGAAGCCGCATCGGAAGTGGTAAAAAGTATAGCTTCATTGTTCATGATATCATACGAGGTAATAAATAGCGGAAGGAGGCAATTCATTATGCGTTTATGATCGAGGGTATCGCGCAATACCTTATCGAGTCCGGTGGCGCTGAATTCGGGTCTCTTTAAAGCAGTGAAAATATTGATGATTTTACCCAGCCAGCTTTTCTGAGGAAAGATTTCTTTGCCCCTTACCGTATACACCGATAGCACTTCGCTCAGATCATATTTCGGCGTTTTCCCGTCATCTGAAAGACTGATGGAGCAGGCTATCAGTCCTCCGGTAGAAGTGCCGGCCACCATATCAAACATTTCATGGATACGTTTGCCACCCATCCTTCTTTCCAGTTCCTGAAGTACCAGGATAGGGATAATGCCTCTTAATCCTCCTCCGTCAATACTGAGTATTCTGAATTTGTTTGCCATATGTTTATTGTTTACAACGGGATGCTGATCTCGTTAAAATGAAAGGACAAGGATATTATAAATAAGCATTTGAGTCAATATTCTTTATAAGAGATAATATGATTTTTTCTTGAAATATTTATCAACCCAGCCCTTTTTGTGTTATTTATATGAAATATTTTACGTAAATAACTGCATTTTTAATTTATGGAAGGAAGTCAGAAAAAAATGTTTGAATAATTTGATAAAAAGAGAAGACTACTTTGTGGAAGAGGGTAGAGGAAGGGAGCTGTCTTGAGTATACATTATTTGTGATATCCGGACAATCAGCGTAAATCATAGCAATCATGATAATCTGCGGTCTATCTCATATTGAATTTATTTCATCGTTACATTTCCGAGAATTTATAAGTTCTGAAATGAATAACACGCAGGGTGATGCCAAAGGAAGAAAAAAGGTATTGGTCATTGCCCTGTGTTCCGAAATCGGTTTTAAGAAAAGGAGTGAAGCTGCGGCGGTAATAAAACTCCCAGTGTATAGTCCATGCCGAATGAGATTTGGACGATCCTCCCCAGATGCTGTACATGCCTAAACCTGCCTTGGCAGCAAACTCTCCTTGCTGGCTTACTCCCTGGGGCAATGTGCCTCCGATAGGATAAACATATTCCGGCCCCAGGAAGAAATAAAGTACACGGCCAAAGCAATTGCCCCGCTTTTTTCTCATGTCAAAATTGAGGAGATCTTTTTTAACGGTGATACCAATGCCAAGGGCATTACTTGTTACCGATGAAGGAACCCAGGCGGTACCAGTGCCTGGAACAAAAGCCTGTGTCTGATGGCTGGAGAAAAAAAGTTCCGGATACAGAAAGCTCCTGAACTCTTTGGTAATGCCTACTGCAAATCCGGTGCCCTGAACGGCTCCATGGGTTGTTCCTTTATACAGTGCATAATCGGGTATATAGGCACTGGCCAGAATGCCAATGTTTTTCTTGGTACGTACATAATGCTGGGCACCGGCATGGAAGGAGCTCAGGAAGATCATACTAAGAAGGAACGCATATAACCTAGTCATGTATCATCACCTTTCCTTCCGATATAAACCTATTTCCAGTTTCACTCATGATACGGTAAAAATAAACACCCGACTCGGCATTCAGGGTAACAGGTGTGATGCCGGTTGTTATGAATGCATCGTATACAGGCCGGCCCAGCAAGTCGTATATAACCAGACGGGCCCTTTCATTAATCCGATCGGAAAAATCGATGCTGAAAGAACCTTTGTTGGGGTTGGGGTATACCTTTACCAGTGCATGCTCATCAAAGGTTTGGATACCGGTAGTGAGGTGATCGGTGATATTGATATTATCCAGGTAAACGATATTACCCCATCCGGAACGGCTTTCAAAAGAAAACATCACATTGGCCTTGCCGGCCACTGCGGCAATGTTTACTGAGTCGGTTCTCCATGCTGTGGTATTGGGAGGTACAAAACAACCGTGACCATGGCTACCCGCTGTATCAGTACCGGCTCCTGTTGTGCTTCCTGTGGTGCAAAGCGTCATGCCCCCTTTTGAATACAGAGAGGTCCAGGTGACACCGCAATCGGCAGAATAATAAATCACCAGCGTATCGCTATAGGTAGGTACGTGGCTGGGTTCATAAGCCACATCAAACCACATGGCGGGATGTACCGCGGTGGAGAAATTATAATCGGGGGTATAAAGCTGTTGACGTTCCCCGCTTATATTGGAGGTGTTGCCACAATTGGCTGGAAAAAACATGCTTTGAGAGCTGCTGTAGCCGGAGGTGGTGCATAACCTCCAGGTACTATCTCCTGTATTGGGAATATTGAGATACCATCCGGCAGGAGGAAAGACGGATGTCTGAAAGTCTTCTGTCATAGGCAGAGATCCTGTCTGAGGGACATCGATATAAGTGGTATAAGTAACCGAGTCAGCTCCTACGCTGGAGGTTACTACTTCTTTTACACTGTATACGCCCGGTGTATTATAAGTAACAACAGGGTTTTGTACGCTGGAAGTACCCGGACTACCACCTGCAAAGGTCCAATGCCATCCGGTAATGGATCCGGTACTGGTACTATGATCGGTATAGGTGACGCTGGAACCCGGACATACCGATTTAACATTGGAGGTAAAGCTGGCCAATACGGCATTGCATCCGATTAAGGTATTGAACTGATTCATGGTGCCATGATATACATCCATATCGCAATTGGCGGTTCCGCTGATACCCGGAACAGTTCCTACCCAGGAATATTGTTTAAAATCCCAGGTGGTCCATACACCTATATTGGGTGGAGGAGCTGTAGGGCTGCTGCTGTAATCATCAATCCAGAGCCCCCATGTATTCAGGGAACTGTTTACATACGAGGCATTGCTGGGACCTATATAAATAATAGGAGCTATGCCGGTAGCAGTTTGCACGGTAGTCATCCAGGTTTGCACCCAGGATGTTAGCTGAGCGGAAGTGAAATAGGTGGACAAGCTGGGCCCTGATGGGGGATCTTCCAGATCGAGTACGGGAGGCAGGTAACAGGATTTGATGTAAGGCCCGGCTACGCTTAAGAAATAATTGGCTTCTGCTGTGGCGGTATTATTTTCAGGATGAGCAAAATGATAGGCTCCCATCACCATTCCGGCGGCTTTACCATTCACCTGATTGCCTACAAAATAGGAATCTGTTAGCCCCACCCCTTCGGTGGCTTTGGCAAATGCAAACGTATAACCGGCAGCCTTTACCTGAGACCAGTTTATAGTGCCTTCATACGAAGATACATCCACTCCAAGAATGGTTTGCGCAGATACCGTGAAGCCGCAAAGAATAGTGAACAATACAATGTATAATTGTTTTTTCATGAAACAGTTGGTTAGGATACCCCGAAGGATGATTAACAATAAATACAAGGATGTTCAAATATAGTAAAATAGAATTGGGATTGGAAAAGAGGGAGGCAGATGGGAAAAGAATAGTTTTATTCAAACGGTCATTCCAATCCGCTTGATAATTTCCGGTTCGCTTATTTCAATCACTTCTTCGTAAGGCACTCGCAGAAATTCAATATCGTGTTTCTCCACTTTTTCATATTCAGCTTTTACAAAAGGAGTGATGTCTTCTATTTTTACGATCCATTCGGTACAAAACCGTTTCAGTATATCACCTTTTAAACCTACCTGGATAGCTCTGCGATCTTCTTCATGTCCATAGGGGTCGTGATCGGGGTCCCATTGCAAACGTACATCGGTTGCTTCCTGCTGTTGTTTCCATTCTTCCGGGGTGGCATACATAACAGGTGTATAGGCCGAAAAAACAGCTTGTCCAAGCATGGTTTTGAAGCGAATGAGCGGTAAGGTGATAGCCAGAATATGTTCCTGATGTTCTTTTGTGGCCCAACCGGAGCGGAACATCATCCACAAAAAGCCGGGTTTGATCCACGAAAGCCGGTTGAAATTATAATGCGGTCCTCCCAGATGCTGATGTGTAACAGCATATTGGGCAATAGGAGGATTGTAAGCCTGGTATACAATGATGTGAGCTCCATCTCTGCGGGCAATGATGCGCTTTCCTTTTTGAGGAAGACGCCGGAGCTGTTCGAGATAGGTTTCGGTTTTAATTAAACCACTCATACATTTGAGGTAAGGTCAGGGCTGCTTTATCTGTCTTTTGCAAATCGCGTATTATTTTTCCTTCTCCCATCTGGATCAGGCGGGTGCCGTATTGATTGGCATCTTTCAGATTATGGGTGATGAGGATGGCGGTAAGATGATATTGTTTGATCAGGTTGTCGGCTGTTTGAAGGATGAGGGCGGCACTTCTGGGATCCAGTGCGGCGGTTGGTTCATCAAGCAGGAGGATACGCGTATCATCCATTACACTCATAAGCAAAGTGAGTGCCTGACGCTGCCCTCCGGAGAGGGTTCCCATGGACTGCTCCAATTTGTTTTCCAATCCCATTCCCAATATGGAGATAGTATCTTTTACCCTTTTTTTGAAGGCTTCATTCACACCTATAATTAATTTCTTGTTGGTGGTGCGGATAGCGGCAAGACGAAAATTATCGAGGATACTCAGATCGGAGGCAGTACCTTTTAAAGGGTCCTGGAAAACACGGGCTATCCACTTGCTTCTTTTGTATTCAGGTAAACGGGAAACATCGGTACCGGAAATAATTACGTTCCCTTCTGTGCAGTACTCCGCACCCGAAAGGATATTGAGCAGTGTTGTTTTGCCCGACCCGTTGGCTCCTATCACCACCACAAACTCCTGCTCCGGAATAGTCAAAGAAACATCCTGTAAAGCAAGGACTTCGTTCACTTTTCCTTTGTTGAATCGTTTTGATATGTGTTGTAATTCAATCATGATGCAGTTCTTAATCTTGGAATGATCACGATGAGCAATACAAAAGAAGCGGTTACCAGCTTCAGTAAGTTTGGGTCTACACCAATAGAAAGGGTAAAGGCAAGCACCAGTTGAAACAGAATGCTTCCGCAAATAACCGTGATCAGTTGTCCGGGTATACCGGTAATATTCCACCATTTGATAAGGGCTTCTCCTATCAGCACAGATCCAAGACCGGTAATGACAATGCCGATACCCATATTGATATCCGTGAAATTCTGGTATTGAGCAACCAGATAACCGCTCAGTGCCGTTAGGGCATTGGCGATGGCAAGACCAATGATCTTCATTTTGTTGTTATTGATCCCCAAAGCCCGGGTCATGGACGTACTGTTGCCCGTGGCCCGCATGGCGATACCGAAATCGGTTCGTAAAATATATCCGACCAGGAGGGTGATGACTACAATAAAGAGGAGACCAATAGCAAGACTATTATAAACGGAATTGGAGAAAACAGTAAATACAGAAAAAAGATTGGATACATCAAGCAGGGGTACATTGGAACGTCCCAGCAAGGTAAGATTGATAGAATATAAAGCCGTCATGACTAAAATACCGGACAGCAAAGCATCTATTTTGATATATGTATGAATCAAGCCGGTGAGGATGCCGGCTATAGCGCCCGCAATAAGTACAACAGGGATGATGGCACCCATGTTCCAATGGTTGGATAAAAGGATGGCGGTAACAACAGCTCCCAATGTATAACTACCATCGGTGGTGATATCCGGAATGCGGAATATTTTCATGGTAATGAAAATACCCAGCCCCATGGAGGAGAGACAAAGCCCGAGTATGAGTGCCGTGATATAAAATTCCATTAGGGGATGGCTTCAAAGTTGGCAGGTACTGTAATGCCAAACCGTTTTGCTGCTGTGCTGTTATATACCCTTTTCCGGAGGGTCACCATTTCCCAATGCAGGTCTTGTGTAGATTTATTTTTCAGAAACAAGGCGGCCTGTTTTCCGCTCTGGTATCCCCATTGATAAATGTCAGCTCCGTAGGCTGCTACGGCTCCGCGTGATACGAGACCGGCCTCGCTGGTAAAGACAGGTACTCCTGCATTGTTACAGGCTTTTAAAATGGTTTCGAAAGAGCTGAAAACAGTATTGTCGGGGTTCGCAAAAAAAGCATCTATCTTTTTGGAAAGCAGGGCCTGTGTTACCAGTTGCACTTCAGCAGTGCTGTTTACCGGTAATGATACCAGGTCTATATGTAACTGAGTCGCCAGTTCTTTGATCCTGTTCAAGGCTTCGGCCGATTGGGGCTCACTTTGGTTGTATATCATTCCCACCCTCAGATTACCTTCTTTAGGCTGAATAAGTTTGGGGATAAGAGAAAAGGAAGTGTCAATATATCCCAATGATTCTGCCACGCCAAAAAGATTGGCCGGGTCTGCACCCTGTTTGTCTTCAACCTTCATGAGCTGAGGAGTGGGAGATACCATCATAAAGACAGGAATATCTTTGGTGTTTTGTATCGCGGTAATGGTTGAAAGCGAAGGACTGGTAGCGATCAAGTTAACCTTTTCGGAAATAAAATATTTGATAGCGAGTGTAAGTTTAGGGATGTCGCCCTGGGCATTGCGGTAGACAACTTTTAAGGTGTTGCTGTCTTCCGAAAAGCCGTTTTGTTTTAATGCATCCAGAAACCCTTGTTTAGCCTGAGCTATGGTATTATCCTGAAAAGCATCTGCAAATCCTATCACAGGAACCGTGGTTTTGTGGGAATTACAGCTGGAAAGGATAACAATACAAAAAAATAAGCGGGCTATTGTTTTCATTCGGATTGAATTCTTGTGCATTTTTTCCTGATACCACTACCTGAATAAGGTCATATGTGGAAACGGGCTGATCGGAAGTAAAAGTACAAATCAGTTATGAATCAAAAACAAGTCGTCTGTGAATAATTGGCTCCAGAACACCATCCAAACAATAACAGAAAGGATGAGGACTGTTTTCCTTTTTTTCTTTATTGAGTTATGAATCCCAAAGATCAGAAGCGTGAAAAATGGAACAAAATAAACGATGGAATAAATGATGGACTGTTTAGCAGTAAGGCCGTACATCTGACTCAGATAAGTATCATGCCCCTGTGCCCGTTCTATGAGCTCCAGTCCGCTTACCCACAGAGCCAGAAGACAAGCAAGTAACGAAAGGATGGCAAATAAGAGATAAAGGCCATGAAGGATTTTCGGAAACAGTTTATGGTCATTCATATTGTTTAACCAGTTTTGCAAACTCCTTGTTAGGATAAGTCTCTGTCATTGTATTCAGGTATTCAAAAATTCTTTTTTTATTGCTGCCGCTTAGGTTGGGTATTGTTTTACGGGCAAGATCCATAGCCAGGACTTCATTTTTAAGTTTGAAAGCACATTCGATATAGGCCACCATGTATTCATCATAAGGAAGTACTTTTTCCGGAAAAAGAGAAAGCCCTTTGTTTAACACATTAAAAGCAGAATCCGGCTGTTGTGCCATTGCGTATGCATCGGCCAGAGTCCATAATACAATGCGGTAGTTGGCTCCTATCAGATCTTCTCCTTTTATCAGCTTATTATCCTGGCCTTTCCAATCAAACTGATTCATAAGATTGTTGTAATATTTGGTTCTGTTTATGGATAGCGGCTGGTAGTGACTGGCCCCGCTTAAATCGACATGATAAACCATTCCTTCATTGACCAATAGACTAGTGTAATCGGCGTAGAGCTCGCTGCT
>JABDCB010000044.1 GCA_013288325.1 Bacteroidota bacterium
CACGATTCCTACCGCACAAGCAATGCACTATCCCACAGGCTCGCTCATTCCGCCACCGGCGGAATGCCGCACGTGCCGTCAGGCCTCACGCGCAAGTCCATGGCAGTATACCTGCTCTAGGCTCCGCCGGCAGAGATAACCATGACCCAGGTATGGAGCAAAACCAATACCCCTTCCGGACAGGACGTTCCGCGAATAGCGGAACAGGGGGAGGAAGATCCAGCACAACACAAACAATCTGTTAATCACCTCCACCCCACAGACATCATCATAAATAAAACAGAAACGGGTTTTACCGAAAATTTTGCTACTTGGAAGAGGATCACAGATATTCCTTTGAGTGCCGAGAGCCCTCCGAAAAGGAACGTGGTAACTCCGAAACGGATGGAAAGGATTTTATAGGGGAAGGAAGTCAAACGCAATGGAACAAGCAATAGCCCCAAGAGGGACAATAGAATGCCGGATGAGAGACAAAAGATACCGAACAGGAAGGAAGCAATCCCCGATGGAACGGAAACCTTACTGAATGGAAGAGACTTCATACCCAACCGGAACATGTTCATGGTCTGATTTATTATAAAAGCTTAATCGAGGTTTGCTTCTATTTGGACAAGCAGGAGGCAAAAAAAAGCGTAGCCCTACAGGCTACGCTTTGTATAACAGCTGATTTATCTTAGTGAATCAGATTCAGCAATTTGGTTTCGCTGTGAGCATTCGCATTCAGACGGATAAAGTAAGTACCCGATGGCAAAGCCGAAAGATCAAGGCTAAGCTGGTGATTACCTGCATCCTGCTGACCGATGTTGTTTTCGGTATAAGCAACACGTCCTGCAAGATCATAAATCTGTACCGTAATTTTTGCAGATGCATTCAGACTGTAACGGATGGTGGCATCGCCTGCAGAAGGGTTCGGATAAAGACTCCATGCCGACAAGCCCTGGATTTCCTTAATTCCGGTAGCACTCATCCGGTTGATCACATTGATATGGGTATGGTGACTTGCCAACACACCGGGAAGACGGCTTGCAGCTATTGAATCGCAGAAAGTGGAACTGCAACCAGTAGAATCAAAAATGGTGAGGCAGATATCATACAAACCCGGACCAGGATAGGTATGGCTGGGACTTGCTGTGCTGTCTCTTGTTCCATCGCCCCAGTTCCAGTAGCAATTAACAGGACCTGTACCGAACGAATAGTTATTGGCAATATAATCGCCGGGGTTCAGTGTATCGGCCATGACGGTGAAATAAGCATTGCAATGCATCAGACCGATGGTAAAAGGTTGACAGGTATTACACCCGTTGGCATCGGTAACACATACCGTATAAGTTCCTGCTGCCAAACCGGAAACAGAACCTGTTGTTGCACCGGTGGACCAGGAATAGGTAAGCGGAAATGTGCCACCGCTTTCTGTCGTATTGGCTGAACCATCATGACAAGTGCTGCAGGTAGTTCCGGTAGCATTGACACTTACATTCAAACTACAAATAATGGATCCGGTTACACGCACTGTATCGCAGTAATGACTGCTGCAAAACGGACCGGGACCGGAACTGGAATCCGAAATATCAAGACAAACCGTATAGATACCCGGAACACTATATACGTGGCTTGGCGCCGACATACTGGCATACATGTTAGAGGTTCCATCTCCGTAATTCCAGCTATACCAGGTATTGCTGCTTACATTATGTGAATTGCTGGTAAACTGAATGGTATTGGCAGCAGTCTGTGTCTTGGTAAAAGACGCCATACAATTGGTATCCCTTGACGCTACCACTCCTGTGAATGTTTGAACACAGCTGTTAGCATCCGTAACGGTAACGGTGTAAGAACCCGGTATTAAACCGGTATTGCTTTGGCTGGTCGGATTTCCGCCCGCATTCCAGGAATACGCATAAGGTGCAGTACCTCCGCTGTAAACAGTAGCCGTAGCAATACCGTTTGCACAGGTTGTACAACTTGCACTTTGTGTACTTACATAGCCATTCATGTTACAGATGATGGTTCCCGTTACAACGATAGAATCGGAAAACGTGCTGCTGCATGTTCCTGAACTGCTATCATTGATGCTCAGAGTAACCAGATAATGACCCGGAATGTTGTAGATGTGTGTAGTTCCATTGCCATAGTCGTAATACCCGTCCCCGAACGACCAGGAATAAATCGTACTTCCGCTGGTACCGGTTGATGTGTTTACAAAACTCAGATTATTCGCACTGGTCTGGGACCAGGTAAAATTTGCGCTGCAAGAAGCCTGTATAGCTCCTATACAACTCAGGCTGAAAATAGCCAGAAGAAGTGCCACCCTCTTCATCGTTCGTTGCGTTGTTTTCATGTTGCTTATGTTTGGACTCGTTTAATTGTTTTTCGGGCTTCTGATACAAATGTAATCCCTCCCCTCCCCTTACTCAAACAAATCCGGTCACTTTCTTACGCATTCAGAATGCCACTTAGCTATCCTATATTTACAACAAGTGCCTTTATATAGGGGATTCATAGGGCATACCGGGTCCAATATCTTACGCTTAATATGCTATTTATTTCCCACCCGGGCGCTCCGATATCGTCATTTTGGATCGTAACCAGCGGTTATAATTCAACAAATCGTTCTTTGCCTCCTCTTCCGAGTTCTTTGCTTTGAGCAATTTCTGAACCATTTGCTGTACCTGTTTGTCCTTGGAAAAACCAGGGATGGTCATCATACGGGAAATAATGTCTATCATTTTCAGCTCCCTGCTATATTCCGCCTTATTCAGCAGGGGCTGGAATTCTTTCTTCACCTGTTCCAGTTTATGTTCGGTAAAATCAAAATCGCCCAATTCATACCGCATCATGAGTTCGGCAATATTTACCTTCAGACGGAGACCCACATTCAAATTTTTGAATCCAGGCTCCATACACAGCTTAACCAGATTTTGAAGGGCTTGTTTAAACTCCTTGTTATCGAAATTCAGCGTTGCCAGATTGAGGTATATAAAAACTATATACGAAGGGTGTTTTTTTATAACGGGGTTATCTCTGGCCTCTATCAGGATGTCAATAGCTTTTCGCAGGTCACTGTGAGCATAATTGATCATCAGCGAATTGTAATAATAAAACAGATACTTCTCTTCCAGCAGCCCTTTATGCTCTTTCATGGCTTCCTTCAAACGTCCCGTGTATTCCAGCGAACGGGCAAACTTATCATTCTTAAATAAGGAGTTGATCAGGTAGGTAAGCATCTGCAGCTTCACCTCGTGATTACTCTTATTAAAAAGATTTTTCTGCTCAAAGTCCGAAAACGTATGAAGCAGATATTTTTCCAGGGCTACAAAGTCCTGTTTACGAAGCAGGATACGACTTACACTCTGATAAATTTTAAACCGCAAGGGGGTACTGCTTTTGAAATCGGCTGTACGGGAAAGTACATCCACCTTTTTCCGCAGCTCATCCAGCTGGCGATAGTTCTGTCCGGACATATTCTGTGAGGTACGAATGTGATACACCACATGAGCCAGGATATCATCTATCTCCTGAATCCGGTTGAGCTTTATGCGGTTCTGTTTGCGCCGGGGGATATAGATCTGGGGATTGATTTCCAGGGTTTCCTGTGAAAGCTGGATAAGCTCATTATAGATCAGATCCAGCAGGTCGAAATACTCCAGCTGAGCAGCCCGTTTCTCGGCCCGCGTAAGAAAATGCACCGCAATCTTACTCTGGCTCCGGGCCTGAAACAAACGGGCCAAAGCAATATGATTAAGGATGAGGGTATAGTCGGAGTCCTCAAAATACTGTAAGGTAAGGCTCCGTTGTACATCAGAAAGTAACCGGTTCTTGAGGCGGTACAGACTGTTCTTATCCCCTTTTCCATATAGCTTTTCCTGGATAGATGACTCGTCATAATCCGGGAATGAGTTGCGGATATAGTCAAACAGCAATAAATCCTTGCGCGAACCGGAGGCATTGGTGCGGTTGGCAAAAAGCTTAAAATGGCGCTGTTCCTCTTTGGTTAAACTACCGATGATGTCCTGTACTATATTCATGGCTGAACGGGTAAGATTTATTCAAAATTAGGTAGAATAACTCAGATTACCGATGTACATTTGTACAAAAGCCAGAAGCTGATGAAAAAACGATCCTTATACCTGCTCTTGTTATGCCTCGTGGGAGCCTGCTATGGCTTAAAGGCCCAGGTCCTTATTTTCTCTCCCCATCATATAATGGGGTTTAGCCATTCCGTGGTAGAGGGTACGGCAGTAACCGATTCGGTAATTGTTAAGGATAGTAGCGCGACTGCATTTAGCGGCTCTATTTCATTTAAGGTGGCTTATGTTGATTCCTCCAGCCATGCACTTATTGAAACCAGCGACTCTGCCCAGTTCACCTCTATTACCATCACTGCCGGTCATACCTATCCGTTTGTTTTACACCGCACCTATAATACATCCAGCACAACTCCTCCGGGCATTTACAAAACCGGCATCAATGTGATTGTGATCTGGCCGGCCTGCTACAGCAATCCTTCTGTTATTACTAAAGACACCTTGAGAGATACGGTATTTGTCAGTACTCCAGCGGGAATTGCTGCGCTTAATATTTACAATCTGTTCTCTCTTTATCCCAATCCGAGCACAGGTACCCTAAGTATTGGTGCGCATACAGATCCGGCAAAAGAAGTGGAAGAAGTAGTGATTTATGATGATAAAGGCCGGATATGCGCTAGATTTCAAAAACAATCCATCCTCGATCTTTCCAGCCTGGCTAAAGGAGGCTATCTGGTACAAGTTAAGTTCCGGGATGGCAGCATAGGAAGAAGAAAACTGCTGCTGGAATAAACCGGTAACGCTTTCTTTCCTGTTTCTACTTGTTACGGTTTTAGTTCATCAGACAGAGCCTTGAAATCAACCCCGTCAAAATTACCCGAGCTCATCAGAAGCAGGTTGCAATTGGCCAAGGATTTCTTTTTCAGCATATCCATCAGCTCAGCCGAATTAGTAAACACCTTCAACCCCGGGGTGCCGAAAGCAAGACGCACCTGCTCGGAGGTTATCGGCTTTAACTTTTTATGTTCAATGGTATGCGGGTTAAAATATACATAGGCTTCTTCCGCACTATCCATAGCTCCGCGATATTCCTTTAAAAAATCTTCATTCAAACTGCTGAAGGTATGCAGCTCCATACAAGCTATGAGCTTACGATCGGGAAACTGCGTTTTAACCGCCGCCGTAGTAGCTTTTAGTTTGGAAGGTGAATGGGCAAAATCTTTGTATACATTAAACTGATCAGCATGCCTTACCAGCTCCAGCCTTTTGGCAGCTCCTTTGAAGGTACTGATGGCGTGATAAAAATCTTTATCGCTTACCCCTACCTGATTACACACCAAACGAGCCCCATTCAGATTCATGAGATTATGTTCTCCAAATACCTGTAGGGGAACTTCCATACCCGAGGCATTCAGAAAAGTAATTCCATCTTTAACCGTGTAAGCCGGAACACCATAAGGAATCTTTTTGATGTCTTGTCTGCTAGCTAGTGCAAGTTGTTTTACTTCCGCATCATTTTCGCAGTAAACAAGACTGCCTTCTTTTTCAATCAGGGTGATAAAAATTCTAAACTGCTCTACATAATCAGGAAACGTTGGGAAGACATTGATATGATCCCATGCAATACCGCTCAGGATAGCAATGTGAGGATGATACAGATGGAATTTAGGCCGGCGGTCGATAGGAGAACTCAGGTATTCATCTCCTTCTATTACTGCCAGACGCGCCGTTTCCGTTAGCTTCACCATGGCATCAAATCCTTCCAGCTGCGCACCCACCATATAATCGCATGCTATACCGCAACTATTCAACACATGCAGAATCATGGCAGTAATGGTGGTCTTGCCATGGCTCCCTCCCACTACAATCCGTGTCTTATCCTTACACTGCTCGTAGATATATTCAGGATAGGAAAATATTTTTAACCCCAGCTCTTTTGCTTTCAGTAATTCAGGATTATCGGCCCGGGCATGCATACCCAGGATAACCGCATCCAGACTCTTATCCAGCTTATCCGGAAACCATCCCATTTGAGGCGGGAGCAAACCTAACTTATCCAGCCTGGATTTGCTGGGCTCCACCACCTCATCATCCGAACCGGTTATATTAAATCCTTTCTGATGCATGGCAATAGCCAGGTTGTGCATAGCACTTCCTCCGATAGCAATGAAATGTATCTTCATATTTCTACTCATTAAGCGATGCCATAAACTTACACAATCTTTTGATTTTTATTACCTTCGTTCGCATTCCATCGGTCTGAATCAAGTAACCCGATACTAAAACAACATCATGCAATTGAAACTTCAACATCGTCTGTTAGGCCTTCTGGGCATTGGCGCCTTCTTTCTGCTTTCTTCCTGCGGGCAACAAAAAAAGAATGAAACTAAAGAAGGTAATGAGCTGACAGCAAAGGACCCGCTCAAAGAACATATTGATACAACCCGCAAGCCGGGTGACGATTTCTGGCTGTATGCCAATGGTGCTTGGTTTAAAGCCAATCCTATACCAGCATCGGAAAGCACCAATGGCATTTTCCTGATGGTACAGGACAGCATCAACAATATCCTCCGTACGATTTGCGAAGATTGCTCCAAAAATCCAGGCGATAAAGGAAGCATACGCCAAAAAATAGGTGATTTCTACGCCAGCGCCATGGATACTGTAAGTATCGAAAAAGCAGGTATCCATCCCCTGGATGAACTGATGAGTCAGATTGATAAGATCAGCAATAAGAATGACCTCATGCAGGAATGTGCATACCTCCAGACTCTGGAATGCAATCCCATGTTTACCTTTTATGTTACCAAAGACGATAAGATCAGCTCCAAATATGCTGTCTTTGTTCAGCAGGGTGGTATCGGGCTTCCGGAACGTGACTACTATTTTAATTCCGATGCCCGTACCAAGAATATCAGGGCCGAATACAAAAAGTATATGGCTCAACTGTTTGAGCTAAGCGGAGCTACTCCTGCCCTGGCAACCAAAAAGACGGATGCCGTATTAAAGGTAGAGACAGAACTTGCCAAGGCCAGCCGTAAAATAGAAGACCTCCGCGATCCGTATAAGAATTACAATAAAATGACCCTGACGGAATTCAGCAAGCTGAGTCCATCCATTGATTGGAGATCCATCTTTGTTCGTCTGGGTGTAGGAGAAGCCGATACGATCATTGCCGGCCAACCGGAATTTGTAACGGCATTGGGTAAAGTAGTAGATCAAACGAGTATGGATGACTGGAAATGCTACCTCTCCTGGAAGGTGCTTGACAAATTTTCTGTTTATATGGATCAGCGTTTTGAGAAAGCTGATTTTCATTTCAACCACACCGTTATGCTGGGTTCTACTCAAGAAAAACCAAGATGGAAACGCATGGTGGAACTTACCGAACATAAAATAGGTGAGATTGTAGCCCAGGAATATGTGGCTCATTATGTACCTGCTGATGCCAAGGAGAAGCTTACTGCTCTTGGAAAGAATGTGGTGGAAGTATATGCCGAACATATCCGCACCCTGGACTGGATGTCGGCAGCTACCAAAGAGAAAGCATTGCATAAATTAAGTGGCGTGGTGATGAAAATGGGCTACCCCGACAAATGGAAAGACTATTCCAAACTGAGCATTGCCCGCACCTCGCTGGTTGAAAATGTGATGCATGTAGATGAGTGGAACTTTAATTATATGGTAAGCCGTTATGGCAAGCCGGTGGACAGAACAGAATGGCAGATGAATCCACAAACCTATAATGCGTATTACGAGCCTACCAATAATGAAATAGTGATTCCTGCCTGTAACCTTATCATTCCCGGTTTTGGAACCGGGACACCGGATGATGCCGTTTTATATGGTGTGATAGCGGGCTCCACCATGGGTCATGAAATAACCCATGGTTTTGACGATCAGGGTTGCCAGTATGATGAAAACGGTAACCTCCACAACTGGTGGACCAAGGAAGACAGCATAAAATTCAGTGAACGTGCCACCAAACTGGCCGAACAGTATAATCAATATGTGGTGCTTGACAGTATGCATGTAAGAGGTTATGCAGGTCTGGGCGAAAATATTGCCGATCTGGGAGGTGTTATCATGGGTTATGAAGCTTTCAAAAAAACCACACAATGGAAAGAGCATAAGCTCATCAATGGTCTTAACCCCGATCAACGCTACTTCCTGGCCTATGCCTATTCATGGATGTCGGCCAAACGGAATGAAGCCATGGCCCGTCAGATTATGAGTGATGTACATTCTCCTCCACAATGGCGTACCAACGGGGTACTTTCTGATATCCCGGCTTTTTATGATGCTTTTAATATTAAGCCCGGTGATAAAATGTATCGTGCAGAAAAAGATCGTGTAAAAATCTGGTAAGATGAAACTACATACAATCAACACCGGCTTTTTTAAATTGGATGGTGGGGCTATGTTCGGTGTTGTTCCTAAAAGTATCTGGAACAAACTGAATCCGCCGGATGATAACAATATGTGTAACTGGGCCATGCGTTGCCTGCTTATTGAAGACGAAGGTCGCCTTACCCTGGTAGACAATGGTATAGGCGATAAACAGGATGCCAAATTCCTAAGCTTTTATTATCTGAATGGCGATGACACACTGGACAAATCATTAAACAGTATCGGTATTGAACGGAAGGATATTACCGATATGTTTCTTACGCATCTTCATTTTGATCATTGCGGAGGAAGTGTGAAGTTTAATGCAGACCGTACCGGCTATGAAACCGCCTTCCCCAATGCCGTATACTGGAGCAACTCCGAGCACTGGCAATGGGCAGTAACCCCTAACCCAAGAGAGAAAGCAAGCTTTTTGCGGGAAAACATCATGCCACTCAGCGAGAGCCGTCAGCTGCGTTGGCTAACCGATGGAGGTACTCCTCAGGAAGGTTCTGCACTCGGAAAAAACATTTATGTACGCAATATGCATGGGCATACCGAAGCCATGATGCTGCCACATATTAAGTATAAAGGAAGAACAGTGGTGTTTATGGCCGACTTATTACCTTCTGTGGGTCATATCCCCTTACCCTATGTAATGGCGTATGATACCAGGCCATTGCTAACGATGACGGAAAAAGAACAGTTTCTGAAACAAGCGGCAGATGAAAATTTTGTACTCTTTTTCGAACACGACCCCGTCAATGAATGCTGTACGGTGCAGCATACGGATAAAGGAATACGTGTAAAAGAGATATTTCGTCTGGCCGATCTGTAACCTTATTCCCCGAACAGGGTAAAGATTGTTTCTGTCATACCCAGGTATATTCCATCCGGACGCAGTTCAATCGGGTAGGTATCCACATAATCGGCTAAACCGGTTTTGGCCCGGCCTGTTTTCAAATCAAAAGCATAGCGGTGCAAAGGACATACAACAGTTTGCTCCGGTGTACACCATCCCTTTCCGAGTGAGAATCCGTTATGTGGACAACGATCACTTACGGCAAAAAAACCTTCTTCGGTATGAGCGATACAAATCTTGCGACGGTTAACCAGGATCGTATCTGTTTTATAAAGTGGGACAACCCTTTCCGCAGCGCCGGCAGAATCGAAGATCTTATACCAGCGTGTTTTTTTCTTAAAAAACATCGGAAGTGTTGATTAGTGTTTAATCGAATAATAACCCAATATCTTTTCCCGGAATAGTTTCTGTTCATCAGAAGCCGAGTCATTGGGAGAAATGACATTGGTCTTCTTTTCTATATTGGCCACAGGCGAAGCCGTAACATCTATGGTCTGCTCTTTGCGACGGTAGGTCAATTTAACTTTCTCTCCGCTTTTTGCTTTGTAAATAGGATCCATCACAAGCTCATAGTTAAAGAGGTTAAGACCCACATCGTTTACCGCCATCAGATAATCTCCGGGTTGCAACTCAAAAAGATTTCCCGGATCTACACGCAAAATAACAAGCTCATCCTTCTTTTGATCTACCGCCATCCTGAATTTACCAAACGACCAGGTTGTATCTATTTGTGAAGGATAATAATTCACCCCCATTTTATTGAAATACTCCTTATAAGGCAGGGGTTTGTTTTTGACGAGATAATCTTCACAAAACGATTTCATCTCGGGATACGAAATCTTTGCAATCTCACTGAAAAGCGAATCCTCATCAAAAGGTTTGGTGGGACCATATTTCTCGGACAATTTAAGAAGCACATCTTTCAATCCCATCTTACCATTACTTAGCTCCATCAGACGTATATCCATCAGAAAAGCTGTTACAGCACCTTTATCAAAAATATTTTGAAATGCATCCCGATTCGCCTTCTTGTTCAGATTTTTAGTCATCTCCGTCAGCGGAACATCCGGATAAGTATTGGCTTTATCCATCTTATCGTGAAACACGTCCATAAACTCATCTTCCGTCATCAGCGAATCCTTTACCTGAACCAGATAAGAAAGATATTCCGTTACCCCTTCATACATCCACAGATGTTTGGACTGCATCACATGTTTAAAATCAAACGCATCCAACTTATCACTGTGAATATTAAGCGGTGTAAGGATGTGCATGAAATTATGCGGCACGAACTGCCTGATAATCCCATCGAGGCTATCTGCACGGGCTATCTCGGGCAGGAAATAGAACGAACAGTAGTTATGCTCCATAGCTCCGAACCCTCCGTATTTTGTATCCGACTGATTGGTAGGTGAAGCAAAATACATGATATAGGTATACTGCTTAACAGGTAAACGACCCAGGTGATCCCGTACGGCAGAAGTGAGCATAATAAGATAATAGGCCAGCGATTTGGCTTTTACCAATCCGTTTTCAGAATACACCGACAAACTGATGTGTGTACTGTCGATATTAAAGCTTGCCGTATCGGGTACACAATACATAATCGGATTGTCTACGAGCTTCGAATAGTTTTCGGCAGAAAACAAATCCTTTGTCGGCGTACCTTTTCTGCGAGATAAGGTAGTAGAGCCATACATGGATGCCGGCTTCTGGATGATCAGCTCATAGGGCACATCCATATAGCCATCAATATACCCGAAATAGCCATAATGGTTGATGACGATATTCTGTCCGGCAGTGATATTGGTTCCGCCCGGCTGAAAGACATAATTGAACTCTTCATCACTCATGGAAGAATTAGGCTTTTCCATGTCCCAGCTGTCGCTGATATAGTACTCTATTTTGGTAATCTCTTCTCCCCCTTTATTCTTTATCACAAATACATCCTCCCCCTCTTTTTTAATATCCACAGGGTTGCCCGATTTGGTGAGGACAAGCATTTCAGAAACAAAACGACCGAAATCCTTTTTGAAATAAGACCCCGGTATATAAGCCGGCATCACATATCGGATTTCACGATCTGTTATATGCGGAGGCACAATCGTTACCTTTATCCTGTCATTGGAAATATTGTTCAGATCAAGCGTAATGACATACTTGGCTTGCGATAAACAGGCTAACGGTAATAAAAGGAAAATAATAAACAGGCGGTTAAGCATCCGCGCGGGAATATATAAGTCTGAAAGATATAAATAATCATCTAAACAAGACAAGATGATCAAATTGCATGATGCAGCTTCAGATAAGACACAATATTCTCCTCTACTCTGTTTATGACACTCGACACATCCGTTTTCTTGAATTTTTCACCGGTGATGTGTTCGTAGAGTTCCATATAGCGTTCGGAAATGCTATGAATGATATCCGGAGTCATGGTAGGAATTTTCTGCCCGTCCTTACCCTGAAAACCATTATCCATGAGCCATTGGCGAACAAACTCCTTTGACAATTGACGCTGAGCTTCTCCGCTCTGCTGTCTTGCTTCATACCCTTCCTTGTAAAAATAACGGGATGAATCAGGTGTATGGATTTCATCAATCAGATAGATCTTTCCTTCCGCTTTTCCGAACTCATATTTGGTATCCACCAGAATCAGTCCTCTGGCAGCAGCCATTTCTGTTCCCCGTTGGAATAAAGCACGGGTATATGCTTCCAGTTGTTCGTAATCGGCTTTGGAAACAAGGCCTTGTTTTAAAATTTCTTCTTTGGATATATCCTCGTCATGTCCTACAGATGCCTTGGTAGTAGGCGTAATAATAGGTAATGGCAGACGGTCATTTTCTTTTAATCCTTCAGGAAGGGGTACTCCGCAAAGCATTCTGCGTCCTGCAGCATACTCACGGGCTGCATGACCGCTCAGATAACCGCGGATAACCATCTCCACCTTAAACGGATCGCAGGCTTTTCCGATTGTAACTACCGGATCAGGAACACCTTGTACCCAGTTCGGCACAATATCACTAGTGGCAGCCAGAAACTTGGCGGCAATCTGATTCAGCACCTGCCCTTTGTATGGAATACCTTCCGGTAATACCACATCAAAAGCCGAAATACGGTCTGTTGCAATCATAATGAGTGTCTTTCCGTCAATGGTATAAACATCTCTTACTTTTCCCTGATATTTTTTTTGCTGACCTGGGAAATTAAAGTCAGTCTTCATGATTACCTGGTTCATTCGTTGTGTGTTTTATCCTGGTTATATGCTTCAATAATCTGTTTCACAAGTTTATGCCGGATTACATCCTGTGTATCCAGATAAATAATGTCCACTCCTTCAATTCCATTTACTTTGTCCAGAGCGGGACGAAGACCGGATGGTTGCTGACGTGGTAAATCAATCTGTGTAAGATCGCCGGTAATGACAAATTTAGCCGAAGGTCCCATTCGTGTCAGAAACATTTTTAATTGCGCTTCTGTTGCATTCTGTGCTTCGTCAAGGATTACAAAAGCACTGTCAAGCGTTCGTCCACGCATAAAAGCAAGCGGAGCTATCTCCACTACCCTGCTTTCAATCAGCTGATGAAGCTTTTCGGCAGGCAGCATATCATAAAGTGCATCATATAATGGCTGGAGATATGGATCGAGCTTATCTTTCAGATCACCCGGAAGGAACCCGAGATTTTCGCCGGCCTCCACAGCAGGGCGGGTAAGAATAATTTTCTTTACCTCCTTATTTTTAAGTGCACGAACAGCAAGCGCAACAGCTGTATATGTTTTGCCGGTACCAGCGGGACCAATGGCAAAAACCATATCATTTTTATCACAACTCTCCACCATCCTTACCTGGTTGGCTGTCCGGGCACGAACCATAAGTCCGCTGTTTCCATAAACCAGTACATTATTCAGTTCTTCCGAAACAACTTCCTGCCCGGGAACTTTATTGATAATACGATCTATGATAGTTTCGGTAAGGGTACCGTAGCGGGAATAATGTTTTAGAAATTCGTCAATACTTTTTTCGAAACGACGCAGTTCGTGTTCTTCTCCTATAGCCCGGATAGAATGCCCTCTGGCAATCACCTTTAACTTAGGAAAATATTTGCGGATCTGATCCAATTTGGAATCATTCACTCCGTATACTTCAACAGGATCCGCTTTGATCTCAATAACCCGTTCGGCCAATGTGTTTTGCTTTGTGAAATTCGTATTTTTACAACGGCAAATTAAGATAATTTAACGTTAAATATCGATTAAAATTATCAACATTCAATTGCTCTGATGCCCATCATAACGCTAACATCCGATTTCGGACTGAAGGATCATTTTGTAAGTACGGTTAAAGGGGCAATTTATTCCGAAATTCCCGATATTACGCTGACTGATATCAGCCATCTGATTCCGCCTTGTGATATCCTTCAGGGGGCCTACATTTTCTCTAATGCATGGAAGTATTTCCCGGCCGGTACTATTCATATTATTGCTGTTAATGCGGTCAGTACCATTGAACACCCTCATGTAGGGATCTTTCATCAGGGGCATTATTTTGTTGGAAATGACAATGGGTTGTTTTCCCTGGTTTTTCCCACCGGCGCGGAATTGATTGTGGAGCTTAACCTGAGACAGGACAATGATGCCATGACTTTCCCCACCCGCGATGTGTTTGTAAAAGCAGCCTGTCACCTGGCCCGGGGTGGTACCCTGGAGATGCTGGGCAAACGAAAAGAACAGCTGATACAGCGAAACCGACTTCATCAGCCTCCTGATGATTATAGCATAAAAGGCAATATAATTTATATTGATAGTGTTGGAAATCTGGTTACGGATATCACTCAAAAACAGTTCAGGGAAACGGGACAGGGAAGAAACTTTACCATTGAGATTGCCGGTTACAATATTGATAAAATTGTTGGCAAGTATTCAGAAGTGGCCGACGGAGAAATGATGGCACTCTTTAATTCCAGCGGTTATCTGGAAATAGGCCAGAACAAAGGCAGTGCTGTGAAAGCATTAAAGAAAACAATGAATGAAACAATCCGCATCGAATTCCATGCTAACAAGGATCGTTAAAATGACTTTTCGCGAAGGAGAGGCTGATACTTTTCTGGCTATCTTCCATAAATCGGCTGAACATATCCGTGCTTTTCCCGGTTGTGAGTTTCTGGCTCTTCACCGCGATGTGGATAAACAGGAAGTGTTTTTTACGTACAGTCGCTGGAAAGATGCCGAAGCGCTGGAAGCATACCGGCACTCTGATCTGTTTCAGAAAACCTGGGCCAGCACAAAAATATTATTCGCTGCGCGGCCCGAGGCCTGGAGCCTGGGGCTTGTTGCCACCCTGTCCTGAAACAATCCTTTTCAATTCACATATTTACGAATAGCCTGAGCTTGCCACGGTTCCCACTTTTGGGACCAGATGGCATCACTGATTTGTTTCTTATGCGCATCCATTTCGTAAAAATGTTTTAACGTTTCTCCACAGGGGCCCGCTAATCTTCCATTCGGGCTTTGAACGGCATCCACCAGGTAGTTGATCAGCACAGGGCTGTAATAATCCATCCGTTTAATTGCCTGAACCGCATTGCCACGTGTCCTGAACTCATAAGAGTTGCTACAGTAGGCTACCAGTTTATTTGCAATAGCCGTATCCTTCTTTTGATTCCAGGCTATCTCCAGCCATTTTATTTCTACATTCCGTCCTACCGTGCCGGTAACACCTTTTGTTATATCCAGGTAATTCTGCACTCCGGCAGGATTATTCTGCGTCATCACATCCAATGCAAGCAGCACATTGTCGTATGATGAATCTTTCAGCATTCCTTCCGCATCCTTGAGCAAATCGCCCAATGGTCTAACCTGTTGAAGCACCGCTTTTCTAACCAACGCTTGTTTATCACGCAACGCTTTATGAAAAAGAGCAATTGATCCCGGATCCAGATCGGCTGCCAGCTGGGTGATGATCTCCGACTTAATAGCATGAAATGTTTCCTGATCAAATACCTGCAGAAGCGTGCTGCGCTTTTTTTCGAGCGGAACGGAGCGCATAGCTGTTACCGCATCATATCGATCCAGCATATGTTCTGCTTTCAGCGCCTGCACTTTAAGCATCTCAAACGGTTTTACAAATTTGACGGATTTCAATACTTCATTGTTCGGGTCAAACAAAACATAGGCAATCTTTTTTCCGGTGGTAACAGGCATCCTTACAATTTCCGTTTGTTTCTCCACCCATACCTTACGGCTTTCGCGGGTACCGTCTTCATATACAATTTCAAATACGATTGGCATCCTGTATAATCCGGCAGGACGGTATTCGGTAGCAGGACGCTCGCTGATGAAAGGGACAGATTTTACGGCATTGGAAGGAGCATCTCCGGGACATACAGGTAAACCGGTAATCTCTGTCAGCTCCTGAGCCTGGCTAACGGTAAACTCACCGGCGCCTTCCACTTCCCGAAAAGAAACATGATAATCCGGTTCTCCTCCTTTTAATACCCATTCGTCCCAAAACCAATCCAGAGAATAGCCCAATGTTTCTTCAAAGGCAATGAGCAGATCATGAGAATCCACATTCCCGTATTTATGTGTTTCCAGATAATGTGTAATGGCTTTATTATACGAAGCTCTTCCTCCGCAAACATATTTAAGCATGTTCAAAACAAAAGCTCCTTTGGGATAATGACGGACATTCCCCCCTTCGCTGGATGCGATGGGGAAATTATTTTTCAGAGACTCTTCCAGTGATTTATTATTGGCATCCCGGCGCGACCAGTCAAAAGAGTCCTCACCAAACACATCGCGTTCAAAAAGCTGATCATAATACGTGGCAAAACTTTCCTGAAGCCAATGATGTGCATCACTGCGGGCTGTGATCAGATCACCAAACCATTGATGTGCCAGTTCATGGGCATTGGTTCCTACATACGACCTGTCTAGGTAACTGCGGGAGTCCACAAAACTGAAATCTCCGTATACGGTAGCGGTGGTGTTTTCCATGGCACCGAACATATACTCCTGTACCGGTATTTGTGAATAAGACTCCCATCCGTATTTTACTCCCGTTTCCTTTTCAAAAAAATCGACCATCTGCTCCGAATACTTATAGGTGGTTTCTACCCGGTCCTTCCATTCAGGATAATAATAGAGGTGCATGGGCACTCCGGATTTGGAATGCGTTTCCTTTATCTCATATTTCCCGATAGCCAGCATAATAAGGTAGGGAGAGTGCGGATGTTGCATCCGGTAATGCCAGGTACGGGTATTGTCCTTGTTGTCTTTAACAGCCAGACGGGTTCCGTTGGAGAGTACCTGGTAGTCCTTATTAAAGGTGATGATGAGCTCTGTTGTCATTTTATCGTTCATCTCGTCATACATGGGTATCCAACAGCGGTTATCCACCCCCTGACCCTGACTCCAGATTTGTTTGCGGCTCAGGTTGTTCGGATCATTCCATCCGATAAAATAGAGTCCCCGACGAGGGTGAGCTTCATACACTATATGTATACTATCGGTTGCATCCCAGGATAAAGAAGAATGGGGGTATATAATAAGGTTACGCTCGTCCGTTTTGAAGGAAACTGTTTTCCCGTTCAGCTGTACATCTTTTATATCCAGTTGAGGGGCATCCAGGCGGATGGAGTCTACCTTCTCCTGCAAGGGTGTAAAAATAAGGGTGGCTACTCCTTTTACCAGTCCCTTTTCCGGCTCGAAAGCAAGCTCAAGCCTGAGGTGCTTGAAATCCACATTATGTTCCAGAGGAGCCAGTTGCGGATCAACTAAGTAGCTCCTGGTTTTTTGCTGTGCCGAAAGCGCAGAGATGGATAATAAAACGACAAGAAAGCAGCAGATTTGTTTCATGGTTATAGGAATAATAAGGAATTGATCAGGATTAGTTTGTTAATCGTAACAGGAGATCGTCCGGAGGTGGACATGGTTTTTTTGTAACCGCATTTACAAAAACCAAAGATACTTCGGCCGTATTAATCAGTTCTCCTTTTTCATTATAGCTATCGAAGCCAAAATAAATCCGGGTACCTGCAATTTTGAGAATACGTGTACGGATCGTCAGCAGATCGTCATAAAATGCCGGTTGGATAAATTTGACCGAATAAGTATGAACGGGAAGCATGATCCCATCTTCTTCCATTTTACGGTAACTGACTCCCAGCTCCCTTAATGCTTCTACCCGGGCTACTTCAAAATACTGAGCATAATTACCGTAATATACGTAACCCATACGGTCTGTTTCACCATAACGAACCCGAATCTGTATTTCTGTTTGAATCATGAGGGCCAGAATGCTTTTGAGAATCAACTTTCTTTTTAAAGCGCTTGAAGATACATAATTTCGAATATCCTGGAAAAGAGATTTTTTACTGATTTGACGTGACAATCATTTGGAACAACCGCTCAAAATGCTTATATTGCATGGTATACAAGCTTATGGAGAATTTCCTTCCCAAAGAGACAAGATAAAAATGATTAATAGTTAAATGCCTGAAAATGATTGATGAATAAATTATCTAGAAAGTCAATAGGGGGAGAATATTTTTTTTAAGTTTTTTTGTTGGAAAGTTTCCTGCTGGTGTTTTTATTTGCATACATTTACAACTCGAAAAAAAATCATTTGTTCAACATATAAATCAATAATCTTGAAAGCAAAATTGGAGAAGTCGCATGAGAAGATTTGGGAAAACTGCCTATCCATTATTCGTGACAATGTTAGCGTACAAAGTTTCAAAACATGGTTTGAACCAATAAAAGCGATTAAACTTTCTGCCAACGTACTTACTATACAAGTTCCCAGCCAGTTTTTTTATGAATGGCTGGAAGAACATTATATCACCTTGCTCAAGAAAACGATTCGTAAAGAATTAGGAACCGATGGTAAACTGGAATACAGTATTATTATGGAGAACAACCATAATAGTACCAAACCTTATACCGTTAAAATACCTACCTCCAATTCCCGGGACATTAAAAATCCTTCGGTTTCCATGCCGATTGATTTAAATAAAAATACAATCCGGAATCCATTCATTATACCGGGTCTTAAAAAGGTAAATGTTGAATCCCAGCTTAACCCTAACTACTCTTTTGAAAATTTTGTGGAAGGGGACTGCAATCGCCTGGCACGGTCTGCCGGTTATGCAGTAGCCAATAAACCCGGAGGAACCGCTTTTAATCCTTTACTTATTTATGGCGGTGTTGGTCTTGGCAAAACTCACCTGGCTCACGCCATCGGTATTGAAATCAAACGCAACTACCCGGGCAAAACAGTTCTGTACCTTTCTTCCGAAAAATTCTGTCATCAATTTATTGATGCAGTAAAAAATAACAATACCAACGATTTCATCCACTTTTATCAGATGATTGATGTACTCATCATTGATGATGTACAATTTCTGGCCGGAAAAGATAAAACACAGGATGTTTTCTTCCATATCTTCAATCACCTTCACCAGACCGGCAAACAACTGGTGCTCACAGCCGACAAACCTCCTGTTGAAATGCAGGGAATGGAACAACGTCTGTTATCCCGCTTTAAATGGGGTCTTAGTGCCGATCTTCAGGTTCCAAGTCTTGAAACCCGGATTGCCATTCTTGAGAAAAAGCTTTATACCGATGGTATTGAACTTCCTAAAGAAGTAGTGGAATACCTTGCATATAGCATAACAACCAATATTCGTGAACTGGAAGGAGCTCTTATCTCTCTGCTGGCTCAGGCTTCTCTCAACAAAAAATCGATCACCCTCGATCTTGCCAAAAGCATGATTGACAAATTTGTGAAGAATACGGCAAGAGAGGTATCTATCGACTATATACAAAAAGTGGTTTGTGACTATTTCGATCTTCCAATCGAATTGCTTAAGTCAAAAACCCGTAAGAGAGAAGTTGTTCAGGCCAGACAGATTGCCATGTATTTTGCAAAGAATATGACCAAGTCATCCCTGGCCACTATCGGTATGCATTGTGGCGGAAAGGATCACGCCACCGTACTTCATGCCTGCCGCACAGTCAATAACCTGATGGATACGGACAAACGTTTTAAAGCGTATATAGAGGAACTGGACAAAAAATTAAGTATTCAATAAGTTCCTGAAAGGGCAAAAAAAAGGAATCAGATCATCTGATTCCTTTTTTTTTAGTACCTTAATTGCATTAACGTGAACCAACGCCGCTATATTCCAGGCCCCCTTTTTGTACAACTCTTTTTGGTGTGCGTATCCCTTTTCATTTCCTCTCCTCTCTTTAGTCAAATCTATAATTTTAAAGTTTTTTCACTGGATGAAGGATTGTCTCAATCCGAAATAACTGCCATACTGGAAGATAGCAGAGGATATCTTTGGTTAGGTACTGCCGGAGGAGGCGTTTGCCAATTTGATGGAAAAAACTTTCAGGTATTTGAACAAAAGGATGGAGTATCAGGTCAGCTAATCACCTCATTGGCCGAAGATAAAAAAGGAAACATAATTATCGGTGCCACCTGGGGAGGTCTTTGTTCTTACAATGGCAAAAAATTTGCCCCCATTCCTACTAAAGATGTAATTGCCACCGATCATTTTGACCATCTCGCCCTGGATGATCATGACAATATTGTAATCTGTGCCAAAGGAATAGTGGCTTTGTATAACGGACATAAGACCAGTCTTATCTCTTCCAATGTACCCGGACTCAAAGACAACTATATTCGTTGTGTTTACCGGGATAAAAAAGGAGAGATCTGGCTGGGAACAGAGAAGGGTGTTTTTTTTATTCAGAATCAGGAACTACATACTGTTCAGAATGAAGCTATCGGCAAACTTTCAATCTGTTCCATAACCGGTGACGACAATGGAAATATATGGTTTGCCGAAACCAATGGAAACTTATTCAAAACTCATCTTACAGGACCTGTTGCCGAAGAAAGGCTTACGACCCAGAAAGTGGATTCCCTTCCTACTCCTACCGGTTCGGAGGTTACTGCCATTCATATGGATAGCAGAAGTCAGTTCTGGGTTTGCACCTCCAACGATGGGGTATACAAGTTTTCAAAAGGGCATCGCTTTCATTTTGATGTAAACAGCGGGCTGCCTGTAAATAATATCCATTCAATCTATGAAGACCGCTCCGGATGTTTCTGGCTGGGAACAAATGGATCCGGACTGGTTCGCTTTATGGATCAGACCTTCACATACTATGAAAATCTGGATGGATTCCGGGAAAAAGACATTTTTGGGATATGCAGTGATCATGAGAATACAATATGGGTAGGTTCCGCTTCGAGGGGAGTATTCAGTTTTGATGGCAATAAAACCATTTCCTATAATTCAGTGCCGGAAATGAAAGGGTTTGTGGCCCGCAGTATCTATTGTGATAAAAAGGGGACTCTCTGGTTTGGAGGACCACAAGGAATACGGCTATATGACGGTCATCATTTTCGTACCCTTTCTATTGTTCCGGATAGTACACGGATTAATCCTGCTGTCTTTGTCGAAGACAGCTACGGGAATATGTGGATAGGAACCCGGGGACAAGGTGCTTATCGTTATGATGGAAAAAAAACAGAACATTTCGGGCAGGCAGAAGGATTGAAAAATCCATACATCTATTCGATTTGTGAAGATAATTCAGGCAATACATGGTTTGGAACCGGTAATAATGTATTTCGCTATGCTAATGGCAAGTTCCAGTCATTCGGTGCCGAATCGGGTATCTGCAACCCTTATATAGGCAGCATGGTGAAGGATAAATTCGGACAGATCTGGCTCGGAACCGATAATTGTGTGGCCATGTATGACGGAAAAACATTTCACAGTATTTCAACCACAGATGGGCTCACATCCGGAACCGTCTACCTTCTCAATATTGATGATTACGGAAATATATGGGTGGGTACCAACAAAGGCCTCAATGAAATTGTCTTAAACTCCAATGGACAAATAAAATGGATAAAAAGTTATGGTAAAACAGAAGGCTTTAGAGGTATAGAATGTAATTCCAGAGCCACTTGTATCGACAACAGCGGTAATCTGTGGTTTGCCACCATCAAAGGGATCATCCGTTATAACCCACGCGAAGAACGTGATTTTATTGAATTACCTGCCATTCATATTTCCAATGTCAGGTTGTATTATGAAAACACAGACTGGAATCTGTACAGCGACTCCATCAGCCTATGGGATCACTTGCCTATGAATGTAAAGCTTCCGTTTGACAAAAATCACATCACGTTCGATTTTCATGCCATCAATAAGACGTCTCCTGAAAAAATAAAATATGAGTTTATGCTCAAAGGTTTTGACAAAGACTGGAGCCCGCCAACAGAAACTCCTTTTGCTACCTATTCCAACCTCCCTCCAGGACAATATCTCTTTACAGTAAAAGCTGCCAACAAAAGAGATGAATGGAATGAAACACCATCTGAATTCGCTTTCTTTATACAACAACCCTTTTGGAGCACCTGGTGGTTTATAACCTTATGTGTACTGTGTCTATCCGCCTGTCTTTATACGTATAACGAATTCAGAAAAAAGAAACAGCTGGCAGAAAAAGAAGAATTGGAAAAGGTAATTCATGCCCGTACTATTGAACTGATCAGACAAAAAGAAGAAAAAGAAGTATTGCTCAAAGAAATTCACCATCGCGTTAAAAACAACCTGCAGGTTATCAATAGCCTTATCAGTATTCAAAGCAGTTTTATTGAAGATCCTAAGTCACTCGATGTTTTTGAGGAATGCAAAAACCGTATCCGGGCTATTTCTCTGATACATGAAAAGCTATATAATTCGGAAGACTTTGGACGTATAAATATCAAAGATTATATTCAAATGCTGGTTCAGAACATGATCCAGACATATAATATCGACAAAAAAATATCACTCGTCCTTGATTTAAAGGTAGAATATCTCAACCTTAATACCACGGTACCACTGGGGTTACTCCTGAATGAAATCATTTCAAATTCATTTAAGTATGCATTCTCCAATATGGAAAAAGGGGAAATTGTTATACGTCTTAATACCACTCTGGATCAAAACACGTTTGTATTGATTATCGGTGATAATGGGTTAGGTTACGAAGGCGATCCCTTTCATAAAGAAGAAAGCCTGTCCCTTGGACTTGAACTCGTCCGGATTCTTGCAGAACAACTAAATGGTCAGATTGAAAAGATTTCAATGAACGGAACCTATTACAAAATGATTTTCAAATCGCTCAAAAATTAATTTCTTTACTGCCTTTATGAAAAGTGTATTGATGGTTTGTTTAGGTAATATCTGCAGGTCTCCATTGGCAGAAGGCATTTTGAAGAACAAACTGGAATTGGCCGGTATCAGGAATGTGTTGGTAGATTCTGCCGGAACATCGGATTACCATATCGGAGAGACACCTGACAAACGTTCAATAGCCAATGCCCACCGGCATCAGGTTGATATCAGTAAACATCGTGGAAGGCAATTTCTGGCGGGCGACTTCTCCGCATTTGATCGCATATATGTGATGGATGTCTCTAATTATGAGAATGTAATTGCTCTGGCCAGAACGGAGGAAGAAAAAAACAAGGTAGAGCTTATCCTGAATGTACTTAACGACGATAAGCTGATTTCTGTTCCCGACCCGTATTTTGGAGGAGAAGAAGGCTTTGAAGAAGTGTTTCAACTGCTTGACAAAGCTTGTGATAAAGTCCTAAAAAAAATACAACTCGCTAACAGTTAACCTATGGCTTTGGGTCAATTATTTCTTTTGCCGGTACCACTTGGAGAAACGCCGATATCACAGGTAAT
>JABDCB010000045.1 GCA_013288325.1 Bacteroidota bacterium
AAAGCACGAAACGGTAGTCACGAGACTATTTTGGGGAAGTAAAATGCGACTCTAAGGTTTCTAACGAGTAAAATACCGGTATACTCCTTTCATTTGCCAGGAGAACCTCTTTATCGGCCCCTGCTGACTCACCCGGCAAGCGAAAAACAGCGTCACATACAACCAGATACTCACAATCAAGTTGCAACCATTTTTCATACGGCTGCCAATTGTTCATATGCAAAAAATGAGTCAAGTGAGGACAGTATGGTGCAAATCCCTTATCCATTAGATAATTTGTAATATCCATTGCAATCTTCACATTTTTTGCGACGTCCCCTTTGGTGTATGGGCCTGAAACGAAAATTTTTTTCATAGAATCACATAGTATAAAATAACTGTTGCGATAAGTCCTATCGCAGGAAAGAAAATATACCATCCGTACTGAAATGTTTTAGTACGTTTATATTCATGGCCAATAAGCTTAAAGCATTTCAATCCTCTGAATAAAACAAATGTGAAAAATAAGGCCACATCAGTAAAAACTATTTGAGATGGCGCCTTCCCACTTGTCATTGGTCTTATTAAAATCAATGTAATAATAAAACAACCTAATGATTGGAGCCCCCTTTTTAAAAATTTCTCCTGGCTTTCAGCAGTTACTTGTGCCTTGTGCGAGATGGGATCCTCGACTATCAATTTAGAAAATATATCCCAGACAAAATAAGAGCCGAAGATTATTAATGACCACATCACACCGTAAACACTTTCTGGTGCTCTTTTTGTCATTGCCTCTTTACCCGCCTCTTTTACTGGCAGAAGGTTCTCCACAGACTTAACAAGACTAAAATAACAGATAACAAGAAACAAGTCGATTAACAAAATAACAAATGAAATACTAAACGGGTCTTTAAGCGCTTCTAGGTTTCCTTGGGACATGGAAGTCTGCCACCCAATCCAGCTGCTGGATATAATGTAAATGCAAAGTATCAAATGTGACAACACATAAGGAAAGTCAAGTAAGGAATGGCCGCCATCCTTGTAAAAGAAATCTCCGATTTCCAAGCCAATCTGGCCAATAGCTAAAGCGAAAGCCATGCCAATAAACTCTATCCTTAATTTCGGTGTGCCTTTCGTCTGAGCGTCCATAAAAAATTCGTATGTTACCTAATATGCCGTGTCGTGCGACCGTTAACAGGTGCTTCGCCCTCCTCTTCGATATGCCTAATTCTGCCTCATTTCAAAAGGAATCCTAAGTAAGTTATCTTTAATTAACTTAATCGTGTCAGGATCAATTCGTCCGCTCATGAAATATGCTTTCCACTCTGCAACTCCATCATAGGCACAGTGTCTCAAAAAATTTAATATACTCTCGGACCCAGTCAAATGCTTCCAATGCGGGTGCGCCTTATTAACAATAATAACTACAAGTGTCTTACTCTTAGTAGATTCAACTATCACGTAAGGCTCAAAAGGGGACATATCTTCAACCACATAAAGGAGAACACGAACGCTTCCAATTTCCACTTTAATTGTTGGCTCAACTCTCTTCATAACAGCCTGCATAACTGTGTCGTTCGATTCTTTTATAAGCTTTAAAGAAGGGATTTCGTATGTAGCAATAAAATCGTTGACTTGGGTCGATCTTAATTCCCTATCCAGCTCATTTATAGCTGCAGCGCAGTCATCTATTGTCGGTTCCCGCTCATCTGCTTCATATTTTCTGTAAGAAAGTGCAAGTTTTCTTAATCTTGAACAATGCTCCAACAGCTTTGACTCCAATTCGTCAAGCTCTTCATTTTCATAAAGAATTTCATCCTTGGTGTGGCTTACATCAAATCCATCCATATAAAGTTCCCCAACGAGACGTTGATTTACCAAATCATTTGAGCCACCTTCCTGATCCCCATAAATTGTAGTTGGCCTAAACGAAGCAGGCCAACCAACGATTACCCTGTTCGCTTGGATTACTGAAAATCCTGCATCATTCCTGCTTCCCTTTTCAAAAACGCCAGCCCACCCCTTCACACTTTTATTGCCGACAGTAAAACTAAACTCCTCCTTTTCTAATGTACCGTCAACCCGTTTAATTAATCTCGAGTCTATTCTTACCTTTCGATCCCATTTCAATTCCTCATATTGCCATATCAACGCTAATTCATCATTATCTATATCTATGCGATACATGGAGGTTAAAAAATCTTTTATTTTTCCTGCCGTCCTTCTTGCGAGTAAATTTCTGTGCAACTTTCGAATTACTATTTCTGTATAGTGTTCATCGGCATCCTTTCCTTCTGTTACAGAATAGTTCAAATCAGGGTTACCACTTGCTATTGCCGGTACATCAACCACAATTGAGTGCTCAACCGTTTCCCCAAGCCTCTTGGTTTTAATAGTCCAATAATCCCCTAGCCAACATGCGGCAGTTTTCATTCCAAGACCATATTTGCTTCTTCCTGAGGTATCTGAGGGGGGTCTTCCAATTATTATTGCATGCTCCAATACTTCCTTCGACATCCCAATGGAATTATCACTTATATAAATGTACTCTCCTTCCTCATCATCATCAACTTCAATATTAACAGTTAGTTTTTCATTGTTCCTCTCGTAGATTGGATCCAATATGTTTTTGTGATCAGCATATGCTTGTGTAGAATTATCAACAAATTCTGCCAATGCATACCATGCTTTATAAGAGAGTCTTTTATATGAATTAATTACCTCGTAACCAAGTTGTATGTCCATGAATTTAGTTGTGTTGCAAATATAGTTTTAAAGAATCGTCGGTATACAGAGTGTATGTGTTGATTACTGGAACCTTATTGATCCCAACCGATTTCAGATATAGTTTATCCTCGTCTAAAATGATTTTCCATTTACTTAATTTGCCCACAAATTCAATTTCAACTTCTCTCCCGTCAACAGATTGGGGTGCGGGAGAAAATGTTTTGTCTGCTTCTTCTGTTAGTTTTTCGGTTGCTTCTCCGAGTGCCGCTTCGGTTGCTTTTCCAACTTCTTCTTCACTTATCACTTGATGCATTTCTTCGGATACTTTCTCTGCTAGTATTTCTTGATTGGTTGGTAATGGAGGTAATGCCGTGATTAACCATTCTGGTTCATGTACAATAATGGTGTTGGCAGGAGATTTAATGAATTCACAGTGAGATTTCGTCTCTTTGAATATTTTAGGATACTTCCCATGAATCCTGAACGCGTGCGCTCCTTCTTTATTTTTATAAACTTGGAAAATGCAAATCGTAGCGCCCGCTTTCGTTAATTCTTTCTCCCATTCTTCTGTTAGCTCATCTACCATAACTAAGACCTTGGGCTTAACATCCTTGACCATTTCAAGGACCTTCTTTATATCCAGCAAATCGCTCTTTGAAACAATATACTTTGCAATTTCATAGCTATTATAATCATACTTGGCAAACACTTCGACCTGCGACTTTACATGGGAAAGGTTATCGCCCTCTGTTTCAACCTCAATTATCCACCACTCAGAATAATCTACACTTATTATTGCTAAGTCGGGAGCTCTTCCCTTGGTAGCACCTGGAATACTTAGGGGCTTTTTAAATGGAATTGTCACATAATTAGGGAATACCGTGTCCACATGAGACATGATCATTTTCTCCAACTCTGCCTCAGAATATGATGAGATGATCCGCAATTCGTCAAACCATGGATCCTCACTAGGGAACAATAATTTCGCCATCAGCCAATAATATATTTGGTGCTTTTCTCAACAAATTTAAAGTCCAGTTTTTCCACTTCGGTAACGTCTGAATATTTTTCGAATGGGTTGATATCCGAAAGAAAAATCACTCTATCAATCGCCGTGGCATTCCCTTTTGTGTCGCCCCAAATCCTTGTAGTCTTATCTGTATCTAAAATCTCGTCATTGATACACCAGACATGATTGAAAATCTTCCTCTCTCTTATCATTAGAGCAAATTCACGGGCAAGTGATATAATGCTTGTTTTAGATTTTGCGACATCCCCAATAATGAAAACAGCCACCCCGTCCTTTTTAAGCAGAACCTTCATTTGCTCGGCAACGGATTTGGAAAATTGCAACCATTCATACAGGTTTAAATCATCATCAAGTTCTAAGGAAGTTTTTTCTGGGTTTTGGTTCAAAAACCATGATCTAATCCAATTCTGCTTTGCATAATTCACGATCCCTAAGTAGGGAGGGGAAGTAAGTACCAGTGTAACTTTTTTGTGAAATGCTTTTAGTTGTTCCACGTCGGAAAGCTTTCTGGCATTCGCTTTTATTACAATGCCCGTTTGTTTAAGGCCACTATGTTTTTTGTAAAGTCGTTCGGTTTTTTCCCGAAGCAGACCAAAAACATCTCTATAAAATCTATTCAGTTTATTCTTTTGCACAAATTTTCTTACATATTCTGGTGACATGCTAAAAGTATTAGGCATATCAATTGACGCATACCCGGATGTCCCATCAGCTCTTTCTCCGCCGTGCAAAACACCTAACGTAATTCCAATTAAATATTTGTCAATCTGATTTTCAGATCTCAAAAGTTTCCTTTGCAAGTAACATAATTCAGCCAATGTTCTGGGATGAAATATTAAATGTACTTCATCTGCCTGGGCATTTGCCTCTCCTTGATACAATGAAGGGTCATATTTTTTCTCTAGAGCATCTATTCTTAATAGGATTTCCTCCTTGGTTAAGCTACCATTTTTCGCTTCACTCAATGCCAGAGCTATCGGATTGAGGTCTGTTGCTATTGATTTCCTGTCGAGAATTCTTGCTTCTAGAGCAGTCGTTCCTCGCCCAGAGAATGGATCCAAGACGATATCTCCGGGTTTCGAAAAATAACGTATAAAATAATTTGCTAGAGGAGCCGGGAATGCCCCCAAGTATGAACACATAGAATGCCAAGAGTCGTATTCTCTTGCATTCTGCTTCGCCCATGGAGTTATAAACTTATTCGCAGTTTCAATCATTAGTCTTCTTGTGTTTCTGTTCTTATGTAATCAAAAAAATCGGTTATCATCCCACAAATAGTTTCGCCGGCGTTTGCCAAGTTGGCCTTTTTGATTGCCTCGACCTGATCCATAGACATGGTCTTCCCGTTTTCTGCTTGTAAACGTTCCTCGACTTTGTTTTTTTCAATCATAAAGGAACAAAAACCAACGTGTTCTCTGTACCTATTTTTAATTGACTCGACAGTAACTGTGCTGTATTGCTGTGCCCTTTCTACAAGCTTTGTAAGATGCCTATTTGAATCATTAATGTAAATATAGACAGCACCTTGACCATCGGCGACCTCAGCGACAGTTTCATGAGACCAATTGTTTTCCTTATAATACGGATCGTTCTCACTTACGGCAAGCACTTCAATATTTGGGGTGTTCTTGTCACCGGCCTTGCTTGTTTCTGCCTCATCGGGAAGCGGGATAGTAACTACATTAATCTTGTCGCTAACTGTTTTTTGCCGCGGGGGCCTCAATTCAAGAATAACCTTTGCCTTACTTCCCTCCTCAATGTCCTCATTCGTCTTAAAATATGCTATTCCATACCCGTCAACAACTCTTGCGGAACCGGTATAGCTCCCAAATGAGTGTGGTTCACAAACGGCATAGAACCAATCAGCATTATTAAAGAGGTTAGGGTGTGCATCGGTCTTGAATTTTATGCTAAATGTTTTCCCAGCAAACACTCCCTTCTTATCGGGAGTAGTGATTTCAAGAAATGTTGGCACGTCAATTACTGGAATTGGCGGCTGCTTTTTGGTTTTAACAGTGGTTCCGGTGTCCGTTGCCTTAACTCCCTTTCCTCCTCCATTAACTTTAAGATAATCATTTATCCTTGAGGCCAAGCGCTTGCGCAACTTATCTAATACTTCCGTGTCGTCCTTTTTCAGGTACCGATCTTTTCTTTCCCTATCTAGGCGTTTAAGTTCATCGTCAGCATCGAGAGTATCGATTGTTGTTTTTCTCAACTCCTCGAGTATAGAAGTGTCACGTAGAGATTCTCTTGTTGAACTGAATAACTGCCGCTTGGATTCATTGTCCATTTGATCACACTCAATTTGAACAACCAAATACTTTTCTAAGAATGGCAATTTCAAATCTGATTTGATAATCGAATTTGGTAATGAGCCCTGCTTTTGTCCATTGAATGTTATTATTATTGGCTGGGAAGGAAGGGTATAGTTTTTTATTCTATCCCAAGGTTTGTCTCCTTCAATTGTAAGAACCCAATAGTAAATCGTCACTTTCCCATCTTTGAAAGTAAGGGTAGCTTCCCGCGAATATTGGGTAAGCTCCTTTTCATCCCCTCCTCCTCGGGTTAATCTTCTGTTATTCCCCAGCACACTTCTATTCTCCACCTTGCCCTTATTCAAGTCCTTTTTCCTCTCGCCGGTAATTGTGAACGGTAAGATGGGGTCAAACATATAATGGTGGGCCAAATACCAAAGCGATGAAGTTGGGCCGGTCATTTTTGTAGTGTATTTTTCCAGGTCCATCCCAATATGTCGGACAAGCGTTCCTGCTTGGAATATTTCATCTTTAACCTCAATCGAGAAAGGTTGGTTTGTCTTTTTCAAAACACAGTATTCATACCAACCCAACTTCCTTGTTCCGAGACCTCCTGTATTAAATCGTACTATGGTAAAAGAGGTCGCATTCCCCTTTTTCAATATTTTTTGTGGCCTGGAAATGATGATGGTAAACGTGTTAAATGAAAGTGATGTTGATCCTCCCTGTCCATAAGCGCCCATTTGGTGGAGCTTATTGATTTTATTGTCATCATTTAAGCTCAAGATTGTTTTAGAAAAATCTTCTCCTCTGATGCCTGTCCCGTGGTCTCTAATTTCTATCGTTGGAAATTTGTCTCTTTCAGAATCTTTCAGAGTAACATGAATTTTTCGAGCTAATTCGGTTACTTTTTTTGGAAACGGGTCTTTTATATTTCTTAGTTTGCCATCTTGTAAATCAAACCATTTAAGCACAGCCTCCCTGGGGCTATAAATGTCTTTGGGAGAACCTTGTTCATACCACTCTAGATCCAATATAGAATCCATTGCATTCGTTATCCTTTCTATCAAACCGGCGGCAGGATCCGTACCCATATTGATAGTCGACTGATTATTCCCCCTATCTCCGACGGCAACCCATGCAATGTCAAAATCGTCAGTTAATATCTCGAGCAAATCTGTTACTTGTTTCGCTGTATTGGTTTTAAGAATTTGATCGAAAATTTTTTTCATGCGCTTTATTTAAAATTCAAAGATGTTTTTTGTGGCCTTGGTGTTTATCGTGTATGAAGATTCTAGAGACTTTAATTTGTCATTGATAGCATCTATCATTTTGCTAATGTCATTTTCAGTATAGTCATAGCTATTTCGGTTTGCACACCTCGAGAGACTATCCAAATTGTCCAAAACTTTCTGTACTCGTCTGCCTGCTACATTTTTGAACCTTTCTCTTTTAAGAATTTGATTTTTCTTCTTCATCGGCTAGACTAGTTGGGGTGGGCAAATTAATAAATTGCCGTATATTTTGCGTTATATTGTGCAAAATATACGGCAAAAACATCGTTCTTGGCGCGTTATGTCTATTTCCATCTATTCAGGAAGCGGGAATCTTACCTAGCGGAGGGATCTGCAACCACGGGAAGGATAGCCGTTTCCAAATTTTTCGTGGCAGTTTGGTTTTCCTCCCTCTTTTTGCTCCGTGCTATCGAGAATCTAGCATAATAGCCAGCCTGGCGCGCTGCATTTCTTTTCCTATATCTGGCTTTACATGCCTCGGGGTTAGAAAATAACCTTCTGGCCGCTTCCCCGCCAAGTTTTGAAGCGCTTAGTCGGCAAGATCGGAGGTATTTTCGCGGTTGTCTGATCCTCAATCTTTTCATTGCCCGCCTTAGGGCGGATTCTGATAATCCGAGCTTCTTTGCTATAAGCCTCACCGGACCTGTACCTAATAGCGGCAAAAGTTTTTCCTTTAATGCTTTATCCGTTTCCATCGCATATTTATCCAAGTAGTTAAATATTCGGCGGTTAAATATTCGGATAATGAAAATCAAATTATCCGGCGGGGCTCGCCCATGATTTTTAATCATTCAGATGTCACAAGTGGCACGAGCGTCATTATAGGCATTCCCAAAATCGCTTTGTGCCACCTATGACACTTATGCCATGATCTTAATCTGCCTTTTCTCCTTCTGACGATTTTTGTTTTTGGTTCGATTTATAAACTTCACTTTCCGGCGAAGAAAACCAATCGTTCGCCATTTTCGTGATATGTTCCTCGAAAGTATTCTCAGTGTCTCCAAATGGTCTCATGAGGTCTCCTAATGCCGATTCATCATCCGGAGACACCCCGGCGTTTGCTGAAGCGTCCACTCCTTTTGATTCTCGGTGGCTGTTAGGGAGGATCTCGGCTTGGACATCTTTGTGAGCCCAAATAAAATCGTTATTCGATTTTTTTAAAAAAAATGTTTTGTGCGGGAATCGAATCAGATAGTCCGCCAGATCAAATCCATTTGCTTTCCCATCTTCGCCGGCGCTTCTCTCTAACAAATCTGAAATCTCAAAGGCTGTTTCCGGGATGAGCTCGATAAGTTCCATTACCTTATCATTCCATTTCTCGAAGGCCCCTAAATCGGGAAAAAGGTAAACCGTTCGCCCCTTGAGAGATTGGCAAATTCTTACTGAAAGATTGGACAAACTGCCGGTGGCTAGCCATACCATGTGAGGGAAGTAGGCGCTGGCAATAATTGCCGACTTCTCACTTTCGAGAATTCCAACCGGGCATTCGGTGCGATGCCGAAGGATATGCTCTCCAAATAATACTTGCTGCAAATTGAAACGATCCATCCTATAAACAGTGTGGATCCAATTTATATGGTTGAAGGGTTGCTTCACTCTCCTACCTGTTTCTGAATTGTAAAGCATTATTTTTCCTGACCGTATCTTACCATATTCGGTTATTTGCCAGAAGATGGTTGCTCCGGGCCAGTGGTCTGAAGTTCCAACGTGATAAAGAGTTAAAAGTTGGTTTATGGTTGGTGCATCGAAGAGGGTAGTTAAAAATACTACAAAATTGTTGCTCTGATAAAACCTCCTGCTTTGCATGAATATGTCAAACGGAATATGCGAGGGATTCGGAAGATCTGTCTCTGAAGCCACTTGTTTATCAGAAAATTCAGTCGTGCGCCCTCTTTCACTCCAATTATCCCGGCTATACCCATCCCTGTATGGGTTCAGATGATATGTACATTTTATTTCTCGCTCGCACCTCCCATACTCCTCCGGCAAATGCTCGTTTTTGTGAGTATCTATGTAACGGGTAAATTTCAATTTACCGCAGGAAGGACAATAATATTTTTTACCCCTCTTTTCCAAAGTATATCTATAGTCTGCCATGGTGTTTTTTTGCAATAATGGTTGTCACAAACGGCACGGGTGTCACAGAAAAAGAATAATGACCTTGACAATGACGCTTGTGCCGTTTGTGACGGTTAATTAGAATCGCTTTTCATAAACACCCCTGCTGACCTTCTCAAACAGGTTTTTTTCAGTCAGAAACCGTTTGAATGTCCGCTCGGGGAAATCTATGCCCTGTGCTGTCCGAATCCCAACCTCAGTAGTGAATGTTTTAGGCAAACTTTTATACAGATTTCGTTTATCTTGAGGCAATTGCTCAACCGGATTATTTTTGGAAATAATAGAATGAATTTTTAATGCTGTGCTTCTAAAATACTCGATAAGTAAAATAGCCCCATCCACCGAGCAGAGATCCACTTCTGTTTTCTCTGCCTCTCCACTGGCCCACCTTAGCATCTGGACCACCAGGGCAATCCGGCAAACGTATACCTCGAGTTTGCTATAAATACCACTTATTGCATCGTCCGAGGCTTTGTTTGACAAATCGGTATTGTTTCGTTGCCACACTTTAATTACTTCCCAAGCTTCAGGAGAGAATCTCAATTTAGTGGGTGCAGGAGCGCCATGTTCGTCAAGATTAAGTGGAAGGTCAGACAAACGAGAGACAATCCTATCCCAGCTTTCAATAATTTCTGGCTCCATTTCCGCCTCACTCCAATATTCCTTCTTCACATCTTCGGGGGCAACATTGAGAATTCTGTAAATAAACCCATTAATTGTTCTGCCATCCTTACCCATTTCATCAAGTATGCCAAGTTGCATTGTGCCAATAAAACCGCAAAAAGGAAAGGAAATGCGAATTGGTTCACCAGTTTTCCGGTCGATTATTACAACCTTACCGCTCCAGATGCTTAACCACATTTCTTGATCGCTACCTTTATTATAACGGCCAAAATTTTTAAAGAAACCAGCCAATTCATCGAAATACAACGAAATACCGCGTCGATTCCAATAGAGGGTAACGGCTAAAGCTTCCGGCGTACAATCAGAAATGACATGCCTATCCAATGTTGGCTTTTTGGTCTTATCCTTGCTTGATTGTTGAGCCTCATCTTCCTTTGCAGAAGTTATTTGACGATTATATTCTGCTAGTTGCTCCCCATATTTCTGAAACGCAGTTTCATCCCTTCGAAATAACGGAGCAAGAGCAAATGTCAGTGGATGGCTCTTATTAACACCAGATTTTCCATGCAAAGCAAACCACAAAAGGCAGGCCTCCTCCCAGCCCGACCTAACTACAATCATGTGAGTATTTCCGATTGCTGTCGCGGCAACGGAAAGCATTGATGCCCCCATATAATCACTTGGAAATTTTAGATTGTCTTTGGTGCTCTTTATTATCCTCTGCATTTCTTTAGGAAACACCTGGATTGGGAAGGGGGGGATTTTCACCTCTTCAATCTGGTGTTCAGGCTCCAGTGATTGTAAACTTGCAATCTCACGCAGCCCCTCTAAAAGGTTGTCCGCTGCAGTAAAGTCGGGAGCTATTGCATTCTTTTCGTCCTTCCCTTTTTGTTCGTTCATCTCTTTGATTTGGATTTAATATGACTTTATATTTTCTACCGGTGTTCTTCCGGCACATTCTCAGTTAAATAAAGGCCGCAGCTGCTAACCAATAAAACAGCTACGGCCCCAACTCGGTCACTCTCTACCCAAGCCCCATGGCTAAAGCTTGTTCTTGAGAAATCATGACCATTTCTCTCACCGATATTCCTCAACAGAGACTTTCTTTAAAGCCGTAAAGGGCCAGTTTTTATCAGGAACAAACAATTCAACCATGCTTGCAGCAAAAAGCTCCAAACAGAATGGCCGCTCCTCTGGATTAAATATCGTAGCCCATATATCAAGAAGCAGGGCATCATTAAACTGTCTTGAAAGCCCGGGGTCTGCTTGAATCATTTCCAGCCGCTTTTGGCCCGATTCATTCACGCCCGGGTGATTGATCTTTTCGAAAAATAGCTTGCTGTAAGTGAAATGGACCCAATCTATTTGGGCTATTTTCACTTTGTCTTCGAGTGTGAACACTGGGGCGTTTTCACCTTTGCCATTCTCGTTCCTTCCATTAATCATGGGTGCCATAGGGCTCTGCCTTGCTCCCGTTTTTTTTGTTCTCATTTTGATTTTTGTTTGTTGTTTATTTATAATCGCATTGACTCTGTTATTCATTCATTTTGGTTTGTTTAGCTGCGGGGGGCCACGAGGTATTAATTTCAAAGCATTCATAGGCAATCAAATCTCCTTCCTTTAATGGTTTTGACAATTTTTAAAGCTTGTTCTATTTCAGACCGCTTTAGCCTGATCGTTCCGCCCAAGCGGTAGGCGGTTAGTATACTATTAGCACCCCGACAATACCTGTCCAATGTCACGGTAGTAATTCCCAGATAGCGGGCGGCTTCTGACCTCGAGACTAATGGAGTGGCTGTCTCGGGTGGAGTTGGAGGATTGTGTTTGGAGATTTTCTTTGCTGTTTCATCTGAAACTCGCGAGATTATTTCCTCCAATTCAGGTACTGATAAAATTATTAATTTCATTTAGCAAAGATTTTGTCTGTCTCCGCAAATGTCCTTTGAATTTGAGATTATGGGTGGGGGGAAGTGGGGGGAAAAGGTGAAAAAATATTTTTAAAGCTTGCCGGCATGGGAGCGGGAGTGAGATTTTCTTCTGTAGCACTGATAGAACTGGCGCCTGTGAGAAGATTCAATTTTAAACGGGCGAGATCCTGCTATTTACTAGAATTCCGTGGCTTTAGATTTTGAATTTCCTTCTCCATTTTTTCCGCTAATTTTTGTAGGGCGGAACGAATTTTTTCGAAATCCCTTTCGTTATTTCGAACCAGATCCTTATCAAATGACTTAATAAAATCACCCATTTGGCCGACCTCAAAACCACACATTTCCTCAAAGCACCTACCAATCAAGGAATTGGTAGCATCGGGGCTAATAATTTTAGAATCTCGCAAAAAATGGACCAGTACCCCGACTTGCTTTTTGCTTAGAAGTAAGTCCTCTCCACTGCCCTTCACTGGAAGGCGTACTTTACTTTGTGATCCAGATTTTGGCAGTTTAGTAAGCAGATCTAGCAATTCATCTTGCAAATATTTTCGTGTTTTTGCATCTGCAACCCCATTGGAGTAATCTTGATTTGTATATACAAAAGATATTCGATTCTCTGCAGCATTCGTGTCTTTCCCTTCCATATACTCTGTATATCCTAGAAGATATCCGCTTCGGTTCAAGTCATTTTTTTCAGCTATAATACGGCTTTCAATCTCCTCGATTTTCAATTCCACCCACTCTATCTTGTCAGCATTTCTCTTTCCTTCGAAATTCGAGAGGAATCCGCTTTTAAACCAATCAAAAAGGGAATCCGAGTTATGGTGAAGGATAAGCATTTCCCCAAGCGATTTTTGCTCAGCACTTTTTTTTGCTTTCAGCTTTTTCATATTTTCTTTTTTAATATTGATCGTAAAACTGGTTTAAACACTAGAATTGACATAGAATAATTTAGTAAGCCACACCCTGATACCTACTGGCCTTCATCTGCAAACGAATAGTACGCATCGCCATTGGAGAAGATAATGTGGTCGAGCATTTTGATTCCCAAGAGATCTCCCGCGTCCTTCATCTTCTTCGTTATGGAATTGTCGGAGGAGCTGGGCTGCTCGTTTCCAGACGGGTGGTTGTGAGCCAAAACTACACTGCTTGCGCTCTCCATTACAGCTCTCCTGAACACCTCTCTTGGTTCCGCCAACGCGGCATGGAGCGTCCCGACTGACACGACGTCAAAATACTTAACCCGGTTGTTCCTGGCAAGTCCAAGACAGAAGAAGTGTTCTTTGTCCCTATCGACTTTGTCTAGGGTCGAAAAATAAGCCTTCAATATGGCGATCGCATCCGCGGACTGCTTAATGAATAGTGTTTCTTCCAGCTTGATCAGCATGCTACTTTTCGTTTTCGATATCCGCTAGCATCATCTTGTGTAGCAGATAGTTTTCTTTCCCACCTAGGACACCTTGCAGAGCGGAAGGCCATATCTCGTCAAAACGCAGTTTGCCTTTTTAATTGCGGTTAGGGTGCAAGGGTCTTCCTCTTTCGGTATAGACTCCTTTGGGGTAATGAGCCAGGACAAGTCCGATCGCAAAGAGTTATATACAGTCTTAAATCTGATGGGATCGATATCCCCTGTAATCATTTCTGCGAGAAGCTTTGAAAGACTCTCGCTATAGTCAAGAACAGGGAAGTTCTCCTGCAAGTGTTTGAGAATACCTAATTCCTTTAACAAAATTAACTTGGTCCGTATGGACATGTTTTCCTTTAAATAATCAAATTGAATGGGGGCGGAGTTATTCTGGTCTTTCACAATATTACCAACTCTCAGCCTCCTTCTCCTCTCTTTTGGAATCAGCGATTGTTCATCCAACGAATGAATCGCATTGGTTAACTCTTCGTTTGAAGATTGATTAGAATTTTCTGTTGTCATGGTTTTGGGTTTTTATGGTTTGTTGCTCTAAACTTTGGATTCCTTGTTGAAATGATACACAGTATACGTAAGTTGTCTTTTATGCTGCCGATTGACTCTCCTTCTTTTCCCAATGTGCTTTTAAAATTTTGGCATTCTCAAATTCCGTTACCTTTATATACGTCAGAAACGCCCTGGGAGTGCGGTGTCCAGTAATTTTCATTATGGCAATCGGTGCTAAACCTCCCTTGTAAAGATTTGTTGCGAAGCTGCGCCTTGCGGTGTGTGTTACGATGAGTTCATATTTTTTGCTCTTTGTCACTATACTTTTTCCACCACGTGTTATACTTGTCTGAACCTCCACATGAAGGCATTCCATCATTTTCCCAATCTCCTTCAAATACTTGTTCATTTTCACGTTTGAAATCGGAGGAGGAAGAGAGTTTGGGTACCGGCCTTTGTATCTTTCCATGATGAGCCGGATTGTCTTATGAATCGGAATGGCAACAGGCTCTCCTGTCTTCCGTGTAGTAAGCGAGATATAGTCTCCTTGAATATTTTCAGGTTGAATTGAATTGAAGTCGGAAAATCTAAGCCCCGACCAGCAGCCGACCAAAAATAAGGACCTAACCCTTTCTAGGCGGGCATTGCTCGACAAATCCAACCTAAACATTTCCTCTAACTCTTCCTCGTTGAGATAGACACTGCTACTGCTTTCGGAAAGTACCTTGAAGCGCTTACTTTTAAATGCAATATTCGTATTGATTCCCCGCTCAGTCGCGTCATTCAAGAAAGCCTTCAGGGTTTTAACATGACGTCCAACAGTGTTGTTTGCGAACCCACACTCTTCTGCAAGAAAGTTGGTGTAATCAAAATAAAACTGCAAATCAATCGTATCAAAATCAACTCGTATCCGCTTGCGTGTTGCATATTCTTTCAGCACCGCGAAGGCCCGAGTATAAATTCTTATTGTACCAAGGGCAAGCGGCTTTCCCGTTTCTCCATTGCTTCTAGTTTTGGCACGATCAATAAACTGTTCGATAAATCCGAAGAGGTCAACCTTTGTTTTAGCTTTTTCATTTTTCATCCTCAATTTCATGTCCAACAACTCCATCAGCTCGGAAACTTCGGGTTGCCGATGATTGTCATTGACAAACTGCCGAAACGCATTTTTAGCCGTTGCGATAATCCAGTCAAGTCGCAGATTCAGTTCCGGGTGCCCTCGATATTGCACTTTAGCCCGTTGAAAATTTCGTTTTGTCTTCACAGTTTCCCAGTCCTTCGGTTTGATATTCTCTTGGGTGGAATACACAAGCCGTTTCTTCAACCAGCGAACGATTAAATGAATTGGTGTTTCTCGGTCAGCACTTGGGCATCGCAAATTCAGATTGAACTTCGCCATATTATGATGTTTTTCATTTTCCTATATCCTAAGCCGGACCGCGTTTGGCGACATGCCAATATGGCACACAACTGGGGCTTTTGGGCTTAAAACATGGATGAAATGGGAATAAAAATGCGATTGCAAGCCAACTTGGCATGTTGTCAGATGTGTAGTCAGTTCGGTTTAGTCTATTATTGCCGGATTTGGTTCGGCTTAACGAATGGATTTTGCGGAGGTCCCATGTGGGGGACAAAAGGCGGGCAAAAGAGTATAAATGCAGGAAAATAAGTAGCGGACCCTTCGGGATCACTAATCACAGCGGCGTAAAAGATTGGTCTTTACGCCGCTGTCTTGTTTTCAGCCACTTCGTGTCCCCGTAACACTTCCAGCCCGGTTAGTTTGGAGCCATAAATGTTTCAATTTTGTTTCAGTTTGGGAGTAAAATGTTTCAGTTTGCCACCTAAATATTAGGAGCCAACTCAGATTTTATCTGCCATATCCGCCATGTAACGGTCGTTTATCCGCCAATGTTATTTTTTAAGAATATACCTGCTGCCTTTTTATCCCCTTCTTTCTTTAAAATACCGGCGCTAACCAGAGTGGTTAAATCGCGGAATGCTGTTCGATCGGGGGATTTCAAAAGCTCTGTGGTATTCAGTAAGAATTGCACCAATTGCATTTTAATTGTACCACAAGTATAATTGCAGGGAGTTAAAGCACTTTGAATGGCAGAATTTGTTCACGGGTAAATATCTGATTTTTACCTTCGGCATTTATATTTCTACATAACGGTCAGATAAAATAAATAAAGGGTCGATTACTTGGAGGTCAGGAGGATAAGAGATAGCTCACGCCGACAAAAATACCCCATCCATCCGCTCTTTTTCCGCTCGCGAAATTCCATACTTCCTGGCAAGCACCGGCCAGGAGCCGACAGCCTTTTTAATTTTTGCAATAATCCGTTTGGCCGAATCGTTTTTCAGGTAAAAATATTCTGCAACTTCCAGGGCTAAATTCAGATCGAGTGAATTATCGGTATCCGAAATATTCAGACTAAGCCCTTTCCCATATTCATTCGGATTGATGTCGAAAGCGGGGGAAAGAATCCAGCCTTCCTTGTTTAAGAGAAATCCATGGTTTCTCAAATGATCGTCGGTGTTTTTAATGCAGATGCTGAACACGATTCTCCTCCACAATTCCTGCAAGTCATTCTCCTTATTCACTCCATGCCTGGAAATAAACTCGGCTATATTCAGATAGCTTACACCTGCAGAGTAGTCTGTGCCGTCCGTATATCCCAATAAGGTCATAGCGGAAGCGAAATGAATCCGTTCCTGCTTGTTGGTCCGGTCAAATCGTTTGCTGAGAAAGGTATGTTGCTTGCTTTTAAATTGCGCTACAGTGGCTTCGGCAACCGTTAATCCTGCTTTCTTTGCCAACTCGTTGGCCACCATCTCCCAGGCACCGATATCCTTATCGTCTTTGGTGCTTGGAAATTTGGCTATCCACAAGTTTCCTTTGGGGTCCACCACGCTTGCTTTGGGTCTTGCACCTCCCAGAGAGGATCCTGGAGCGATTAACCGGTTAATCCACTTCAAGGATTCGGAATCATTCAAATCATCGTCTTCATACTTTCTGCTGGCCTCTTCCAGTTCTCTTAAAGAAGTCCAGGGAGGAGTTGGAAAGTCGGTGTTATTATTCAAAAAGGGACCTTCTTCATTCAGTTTGAACCTCAATCCTCCCATTCGATGTTCATCATATACACCCAGGAGGTAATCCGATTCAAGCAGATTTTTGACTGGACGTCTCTGCATCTTTGCCAGGATGGCTTCCCTTCTTTGCATCAAAACACGACCCCAACGATCGGGACAGGAATCCAGAAACATTCCAAAATTCGGTTTTTCTTCTTTTTGATAAAATGTTCCGGACAGATGCTGCAAGTCAGGATCCATCAGCTGAGAGAAACCGGACCTTAACCAGGAGTCCGTATATTCAAAAGAAAAGAGTTCTTTTCCCCGGACTGGTGTTGCACCCAATGTCCCCATCAAACACGGCTTTCCCAGGCCGCTCCAATCGGCATACACCAGTATCTCCTTTCTTTCTTTCTCTCTTGCCATGGAGGTTTACAATTTCGGGCGTTTGGGTCCCCGTTCTTTCACGATCAATCCGGCGTCCTGTAATTTTCTTCCTAAAAGATCATCTGCAGCAACCTTGAGTAAATCTTTCTCCAGACCCAGCACAAAAAGCACCTGGAAGTATAAACCCAGGGCCACACTCGGGGAGCCTTTTTCAATGTGGTGCAAGGTGCTGCGGCTGATGCCTGCCCTTTCAGAAACCTGCTCGGCCGTAAGCCTTCTCCTCAAGCGGGCGAGTTTGATATTTTCGCCAAATGCCGCAAGCGTTTTCACGGAAGAGGGTAAAAAGATGGGGGTTCGGTCGTTCATAACGTATACTATTATACACAAATATAGATAATTATGTACACAATAGCACGCATTATGTGTCTCAGGGGAAATTATGTAAGCCGCGTTGGCTTTCTTGTTTTCAGCCACTTCGTGTCCCCGTAACAATTCCAGCCCGGTGCATGTGGAAGACACCAATGTTTCTTTTTTGCTTCTGTCTGAAGGGAAAAAACAGCACGTTACTATAAAATTCTTATCTCTTCAGGAAAGAATCTTCCTTCGGTAGCTTGCCGGGGTTTCTCCGATTTTTGATTTAAAAAGTCTGTTAAACGCGGCTTCCGATTGATAGCCAACCTTACTGGCTACCTCACTGATATTTTCTTTGCTTTCTGCTAAAATCTCTTTGGCTTTTAAAATGCGCCAGTTGGTCAAATAGCTTAATGGGGTTTCGCCTACCAATCTTTTAAATTCTCTGCAATACAACGTACGGGACATTCCAGCAGTTACAGCTAATTGATGTAATGTCCAGTCTTTTTCAGGAGACTCATGCATAGATTTTAAAGAATTACTGATTCTGGTATCCTTTAGCGCCAGAAGAAATCCTTTTTTTATATCGGCCTGTTCTATATAAGCACGAATAATTAATACAAAAAGTATATCGACCAGGCGCCCTAAAATTAATTTACTTCCTATTTTTTCAGTGCTGATCTCTTCATTCATCATCACTGCGGCTTGCTGCAGCCACAAGTTTAATTCTTTAGTGGTATTTATATGTATCACTTTAGGCAGGGTCTTAATAAAAGGATGTTGTACAGATGGAGTGAACTCAAAATGCCCACCCATTAATATAGTCTCTTCATCTTTCCCTTGAAACAAAGGCTTCCCACTGTGAAAAGCTTTGCCGAATTGCGAAGCCGGCACACACGTAGTATTCGATTTGCCTGAAATGAGATGTTTAGAACCATGAGGAATACAAACAATATCGCCCACATTCAATTTTATAACCTTCTCACCCGGTACCCTCAAATAACAAGTGCCTTTTAAAAGCCTCCAAAACTGCGAGCGTGAATCTTGCTCCATTCCTATACCCCAAGGCGAAGTGAAGCTAAATTTTGGATAAAAAACCGTTTTCAATTTGGCACTCTCTAAGACACCGCTTAATGCATCCATAGCTTTAATATGTACGTTTGAGCAAATCTAATGGACTTATTGATACTAAGAACACCTGTCAAGTAATTATTTTTGTAGCAGCAATAATTAAAAAACAGACAATATGAACGAAAGTATATTGATAACCGGAGCGAATATTGGGCTTGGGAAAGAGACTGCCCGACAGTTAGCCTTGAAACCGGAAACCAAAAAGGTAATTCTTTTCTGCAGAAATCAGGCGAAAGCCGAAGCAGCAAAAAAAGACCTGGAGGAGCAAACGGGAAAAAGGATCTTTGAAATTATGATCGGGGATGTGTCGGATGCGGATTCGGTAAGAAAAGCAGTGGAAAAGATAAAGGAGCCTATTGATGCAATAATTTTAAATGCAGGTGGAATGGTTGGTAAAACGGCCGGGAAAATAACACCTTCCGGTATGAATGAATTAGCTGCCACGAATATTTTGGGTCATGTGATTTTAGTGGAGGAGTTAATTAAACGGGATAAGATAAAAAAAGTAGTACTATCAGTCAGTGCGGAAGCGGTACCGGGAGTAAAGGCGCTTGGAATGAAACCAGTTTCCATGAAGACTTCTTCAGTAGATGAGTTTGCCGGTGTTCTGGATGGATCCTATTTTGGTAATAAATTCGATGCGGTGCAGGCATACGGATACGTTAAATATGCAGCAACCATGTGGACGTTATCCATGGCAAGAAAATATCCTAACCTCAAATTTGTTGTTGTGAGTCCCGGGAACACAAAAGGAACGCTGGCACCGGATAGTCTTCCCCCGGCAATGAAATTTATGTTGAAGAATTTTATGATGCCTGTTGTGTTCCCATTGATAGGCGGAATGGTGCATAAGCTGGAAGTAGGGGCGAAACGCTTTGTAGATGGCATTTCAGATGATCAATATAAAAGCGGTGTTTTTTATGCAAGCAAAGAGGGTAAGTTGTCCGGTGAACTGGTTGACCAAAGCACTTTTTTTACTGATTTGAAAAACACGTCATTTCAGGATAATGCCGATAAAGCGATTCATCGGTTTATTAAGCCTAATACTTAAATGTGTACATATGGGCCGGAAGAAGCTTCGGGATCACTACATTGCTTTTCCCTGCCCCTGCCTCCCGCCGCTCTACTTAGCTGCTTTATTATCCGGGTAGCTTACACCGGGGCCAAAGTAACAGGCATTCTCTTTTATTTTACCGTCTTTAAATTTGAAGTATTCCGTGTTGCGAAACAGGCGTCCATCATTGGTCCATCCGTTATAGGTCACAAAGGCGTCGTCCCCGTCGATAACAAGTTTCTCGATATCGAATTTTTTGATGCTGGCAGAGTTGGGCCAGCAACGTTCTTTATAAGTCTTTAAATCAATATGATCATCATTGGGGCTGAGGAAAACGAAGCCATCGGCCATCAGGGAGTTGAGCATGTTCCAGTCTTTTTTCTCATAAGCGGCATAATAATCCTTGATGAGTTTCTGGTTCACATCATTGTTACCAGCCTTGTTACAGCTGGCTCCAAGCAAGAACAGGGGGATTGCCAATAAGCTTCTGACCCAATTTTTCCGGAATGTATTTCTCATGACCATATGTTTTAGTAAGCATTCGTTTTTGATAAAGCGATCTTTATACCAATCTAAAATAGCTAAAAAGGGATTGAAAAGGAAGAATAGTTCTGTGTTTTAATCGTTCTTTATTTTCTCTTTGTTTGCCAATTGGTCATTGCTAACTGGTCACTACATTGTTTTCCCTGCCGCTGCCTCCTGCGCCTGTCGCTTTTTTTGTTCTGTTTCTGTAAGCTGAATATTCACCAATAGCGTCTATTGCTTTAGCAGCAGCGCTTACTCCTTTAGCAGTAGGGTGTTTTTCTTTAGTAGTAAAGCTTACTCCTTTAGCAGTAGGGTGTTTTTCTTTAGTAGTAGAGCCTACTCCTTTAGCAGTAGGGTGTTTTTCTTTAGTAGTAGAGCTTACTCTTTTAGCAGTAGGGTGTTTTTCTTTAGTAGTAGAGCCTACTCCTTTAGCAGTAGGGTGTTTTTCTTTAGTAGTAGAGCCTACTCCTTTAGTAGTAGGGTGTTTTTCTTTAGTAGTAGAGCCTACTCCTTTAGCAGTAGGGTGTTTTTCTTTAGTAGTAGAGCCTACTCCTTTAGCAGTAGGGTGTTTTTCTTTAGTAGTAGAGCCTACTCCTTTAGTAGTAGGGTGTTTTTCTTTAGTAGTAGAGCCTACTCCTTTAGCAGTAGGGTGTTTTTCTTTAGTAGTAGAGCCTACTCCTTTAGCAGTAGGGTGTTTTTCTTTAGTAGTAGAGCCTACTCCTTTAGTAGTAGGGTGTTTTTCTTTAGTAGTAGAGCCTACTCCTTTAGCAGTAGGGTGTTTTTCTTTAGTAGTAGAGCTTACTCCTTTAGTAGTAGGGTGTTTTTCTTTAGCAGTAGATCCTACTCCTTTAGTAGTAGAGCTTACTCCTTTATCAATAGCGCCTATTTGCGCTTTTAATATAGTTTTTGCTTATAAAACCAGGGAGGAGATGGCTTACTAATCGTATAAAGTAGGTTTTTAGCAGGGATTTGTGGATTGGGGGCGTGTACTACAGCATAATGCCGCATTCTTTATATCACCCCAGACCCGTGTCCCCCTTTGGAGGGGGCTAGGGGGAGGAAAAACGAACGCCCTTACTACACTGATTCAGAACAGAAGGAGTGGGGTGTGGATGAGGGTGAGGGATCTGCTGGTGTGATGGCATTCCCTGTGTCGGTCTTTTCCATGGCTTTTGTTTTATGGTATTGTAAACGGGCAAAGGGCAAGCATAAACGATCATATAACTCGCCTCCCCCCTTCTAACAATTTAAGAACAAATTAATTGAACAGAACTCATGCTCTTCGCTGATTTCGAGACGATGCCGTTCTCTGTAATAGAGATCTAAATATTTTTTAACATTTAGATCAATAATGGATCCTAATTTGTTGATTCTCAAATCTTTTTTGTACTTCATTTTAAAAACAATTGAGCTCACACCTGTCTCTAGAACAACCCGAATCGGATTATCCGGGTCACGACTAATACCATTTCTAAAGGCATCTTCAACAAATAAAATGAGTATTCTGGGTAATATTTTCACCTGATCAGTATTTCCCGTACATAACAGTTCAAAATACACATCTTGATTCAAACACTTTTGAAGGTTGATAAAACCGGAAATGTGTTCAAGCTCTTCTTGAATAGAAACAACTTTTTCTGGGGCTATTCTTAAAGAATAGCGTAGCGTTTCTGAGAATAAACCAATCGCCTCTGCTGCCCGCTCTGAACTAGTATGGGCTTTGCTATAAAGAAAGTTAAGGAAGTTAAATGTAAGATGGGAATTAAATTGGCTTTTTAGAAAATCAAGTTCCTCATACATCAGTATTTTCTCTCTTTCTTTCTCCAACCGGAGTCTGTCAAGAGCTAGTTGATTAAAGTAAGAAGTAAAGGCCATTATACTAATCGGGATAAAAAAAAGCCCTGACACCGTGAGTACGTGTATAAATAAATCAGGTGGTGGATTTAAATGAACAAAATGCATCAAAAAACCGCTTATGCACCACCTAATGCAGAAGTAAAATGTGAAAAGCACGCAAATAGATGGTATAATGACGAGCTTCTCGTTCTTCCATGTATAAGGTATAATAAAGCAAAAAAGTACGTAATAGAGAATGGAGAAATTCAGAACACTAAATACGCAACCAATGGCCTGAAAAAACCAATGAGTTGTTGCTGGTGCAGAGAAGTACAAATACATCCAAACAAATATCCAGATAGCACCGTGCCTAACTATTTTGTTGCCATGC